>DASWPO010000341.1:0-26766 GCA_036404015.1 Bordetella sp. | reverse complement strand
CAGCGGGGCCATGATGGTGCCGGTGGGCCGCCTCATCATGCTGCGCTCGGTCAGCAAGTCGCAGTTGATCGAGGCCATGGCGTGGGTGCTGATGCCGGCCATGATCGGGCCGATGCTGGGGCCGCCGCTGGGCGGGTTCATCACCACCTATTATTCCTGGCACTGGATCTTCTTCATCAACGTTCCCATCGGCCTGCTCGGCCTGGTGATGGCGCTCATCCACGTGCCGCCGCTGCGCATGGACAAGCCGGCCAGGCTGGACGTGCGCGGGCTGCTGCTCATGGGGGTCGCGCTCGCGGCCACGATGTACGGGCTGGATCTCTTCAGCCGCGACAGCGCGGACTGGACCCGGGTCGGCGCCTTCCTGGCGGTGGCTGCCGTGAGCGGCGTGGCGTACGGCGTGCACGCCCGGCGCTGCGCGCACCCGGTGCTGGACTTTTCCCTGGTGCGCATCCAGAGCTTCAGCGTCGCGCTCGTCGGCGGCACGCTGGCCCGCATCGGGTTCGGCGCCTTGCCCTTCCTGCTGCCCCTCATGCTGCAATTGGGCATGGGGCTGAACGCGATGCAGAGCGGGCTGGCCATGCTGGCCAGCGGCATCGCCGCGCTGGGCGCCAAGGGGGCCAGCGTCGGGGTCCTGCGCAAATTCGGCTATCGCAATGTGCTGTTGTGGAACGGGGTGGCGTGCACGGTCTCCCTGGCCCTGTGCGCCGTCTTCCGGCCCGGCTGGCCCATCCCCGCGATCGCCGCGGTGCTGCTGCTGGGCGGCATGGCGCGCTCCCTGCAGTACAACGTGTACGGCACCTTCGCCTATGCCGACGTGCCGTCCGCCCGCATGAGCGCGGCCACCAGCCTGAACAGCACCTTCCAGCAGTTGTCGGCGACGCTGGGCGTGGCCTTCTCGGTGTGCGTGCTGCACTTGTCGATGCAGTGGTCGCAGCGGCAGGCGCCGGTGCGTGGCGATTTCATCCTGGCCTTCACGGCCGTCGCGCTGGTCACGGCGCTGGCGTGGCCCCTGTGCTACCGGCTGCCCGCCGACTCCGGCCGCGCGCTGATGGGCGGGCGTTGAGCAACTAAGGTTATTCGGGAAAAGTATTTTCCCGTGCCCGCACCGGCCCCTATCCTGGGCAGCTCGCCAACGGAAGTGAGCACGAGTCATCCATGACGACGCGACCCTTGTGGCAGTGGGGGGCGGCCGAGCTGGCCGAAGCCATCCTGCGCCGTGAAATCTCCAGCCGGCAGGCCGTCGACAGCGCCTTCGCGCGCCTGGACGCGGTCAACCCGCATGTCAACGCGGTGGTCGACGTGCTCTACGACGACGCGCGGCAGGCCGCCGATCGCGCCGACGCGGCCGTCCGGCACGGCCAGCCCATAGGCGCCCTGCACGGCGTGCCCGTCACGGTCAAGATCGATACCGACTACGCCGGCCGGCCGACCACCCGCGGGGTCGTGGCCTACCGCGACCAGATCGCGCCGGAGGACGCGCCCGCCATCGCCAATCTGCGGCGGGCGGGGGCGGTCATCATCGGCCGCACCAACGTTCCCGCCTTCACCGCGCGCTATTTCACCGACAACGACCTGCACGGGCGCACCTACAACCCGTGGAACCGGGCGGTGACGCCCGGCGGGTCCAGCGGCGGCGCGGCGGTGGCCACGGCGGTGGGCATCGGCGCCCTGGCCCACGGCACGGACCGCTCCGGTTCGATCCGCTATCCCGCCTACGTCAACGGGGTGTATGGCCTTCGGCCGTCCTTCGGCCGGGTGCCCCTGTACAACGCCACGGCGCAGTCCTCGCCCGGACTCACGTCGCAGATCACCAGCGTGGCCGGCCTGTTCGCGCGCCGGGCCGCCGACCTGCCCCTGGGCCTGGCGGCGCTGGCGCAGCCGGACCCGCGCGATCCCTGGCACGTGCCGGCGCCGCTCGTTGCGCAGGAGGCGCCGCGCTTGAAGGTCGGCGTCGCGGCGCAGGTCGACGGCTATGAAACCGATCCGGCGGTCGCGCAGGCGATCGCCAGGACGCGCGCCGCCTTGCAGGACGCCGGCTACGAGGTCGAGGACCTCGAGCTGCCCGGTTTCGCGGAGGCGGCCCGGCTGTTCCGGCAACTGGCCTCGGCCGAAGAGGCGCTGGACCGGCTCAAGGCCATCGAAGCCCACGGCGACGAGGCGGTGCGCACGGCCCGGCGCAATGCGCGCGGCAGCGTGCCCGCGCTGGATTTCGAAGGCTATATCCAGGGCCTGGGCCGGCGCCATGCCTTGGCCCGCGAGTGGAACCTGCTGCTGCGCGACCATCCTCTGCTGCTGCTGCCGCTGTCGTTCCGGCGGCCGGTTGCCGTCGACCACGACCAGGGCGGCGCGGCGCAGATGCATCGCTTCCTGCAGGACCAGCACCCGCTGCTGGCCGTCGCGCTGCTGGGGTTGCCGGCCTTGTCGCTGCCGGCCGGCGAGGCCGATGGCGTGCCGGTCGGCGTCCAGCTGGTGGCCGGGCGGTTTCGCGAAGACGTGCTGATCCGCGCGGCCCAGGCCATCGAGCCGGCGCAGCATTTCGCGACGCCCATCGATCCCAGGTGACGACGCGCCGGGCGTCACCCGGCCATCAGACCACCTGCAATAGTCCCATCATGCCCAGGTCCTCGTGCTCGAGGATGTGGCAGTGGAACATGCGTTGTCCCGCCGAGCGCTGCACGGTGGCGATGCGCACGGTTTCGCTGGGACGCAGGTTCACCGTGTCGCGCCAGGCCAGGCAGGGTTCGGCCGTCGTGGCGCCCTCGTGCCTGCGGTCGAGCACCTGGAACTGCGTGCCGTGGATGTGGAAGGGGTGGTCCATGTCGGTGAAGTTCTGCAAGGTCCAGACTTCCACCTGGTCGCGCCGGCTGGTCAGGTTCACGCGCTGCGGGTCGAAGCTCGCGCCGTTGATCAGGAAACGCATGCCGTCCGGCATGCCCTGCAGGTTCGTGGCGTGCATGTCCTGCTGCATGTCCATCTGCTCGGTGAGCATGACGGTCTTTTTCGCGGCGGGTGCGCCGAGCGGCGCGATGGCGCGCAGCGTGGCGGGCAGCGGGCGCGCCGTGTCGCCCGCCGCGGGCGCGAACGTTACCTGGGCCAGCGTGCGGCCGGTCTCGGGCGGCAGGTCGCCCACCATGTTCATCTTGCCGCGGTCGTAGGCCAGGGCCATCAGCGCGGCCTGCGAGGCCTGGCCGCCCGCGCGCACGATGAGCTCGGCCCGTTCGCCCGGCGCCAGCAGCAGTTCCTTGAGCCCTTCGACGGGGCGTTCCAGCAGGCCGCCGTCGGTGCCCACCTGCGTGAAGGCGCGGCCGTCGCTGAAGGCCAGCTTCAGGTAGCGGGCGCTGCAGGCGTTCCAGACGCGCCAGCGCTCGTCGCCGTTGATGGCGATCTCGGGGCGCAGGGCGCCGTTGATCAGCACGAACTGCCCTTCGCGGCCGTTTATCCAGTCGTTCATGTCGTTGGCCGGGATGCTGCCATCGGCGGCCAGCCGCAGGTCGGAGATAAACAAATGCCGTTCGGGCCAGCCGGCCAGCGGGTCGTCGGCGGCGCGCACGATGATGGGGCCGGCCAGTCCGCGGAACACCTGTTCCGCCGTCCGCATGTGCGGATGCGGGTGATACCAGTAGGTGCCGGCGCTGCCTGGCGGCAGGGTGTAGCGGTAGGTGCGCGCGGCGCCGGGCGCCACGGCGTCGGCCGGGTTGCCGTCCTGCTCGGGCGGCACGGGCAGGCCGTGCCAATGGATGGTCGAGGGCTGCGGCAGATGGTTCTCGAAGCGGATCTCGAGGGTGTCGCCTTCGCGCGCGTCGATCAGCGGGCCCGCGATGCCGGCCGGCCGGCCGCCGGCGCGGGCCGCGTATTGCCACATGAGGGTGGCCTTGCCTTGCATGAGGGCCTGGCGCGCCGGCTGCGCGGCCAGCGTGGCGCGAAACAGGCCGGGCTGCCTGCTTTCGTTGGCCAGCGCCGGCAGGGCGGCCAGCGGCGCGCCGGCGGGCAGGGCGCCGTCGGCGGCCAGTTTGGCGGCCGTGGCGGGGGCAGGTGCCATGCCTTCCATGCCCTCCATCCCCTGCATGCCGGACATGCCGTGCATGGCGTGGCCGGCAGGCTGGGCCGAGGCCGGGCGGGCCAGCAGTAGAGCGCCGCCGGCCAGTGTGTGTACGAGGAATGCTCTGCGCTTCATGGGTCGATTCTGCGTGGTTTGCTTCTGCGGCCGGTTTCAGCGTTTCCAGTCCACCAGGGCCTGCCGCTGTTCGCCCAGGCCGTCGATGCCCAGGCGCATGACGTCGCCCGCCTTGAGGAAGACCGGCGGCTTCTGCCCCATGCCGACGCCGGGCGGCGTGCCGGTGCTGATGATGTCGCCCGGCATGAGCGACATGAAGCGGCTCACGTAGCTCACCAGCGTCTTCACGCCGAACACCATGGTGCGGGTGTTGCCGTCCTGGTAACGCTTGCCGTTGACTTCCAGCCAGAGCGGCAGGGCCTGCGGATCGGGCACGGCATCGGCCGTCACCAGCCAGGGGCCGACCGGGCAGAAGGTGTCGCAGCCCTTGCCCTTGTCCCATTGGCCGCCGCGCTCGATCTGGTATTCGCGTTCGGACACGTCGTTGACGAGGGTGTAGCCGGCCACGTAGCCGAGCGCCTCGCTTTCCTCGACATACGAGGCCTTGCGGCCGATCACCACGCCCAGTTCCACCTCCCAGTCGGTCTTGACCGAACCGCGCGGGATCGTCACCGGGTCGTTGGGGCCGCTGAGCGACGAGCTGGGCTTGAGAAAAACCACGGGTTCGGTGGGCACGGCCAGGCCGGCTTCGGCGGCATGGTCGGCATAGTTCAGGCCGATGCAGACGATCTTGCCGATGCCGGCCACCGGGCAACCATAGCGCACCGCGCCGTCGACACGGGGCAGGCTGTCGGGGGCGATGCCGGCCAGCGCGGCCAGCACGGTGGGCGACAGGGCGGCGCCGTCGATGTCGGCGAGGTGGCCCGACAGGTCGCGCAGGGCGCCCTGCGCGTCGATCAGGCCGGGCTTTTCCTGGCCGGGCGAGCCATAACGTACCAGTTTCATGAGGGTTACTCCGGAGAAATCTCAGATGAAAGAGTAATATGCCCGAGCACTTTTCGGTCACTAGGCCGCGAACCTTTCTCTGATTCAACTCTTCGTCATGTTACTTAGCTTTGCACGCACCCAGGTCTATCCCTCGGGACAAGGGGTTCCCGATGCTGAACGCTTGAGCGCGGTGTTGTCGGTGGTGTTGGGCGTGAGCATGTCCAGCCTGGATACGGCCATCGCCAATACGGCGCTGCCCACCATGGCGCACGACCTGGGCACGACCGAATCGCTGTCGGTCTGGATCGTGAGCGCCTACCAGCTCACGATGGCGGCAGGCCTGCTGCCCTTCGCCGGACTGGGCGAGATCGTGGGCTACCGCCGCGTCATGATGACGGGCCTGGTTCTCTTCACGCTGGCCTCGCTGCTGTGCGGGCTGTCGTCCTCGCTGGAATGGCTGGTGATCGCCCGCGTGCTGCAGGGCCTGGGCGGGTCTGCGCTGATGTCGGCCAACGGCGCCCTGGTGCGCTTCATCTATCCATCGAATCAGATGGGGCGCGGCGCGGGCATCAACGCGCTGGTGGTCGGCGTTTCGTTCGCCGCGGGGCCGACGATCGCCTCGCTCATTCTCTCTTTTGCCAGCTGGCACTGGCTGTTCCTGGTCAACGTGCCCTTGGGCCTGCTGGCCATCTACCTGGGCCTGCGCGCGCTGCCGGCCACGCCGCGTAGCCAGCAGCGCTTCGACCATCTTGCCGGCTTGTTGTGTTCGGTGTTTTTCGCGCTGCTGATCTTCACGCTCAACGAGGCCGCCCATGGGCAGGGCTGGGGGCGGGTAGGCGGCGAGGCCGTGCTGACGCTGCTGTGCCTGTGGTGGCTGCTGCGCCGGCAGGCGGGCATGACGGCGCCGGTGCTGGCCGTGGACCTGCTGCGCCGGCCGATGTTCGCGCTGTCGGCGCTTACCGGCGTGTGCTCGTTCGCCACGCAGGCGCTGGCCTTCGTCTCCTTGCCTTTCATGTTCCAGCACGTGCTGGGCTACACGCAGATCGAGACCGGGTTCCTGATCACGCCCTGGTCGGTGGTCGTGGCGCTGGCCGCGCCCATCGCCGGCCGGCTGTCCGACCGCTATTCGTCAGGGATGCTGGGCGGCGTGGGCCTGGCCCTGCTGTGCCTGGGCATGGTGTCGATGGCCCTGATGCCGGCGCACCCGTCGGTGCTGAGCATCGCCTGGCGCATGATGTTGTGCGGCGCGGGCTTCGGCTTCTTCCAGTCGCCCAATATCCGCGCCATCATGACTTCGGCGCCGCCCGAGCGCAGCGGCGGCGCCAGCGGCATGGTGGGCACGGTGCGCCTGCTGGGCCAGTCGACCGGCGCGGCCCTGGTGGCCGCCTGCTTGCACGTGTCGACCACGCACGGCGCGGTGGCCGCCTTGTGGCTGGGGGCGGTCTTTGCCGGGCTGGCCAGCATGGCCAGCTTCATGCGCCTGCAATACCGCTGACGCGCCGCGGCCTCGGGCCGCGGGCCAGCACGACACGGCCCAGACCGACGGCGCCTGCTTCAGGATCACCCAGGCGATGCAGGCGCCGAACGACGGCGGCGGTTGCCGCGGTGCGCTCGAACACGGCGTGCCAGGACTCGGCCCGGCTCATCGAGGCGCCGACGGCAAACACGAAAATCAGGGCGCCCGGCGGGCCGAAGCCCGAGCTCGACACGACGAAGAAAAAGAAGCCGCACGACAGCGCCAGCAGCAGCAGGAGCAGGGTGGGATCGATGCCCAGGAAGCTGGCTGCGGACATGGACAGCACCGCCAAGGTCAGCCAGATGCCGCACAGGCCCACGATGCGCCGTCGATCCGCCGGCGATGCGAAGCGCCCGAACAGGGCGGCCATGGCGCCCAGCGAGGCATAGGCCACCAGGTGCGGCCAGGGAGACAGGTAGCACAGCGGCAGGCTTTCCTGGATCTGGTCGGGTTTGAGCAGATGCAGGGCGGCATGGCCGGGCAGAGATTTTTCGAAAATGGCACAGGCTGTTAAATGCGCTGGATTGTTTGATTTGATGATTTTTCAGTAATTTCTGGCACGCAATGAAAAGAGGACTTATTTTTTATTAATTAACTATATGATTTTATTGATAAATTTAAGTAATTATTTTTAATTAGGTATGTGGACATGAAATTCTAAATAGAAGAAGAATGGGCAAATAAGCGCGTTCAATGCATTTTATTTCGAGGTGCCTCCCATATAGGATTCCATCGTCCTGGCAGTAATGCCGGTCCAAAAGCCTTCGGAGTCACCCCATGCGCATCAACGAGCCAGTCACGCAGCGCGAGTTCGAGTTTCCCGATCATGCGACGCTGATGTCGACGACCGACACGCGGAGCCATATCGCCTACGCCAACGCGGCCTTCATCCAGGTCAGCGGCTTCTCGCCCCAAGAGATCAACGGCCAGCCGCACAATATGGTGCGCCACCCCGACATGCCCAAAGAGGCGTTCGCCGACATGTGGAACACCCTCAAGGGCGGCGAACCCTGGACGGCGCTGGTCAAGAACCGCCGCAGGAATGGCGACCATTACTGGGTGCGCGCCAATGCCGTGCCGGTGGTTCGCCGTGGCCAGACCACCGGCTACATGTCGGTGCGCACCAAACCCTCGCGCGCCGAGATCGACGGCGCCGAGGCGCTGTACAAAACCTTTCGCGAAGGCAGGCAGGGCAGCAAGCGCTTCCACAAGGGCCTGGTCGTCCGTACCGGCCTGCTGCGCTGGCGCTCGGTTTTCCAGACCCTGTCGGTACGCGGCCGCCTGCGCACGGCCATGCTGCCGCTGATCCCCTTGTTCATCCTGGGCGGCTGGCAGGCCGGCCTGGCGGGCCCGAACCTGGCCGCCTTCGGCGGCGGGGTCGCCGTCCTGACGCTGCTGGCCCTGTTCTGGCTGCAGCGCCAGATCTCCAGGCCGCTCGAGTTCGTGCTCGAGCAGGCCCTGCAGGTGGCCTCGGGCGCCAGCACCTCGGTCGAGCACATGAACCGCGTCGACGAGATCGGCATGACCCTGCGCGCCATCGGCCAGCTCGGCCTGATGTTCCGTTGGCTGATCGACGACGTGAGCGAGCAGGTCGTCAACGTGCAGACCGCCAGCAACGAGATCGCCCAGGGCAATAACGACCTGAGCTCGCGCACCGAGGCGGCGGCCACCAGCGTGCAACAGACGGCGGCCTCGATGACCCAGATGACGGCCACGGTCAAGAGCAATGCCGAGACGGCGCAGCAGGCCAATATGCTGTCGGGCACGGCGCGCGAGGCGGCCACCAAGGGCGGCACGGCGGTTACCGAAGTCATCAAGACGATGGACGACATCACCGACAGTTCGCGCAAGATCACCAACATCATTTCGGTGATCGAGGGCATCGCCTTCCAGACCAACATCCTGGCGCTGAACGCCGCGGTGGAGGCCGCGCGCGCCGGCGAGCAGGGCAAGGGCTTCGCGGTGGTGGCGGGCGAAGTGCGCACGCTGGCCCAGCGCAGCGCCCAGGCCGCCAAGGAAATCAAGCAGCTCATCGAAGACAGCGCCGACAAGATCGGCGCGGGTTCGTCGCTGGTCAATGACGCCGGCAAGACCATGGTGGAGATCGTGACGCAGGTGCAGCGCGTCTCCGACCTGATCGCCGAGATCAGCTCCGCCACCGAGCAGCAGAGCGCCGGCGTGACCCAGGTCGACCAGGCCGTGGGCAGCCTCGACGAGATCACGCAGCAGAACGCCGCGCTGGTCGAGCAGAGCACGGCGGCCTCGGAAAGCCTGCGCCAGCAGGCCACCAGGCTGGTCGAGGCGGTCAGCGTGTTCCGCTGAGCTTCAGCGTCTTGCCTGGCGACGGATGGCTGTCGTTTTGGGCGCGGCGGTTTTCATCGCCGCGCTTTTTTTATTTGTTTACCGGAGCCGCGCGGCGCGCCACGGACAAGCTGATGAAGGCATGAGCTTGCGGGAGCGGCTCAGTCGACCGTGATGTTGGCCGTCTTGGCTACCCGGGTGTATTCCGAGATCTGGCGTTGCATGGTGTCGGCCAGTTCGTCCGCCGTGCTGCCCACCGGCATGACGCCGAGCAATTGCAGCTTTTCCTGCATCTGCGGGGCATGGATGGCCTGGGCCACGGCGCGCTGCAGCGTGTCGACGATGTCGCGCGGCGTTCCGGCGGGCGCGAACAGGCCGGACCACAGCACCATTTCATAGCCCGGCAGGCCGGCTTCGGCGACGGTGGGCACCTCGGGCAGCGTGGGCACGCGCGTCTTGCTGGTCACGGCCAGCGCCCGCAGGGCGCCGCTCTTGATCTCCGCGATGACGGCCGCGCTGTCGGCAAAGGTCAGCGGTACTTGATTGCCCATGACGGCCTGGACCGATTGCGCGCTGCCCTTGTACGGGATGTTGTGCAGGTTGATGCCGGCCTGTTGCGCGAACATTTCGGTGGCGAGCTGGAATGAGCTGGCCGCCGAGGCGTAGTTGATGGTGCCCGGCTGGCTCTTGGCCGCGGAGATCAATGCCTTCAGCGTGCCGAACGGCGCCTTGGGCGCCGCGGTGACGATCAAGGGGAAGGCGCCGATGAGGCTGATCGGGGCGAAGTCCTTGATGGCATCGTAGGGCAGCGTGCGATAGACCTCCGGGTTGACCGTCATGCCGCTGCTCGGGCCGATCAGCAGCGTGTAGCCGTCCGGATTGGCCGTTTTGACCGTGTTGAAGGCGATGAAGCCCTGCGCGCCGGGGCGGTTCTCGACGATGAAGGGCTGGCCCAGGGCGCGTTCGAGCTCCGCGCCGAGCAGCCGCGCCAACAGGTCGTTGCCCCCGCCAGGCGGAAAACCGACCTCCAGCCTGACTTGCCGCGCAGGGTAGTCTTGCGCCCGGCAGGCGGCGTGGAACATCGACAGCGTGCCCGCGATGGCCAGGCTGATTGCCGCAAGCGATTTCCTCATGGTTTTCTTGCCCCTATGGAAGAGATTGGTTGGACGCGGTTCATTCGATGCCGTATTTGCCGGGCGCGATGATGCCGTTGGGGTCGAGCGCGCGCTTGATGGCGGCGCAGGCCTGGTTGAAGGCGGGCAGGCGGTGATCCTGGTGCATCGCCTGGTAAAGCGTCGGCGCCCGGCCCACGAACACGCCGCGCTCGGCGAAAGAGGCCGCCAGCGCGCGATAGCAGGCGTCGGCGCGCGCGGACTCGTCGGGGTCCTGCCGGTTGTAGACCAAGGTGTGCACGCCGCGGGCAAAGCGCGGCCCGCATACGTTGGACACCATGTATTCGAGTCCGTATTCCTTGCAGATGGCGCGCGAGCGTTTCTGGAAGGCATTGGCGACGTCGCCCAGCATGGGCGTGCCCGGCAGGAACCAGCTCGTCCCGCCGCCCGGCCGCCAGCGCAGCATGCGCAGTTCGCCCTCGCCGGGCACGCCCGCGTAGTTCAGGCGCGCGATGTGCAGCGGCGCGATGTCGGCCGCCTCCTCGGGAGGGATATGGCGTCCCTTGCCGCCTTGCGTGAAATGGGCGCGCACGCGTTCCAGCTGCGGTTGCAGCGCCTGCGCGCTGGCGCCGTAGAAAGCGCCCGATACCGTCCAGGCGCCCAGGCCGAACGAACGCTGCAGCTCGCGGCGGGCTGCGTCGCTGATCTGTTCCTTGCCCCGCGTGGCGGCGTATTCGGGGTGGGAGGCGGCGGACGAGAGCAGGTACAGGTCGTTGGTGGCGCGGATCTGCGTGGGCACGAAGTTGGTCTGCTTGAGCGGCCGGATCAAATCGATGATCAGTCCCAGGTCGTCATCGTCGGGGAAGGTAAAGAAGAACGGCTCGATATGCGGCGGACGCGGCATCATCCACATGCCCATGCGCGTCACGATGCCGTAGTTGGACTGCGTGAACAGGCCGTCCAGGGCGGGGCCGAAACTGTATTTGGAGACGTGCCAGTTCAGCTGTTCGGGCGAGTCGAGGCTGCCGTCGCCGGTGCGTATGATCTCGCCGTTGCCCAGTACGATCTCCATGCCGCACGACATGCCGAAGTGGTCGCCGGCGGCACCGCCGCCGCCGCCCTTGTCGAGCGCGTTGCCCAGCAGGCTGCCCTGCGGCGGTCCGGCGGTGGGGGACATCATCAGCTTGCTGCCGCGGCGCTGCAGTTCATCATGCATCGCCTGGAAACTCACCCCGGGCTCGACCACGCAATAGCCCAATGTGTCGTTGACCTCGATGACCCGGTTCATGTGGCGGCCCAGGTCGACGATGACCTGCCCTGGCCTCACCGGCGATTTCGAGCCCAGGCCGATGTTCTGTCCGGCGCTGATGGGAAAGAGCGGGATCTTGTGCTGGTTGGCCGCCAGCACCAGCTTTTGCACATCCTGGGTGCAAGCCGGGTAGGCGACCGCGCCGGGCGGCTGGTCGGGCGCGGGCAGCGTGTGCTCGCCGTAGCGGGCCAGGGTTTCGTCGGCCAGCGTGATTGCGTCTTCGCCCAGTTCGGCGCGCACCTGCGTGACGAAGGCGGCCAGGGCATCGGATGGGGGTTGATGGCTCATTGCGTGTACCAGAGGCTGTCGGTAGTGGAAACGGGGGGGCCGGGCGCGACACAGGAATTCCCCTATATGTCCGGTGCCTGGGCGGCAGTTCAATGAACAAGCCCGGCCCGGAAAACGTTCGAGCCCAGTGTGACGGTCCCCTACCGGCCCGGCTAGCCCGACCGCGCCACTGTTTTGTTCCTACCGCGCCAATGTTCGCGGCCGGTTTATGGGAGTACGTATGGGGGAGTACGCATGAATTCGCCCGGCAGCAGTCCCGCCATGTCCTCGCGGCCGGCCTGGCGGCATTGGCAGGCCGAGGGTTCCGCCTTGCAGCGGGTGGATTACTGGAAAGACGTCGTCTGCCAGGCGGTGCTGCATGTGACCATGACGCCCGACGAGCCCGGCGACCCCCTGCTTTTCGACGGCGTCATCCAGAGCCGCGACCAGGCCGGCTCGCGCCTTGTGAATTTCCGTTCCTCCGCGCACCGCATCATCCGCAATGCCCGGCAGGTCAACCAGGGCGACGACCAGTACCTGATGATCAGCCTGCAATGCCGGGGCGCGTCGCATATGGAGCAACGCAAGGGCGGGGTCAGCCTGGGCGGCGGAGATATCGGCGTGATCGACAGCGCGCAGCCGTTCCAGCTGCATTTTCCGGACGCCATCGAGCGGCGCATCGTGATGCTGCCCCGCGCGCTCCTGGCCGCGCGCCTGCCGCGCTTTGGCATGCTGGACGAGCCCTTGCGGCTGGGGGCGGACGATGCCGTCACGTCCGTCATGGCGCACACCATGCAGGTGCTGACCGGGCCCGCCGAGGTCGGCGACGCCGACGTGCAAGTGCTGCTGGCCAATATCGCCGACCTGCTGGCCTTGCGCCTGCGCGGCGCGAGGGGCGCCAACTTGCCGGGCCGCATGGCCTACGAACAGCTGCTGCGCGCGATCGACCGCAATCTGGACGTCATCGGGTTCACCCCCGCCGAGGCCGCCGCGCGGACCCGCATCTCGCTGCGCACGGCGCATCGCCTGTTCCAGCAGTACAGCGAGCCGCGCATCAGCCTCGAGCAATACATCGTCGACCAGAGGCTCGCCAGGGCGCATGGCGCGCTCACGCAAGGCAGGGCGGCCAGCGTGTCCGAGGCGGCGTTCGCCGCGGGCTTTTCCGATCTGTCCCACTTCGCCCGCCGCTTCAAGGCGCGCTTCGGGGTGGCGCCCTCGTCCCTGCTTTTGCGGGATAGCCCCAGGGCGCGCTAATCCGTTGCAGGATGCAAGGCCCGGGCAAAAGCATGACGTAAACTGCTCCGGGCCCATTCACAATCACCTCGGGCCATCAACAGGAAGCGCCTCGATATGGATTTGCATTTGCTACAGATTTTGATCCTTGCCATTGTTCAGGGCGCGGCCGAGCTGCTGCCCGTCTCCAGTTCGGCGCACGTGATCGTGGCTGAAAAGCTGATGGGGCTGGACCCCACCGCGCCCGCCATGACCATGCTGCTGGTCATGCTGCATACCGGCACCATGTTCGCGGCCATCGTCTACTTCTGGAAGGCCTGGATCGCCACCTATTTCTCGTCGTTCTCGGCCTTCCGCGCCAATGTGCTGCGCCTGGTGGTCGCCACCGCCGCCACCGGCGTGGTGGGCCTGGCGCTGCTGTTCATCATCAAGCACCTGGTCTACCGCCACGCCTCGAGCTTCGAGATCGAGCACCTGTTCGGCAACGCCACCCTGATGGCCGTATCGCTGGCCGCGGCGGGCGTGCTCATCATCCTGGCCTCGCGCATCCGCGAGCGTTCCGGCGATCTCACGCTGCGCGACAGTCTCTGGATCGGCGCCGTGCAGGGGCTGTGCCTGCCTTTTCGCGGCTTCTCGCGCTCGGGCGCGACGATCTCCACCGGCCTGGCCCTGGGCGTGGGCCGCCGCCGCGCCGAGGAGTTCAGCTTCGCGCTGGCCGTGGTGCTGACCCCGCCGGTCATCGTCAAGGAAGCCTGGCGCCTGTACCAGGACGCGCATGCCCAGGCGCAGACGGCCGGCGCGCAGGCCGTGGACTACGCGCACCTGCTCGGCCCCAGCCTGATCGGCATGGTGTTCAGCTTCCTGGCCGGCCTGGTGGCCTTGCGCTGGCTGTCGAAGTGGCTGGAGCAGGGCCGTTGGTCGTTCTTCGGCATCTACTGCCTGCTGGCCGCCGTGGTCGTGCTGCTGGTGGGTTGAGCCCGGGCGGTCAGCCGATGTCCCCGTGCCATCCCGGGGTGACGCCGGCCGAGCGGGCGGCGGCGACTTGCGGGTCATGCAGCAAGACGTCCGCGAATTGCCGCACCAATCCGGCCGGATCCGAGTCGGATCGGGTGATCAAGTGCAGATCGCGCAGTGCCCAGGCGTCCAGCAGCGTGATGCTGTTCAAAGCGCCTTCCCTGACGAAGGGCTGCGCGACGCTGGCCGGAACGAGCGCCGCGCCCACGCCCGAGCGCACAAGATAAAGAACCGAGTTGAAATCATGGGCATGCACCCGCACATTGGCGGGTTTTCCCGCCCGTTCGGCCTGCTCGAGCACGAATTGGAAATTGCTGCTCGAGCGAGCCATGCAGACCAGGCCGTGATCCAGTATTTCGGAAAAACGTGAACGGTCTCGTTGTGCCAGGGCATGTTCCTGGTGGACGACGCAAACGAGCCGGTCTATGGCATAGAGTTCGCATTGCAGGTCCGGGTCGTCGACCTTTCCGGAGCAAATGCCGATATCCGCTTCTCCACGGAGGATCTTGCCCGCGATGGACGGGCTGTCCTGCTCTTTCAGATCCACGTCGATGTGCAGATTGGAAGCCAGGAATCTGGCCAGGCTGGGGATGATGAAACCGTTGAGAGAGCTGCTGTTCGCGAGAAGACGGATGTTTCCCTTGAGATTGTGCGCATAGGCGCTGATCTCGGCCTGCATGGCATGCAGGCCGGCCAGGAGGATGTCCACGTGTCGAGCCAGGGCCTCGCCCGCGGCCGTCAATCGCATGCCCTTGGCGGACCGGACGAACAGGGGGCTGCCCGCCGTGTATTCGAGGTTCTTGATCCGGTAGCTGGCCGACGGAGCTGTCATGTGCATGGCCGCCGCCGCCGCCGAAAGATTGCCCAGTTGGATGATCGCTTTGAACAGGTGCAAGTCTTTCCATTCGTAAGACATGGATTTTCCTTTCGTTCAAGCATGCCTGGCACGCGGCGCGTGCTGCATCCGGCTTTATTCCTTGCGGGCTTTTCCTTCCATAAAGGCCCGCATATATCGCCCGGGTTCGCCTGTGTCGAATGCCGCCCCGAATTCAAGCACGCCATGCTGGATGGAGATGTTCAGCGGTTCGTCCTCCCATTCCCTCAGCAGGCGCTTTTGCTGGGCCAGCACGCCGGCTCCCAGGCCGGCCAGCAGGTCGGCGATGCGGTCGACCTCCGCATCCAGGCTGTCAGCTGATACTACCCGATCGAGCAGTCCCCAGGTCAATGCCTGGGGCGCGTCGACGATTTCCCCGGTCAACAGCATCCAGTTGGCGCGCGCCTTGCCGACGAGGCGGGGAAGCAGGGCGGCATGGATGATGGACGGCACTCCGACCTTGACCTCGGGCATGCCCATATGGGCTTGATCCGAGGCGATCCTGAGATCGCAGGACAGCGCCAGCTCCATGCCGCCGCCCAGGCACCAGCCCGGGATGCGCGCGATGACCGGCATGGGGAAAGTCCGGACGAGCTCGCATAAATGGCGCAGTCGATCGATATAAGCGATGGCGGAAGATCGATCGAAATGCGCCATTTCCTTGATGTCGGAACCGGCCACGAACGCTTTTTCCTGTTCGGCCCTTAGAACCAGGACTTTGATCCTGGTTTGCTGGCCGATGCGGGCCAATGCGTCGATCAGGCCGTTGACGACCGGCGTGCCGAGGATATTGAGCTTTCCCGCGTCGCAGATGTTCAGCATGCCAACCCCGTTGGCTTTCAGCGTGAAATCGGCATGGGGGGCATGGAATGAGGCTGTCATGATGCGGCGGCGGCTCAGAGTTTTTCGAAGTGGATGTCGTCGACGACTTTTTTCCAGACAGCGTTGGAGTGCTTGATCATCTCCGAGAACTGCTCCCGCGTTGTGTAGTCGGGAACGGCGCCGGCCTTCTGGATGATTTCGATCACGCGAGGATCGGTCAATACTTTTTTGACGGCCAGGTTCAGCTGATCGAGGATGGGTTCGGGCGTTCCCGCCGGCGCGGCCAAGCCAAACCACGAGGGCGTGTTGAGCTGCGGGTAGCCGACCTCGGCATAGGTCGGGACATCAGGCATTTCCTTGATCCGGGCCGGCGACGCGACGGCGAGGGCGCGCAGTTTTCCTCCCTGCAAAAAGCCCGCCGAGGAGGGAAGATTGTCGAAAACGACCTGGACCTGTCCCGACATCAGGTCGACCAGGGCGGGGCCGAGGCCTTTGTAGGGGACATGCAGCATCTGGGTGCCGGTGCTGCTCAGGAACAGCTCGCCGAACAAATGGCTATAGCCTCCCGCGCCGGAAGAGCCGAACGAATATTTGCCGGGATTGGCTTTGAGCACTGAAACCAGCTGGCCGAACGTCTTGATCTCGGAATCGGCCCGCACGTCCAGGACTCCCAAGACATTGGCCAGGTTGCTGATGGGGGAAAAATCCTTGACGGGATCGTAGCTGGGTTTCTTGTAGACGTTGGGAATGACGGCGTGGGAGCTTTCGACGTCCATGACCAGGGTGTAGCCGTCGGGGCGTTCGCGGGCCGCGTAGGCGCTGCCCAGTTCGCCGCCAGCGCCGGGCTTGTTGATGACGACCACCGCCTGGCCCAGCACCTCGCCCAGTTTTGGCGCCACCGCGCGGGCCATGAGGTCGGTGGTCCCGCCCGGCGCATAGGGAACGACCAAGGTCACGTTGTGGTCGGGATAACCGGCAAGGGCGCAAGCCGAGGCCGTGCCGAAAACCAGCGCCGTCAGTGCGGCGTTCATCGCTTTGAATCGCATGTCTCTCTCCTGTTTTTTGAATTAAAGGCTGTCTAGGACTTCTTGAGTGTGTTCTCCCATCAATGGGGGAGGTCGCATGGGGGCTGTATCCTCGCCTGTCAGCATGGGATTGCGGACCGAGGGGATTTCCCCGAAACGCGGGTGTGGCGCATGCCGGAGCATGCCGCGATGGCGGACCTGCTCGTCGTTGAAAACTTCGTCGAGCGTATTGACGGGGCCCCATGCGATGCCGGCCGCTTCCAGGCTCGACGTCCAGTGGGACCTGTCGTGCAAGGCAATGAGGTCGCCGAGGATGCCTCGCAAGGCGGGCAGATTTCCGATGCGCGCGGAGTTGGTCGAGAACCGTGGGTCGGCGGCCAGTTCCGGATGCCCGCAAAGTTCGCAAAGCTTGAGGAATTGCCCGTCGTTGCCAATGGCGAGGATGAAGTAGCCGTCCCGGGCCTTGAAGACTTCGTAGGGGGCCAGGTTGGGATGGGCATTCCCGCTGCGCTCGGGGTTTTTCCCCGAGACGAGGTAGTTCGCGCCCTGGTTGGCGTTGATCGCCACGGCGACATCCAGCAGGGCGATGTCCAGATAGGCTCCCTTGCCCGTGCGGGCGCGTTGTAGCAGGGCGGCCAGCACGGCGGACGTGGCGTACATGCCGGTGGAAATGTCCACGACGGGGATCCCGGCACGCAGCGGTCCGGCGCCGGCTTCTCCATCGGCCCGGCCGGTATAGCCCATCAATCCGCCTATGCCCTGGAAGATGTAGTCGTAGCCCGGCTGGCTGGCCTTGGGGCCGTTTTGGCCGTAGCCGGTGATAGATAAGTAGATCAAATCCGGACGTATGGCCTTGAGGCTGTCGTAGTCGAAACCGTAGCGTTTGAGCGTGCCCGTTTTGTAGTTTTCCACCAGGACGTCGGAAGAGCGCACGAGATCGAGCAATAGCTTGCGGTCAGGCTGCGAAGAAAAGTCCAGGCAGACGGAGCGCTTGTTCCGGTTGCAGCAGGTGAAGTACGCGGCCATGGCGTCGCTGCCATCTGCCGAGCGCAGATAGGGCGGGCCCCATTTGCGCGTGTCATCGCCTTGGCCCGGGCGCTCTATCTTGATGACGTCGGCTCCCAGGTCCGCGAGATTCTGGGTGCACCATGGGCCGGCCAGGATGCGCGACAGATCCAGTACCCGGACGTTGTCCAGCGCTCGGCTCAGCACATCGTCTCCTCGATAATTGTCGTAATGAGACGAGGAGTCTAAAAATGTTGGCCTGGAACGTCTATTTCAAATGTTCTAACGGATCATTCGAATCCGTCTAAGCTGCCCGTCCTTCGCAGTTCTGCAGGACGCGCTGCAGGAGCTTGCGCAGGGTCTGCCGGTCGCGGTCGCTGATGCCTTCCATGTACACGGCCTCCAGCTCCAGGGCCGGCGCCAGCATGGACTCGAAGGCCTTGCGGCCCTGGGGCTCCAGGTGCACGTGCACGGCGCGGGTGTCGGTGCTGCTGGCGCGCCGCCGCACATAGCCGCGCGCTTCCAGCGCCCGCAATGAGCGCGACAGGGTGGACTGCTCGGTCATGGTGGCCTGCGCCAGCTCGCCGATGCTCAGGTCGTCCTGCCGGGACAGGAAGGCCAGCACGCGCCAATGCGTCATGGTCAGGCCGTGCTGGTCGAGGATGTCCAGCAGCCGGCGGTTGATCTGCGTGGCAGTCCGGTTGATGAGATAGGGCAGGAACTGGTCGTGCCCCGGATAGGCGGAAGCGGGCATGGATTAGAGCGCGGCGGCGAAGCGGTGTCGGGCGAATTGTAGCGAGGCGTTCAGCGCCAGGCCGATGAGCGAGATCAGCACCAGGGGCACGAACATGTCCACCACCTGGTAGGAGCGCGCCGCGGTCACCAGCAGGTGGCCCAGTCCGTCGCTCGACGAGATCATCTCCGCCAGGAATACATTCACGCAGGCGATCACCAGCCCGATGCGGCAACCGGCGAGTATCGGCCCCAGGGCCGAAGGCAGCATCACGGTCAGCACGATGGCGGAGCGGCTCGCGCCCGCGGCCTGCGCAGCCCACACCAGCTTGGGCTGCACGGAACGCAGGCCGTGCAGGGTGGCCAGCATCAGCGGGAACACGGCGTCGGCCACCACCAGGGCGATTTTCGAGGCGTGGCCGAAACCCAGCAGCAGCACCAGGGCCGGGTACAGCGCGATCTTGGGGATGGGCGCGGCCACGCGCACCAGCGGCGTGAGCAGCGGTTCGGCGCCCTGCGCCATGGCGATGCCCAGTCCCAGTCCCAGCGCCAGCGCAATGAAAAAGCCCGCGAACAGGCGTATTGCCGTCTGGCCGATGTGAAAAAGGAAGCCCGGTTCAAGCAGCTCTTGCGCCAGGCGCAGCGCGATGGTCAGCGGCGCGGGCAGGAGCGCCGGCGGCACCAGGCCGCTTGCGCAGACCAACTGCCAGACCAGCAGCAGGCCGATGACGGGCCAGGCCGCGCCATATGAGCGTGAGGGTCGTTTCATCCCGCCGATCCGGGTTGCAGTGTGTCGGCCCAGTGCGTGAGCGCCGCGCGCAGGCGTTCCACCAGCACGTCGAGCGCCACGCCGATGGCGGCGATGATGAGCATGACGGCGTACACATCGGTGTAGACGGCCATGTCCATGGCATTGAAGAGCAGGTCGCCCGCGCCGTTGCGCCGCGCGATCATTTCCGAGCTGATCATGGTGATCAGCGCCATCGAGACGGCCACGCGGCAGCCCAGCATCACCTCGGGCAGGGCGGCGGGCAGGATCACGCGCGCCAGGCGTGCCAGCCGGCCCATGCCCATGGCCTGGGCCGACCAGACCAGCTTGTCGTCCACCTGCTCGGCGCCCTGGCTGCTGTGATAGAGCAAGGGCAGGCTCACGCCCATGAAGATCACCAGCACCTTGGACAGGTCGCCGATGCCGAACCACAGCATGATGATGGGCATCAGGGCTGCCTTGGGTATGGGGTAGGCCAGGGAGGTCAAGGGATTGAGCAGGCGAGCGAGCGGCTTGCTGCGGCCCATGGCCAGGCCCAGCGGCACGGCGATCAGCAGCCCCAGGCCGAAACCCAGCGCCATGCGCCGCAGCGAGGCCAGGATGCTGAGCAGGTCCTCGCCGTTGGACAGGATGGCGGGGACGGCGCGCAGGGTTTCCCAGGCGCTGGGCAGTTCTTCCATCTTCAGCCATAGCGCGGCGGCCTGCCAGGCCAGCAGCAGCCCCGCGCAGGCCAACAGCGCGCGCCACCCCCTGCGCCAGCCCATCCGCCGCTTCATGCGGCCGCCTCCGGCACCCGGGCGTGGTCGAGCATGGCCTCGAGTTCCAGCACGTACTGCTGGTAGCGCGGGTCGGTCAGCAGCTGCGCGCGCACGCGCGGCCGCGGCAGGTCGATGTCGACGATACGGTGCACGCTGCCCGGCGAACCGCTCATCACCACGACCCGGTCCGACAGGTAGACGGCCTCGTCCACGCCGTGCGTGACGAACAGCACCGTCTTGCGGTCGCGCTCCCAGATGGCCAGCAGTTCGTTCTGCAGCGTGGTGCGGGTGTGCGCATCCAGCGCGCCGAAGGGTTCGTCCATCAGCAGGATGCGCGGCTCGTAGGCCAGGGTGCGGGCAATGGCGACGCGCTGGCGCATGCCGCCCGACAACTGCTTGGGATAGAAGCCCGCGTAATCGGCCAGGCCCACCTTGCGCAGCAGCGCCTCGGCCCGCTGCCTGGCCTGCGGCGCGGGCACCTTCTGCACCCTCAGGCCGTACATGACGTTCTGCAGCACGGTCTTCCAGGGAAAGAGCGCGAACTCCTGGAACACGGGGCCGCGGTCCGGCCCCGGCCCGCGCACGGGCCGGCCGTCCACGCGGATCTCGCCGTCCGACGGCTCGATGAAGCCGCCCACCATGTAGAGCAGGGTCGACTTGCCGCAGCCGGAAGGGCCGAGCAGCGAGACGAACTCGCCTTCTCCGATGCCCAGGTCTATGCCGTCCAGCGCCAGGTGCGCGGGCCGGCCCGGCACGTCGAAGCGCTTGGACAGTCCGGCGATCTCGATCAGGCGCTTGGACATGGGGCCGTCCTTATTGCAGCGGCGCGACGAGGTCGTCCCGGCGGAAGTCCGACACCTTGAGCGGGCGGCTCAGCAGGCCCAGCGCGGCGTACTGGTCGAACATGGCCTGGATGGCATCGAAGTCGGGGTGGGCGCCGGGGTCGTGGGCAAAGTCGTTGGGCTTGAGCAGGTAGGTGTCCAGCGCCTCGACCGGCGCGCGCGTGACTTCGGAATCGATCTTGACCGTGTCGTCGCGGTGCGCGAGGGCCATCTTCATGGCGCGGGTCAGGTCGCGCACGTAGCTTTTGATCAGCTCGGGCGACTTGCCGGCGACGTCCTTGCGGCAGACCTCGACGATCTGCACGGTGTTGGGCATCAGCTCCTGCATGGAGAAGAGCTTGTGGATGCCGCCCTTGGCCTCGGCGCGCGCCGCGAAGGGCTGCACGAACACGGCCGCGTCGACCCGGCCGCCGCGCAGCGCCGACTCGGAGCCGGGAAAGCCGGTCTCGACCAGCTTGACGTCCTTCGCCGGGTCGAGTCCATGCTTCTTCAGGATGGCGGCCATCTGCCCGTACACGCCCGAGCCGTACACGTTCACGCCCACCGTCTTGCCCTTGAGGTCTTCGACGCGCTTGATGGGCGAGCCGTCCAGCACGCCCCAGTACACCGAGAACGACGAGGGGCTTTCGCCGACGTGCTGCGCCACGATGTAGGCCGACAGGCCGCCGTTGACGGCGCCTTGTCCGAGCGAGAGCGGCGCCTGCGACGAACAGTCCAGCGCGTCCGAGATCATGGCCTGCACCATGGGCGCCGTGCCCTGGAATTGCGTCCATTCGATCTTGTAGGTCTTGCCCAGGTCGGGGAAGGCCTCGGGGCGGCGCATCATCCAGTACTTGGCCTCTTCGGCGGGGATGGTCCAGCCCACGCGCAGCGTGGGGACGTCCTGCGCGAGCGCCGCGCAGGACAGGCCGGCGAGGACGGCGGACAGAACATACTTCATCGGTTTGAAAGCCATGCGAGTGAACTCCAGTGGTACGTACCGTGAACAGCCCGGCGCCGCTCGCGTCGGAGGAAAGCGGTCTACTTCGTCCGTGGCGCCGGCGCTTGCGTGTCGAGGGCCAGGACGCGCACCAGGCGCGCCAGCGCATCCTGCTGGAAGTGCCGGGCCTGCTGCGCATCCCAGGCATAGAGCCCTTGCCCGGTCTTCATGCCCAGTTCGCCGGCCTGCATCTTGTCTTCGATGATCTGCGGGCAGGCATAGCGCGACGGATCCAGGCGGGTGCTGAGATAGCGGCTGGCGTGATAGAGGATGTCCAGCCCGCCGAAGTCGATGAACTCCACCACGCCCATGGCCGCATAGCGCGGGCCGAAGCCGTAGCGGATGGCGCGGTCGATGTCGGCCGCGGTGGCGGTGCCTTCCTCGATCATGCGGGCCGCCTCGTTCATGACCAGGGTCTGCAGGCGCGGCACGATGTAGCCGGGCTTGTCGTTGCACACCACCGGCACCTTGCCGGCCGCCTTCAGCGAGGCAAGCGTCTGTTCGAGCGCGCCGGGCGCGGTGCCGGCGTGCGGCGAGACTTCCACCAGGGGGATCAGGTAGGCGGGATTGAGCCAATGCGCATTGAGAAAGCGCTCGGGGTGCGGGACCAGCGAGGCCAGCTCGCCGGCCAGCATGGTCGACGAGGTCGAGGCGATGACGGCGCCTGGCGCGGCATGCCGGCCCGCGTATTCCAGCGCCTCGCGCTTGGCGTCCAGCGTTTCGGGCACGGCCTCGAAAAGCAGGGTGCTGGCCGCCAGCGCGGCGGGCGCGTCGCCGCGGCCCGCCAGCGTTACCCGGCCGGGGGCCGCTTGCGCCGTGGCCTGGTCGATGCAGCCCAGCGACAGCAGCCGGGCGAAGCTGTCCTGCAGTTCCTCGCGCACCTCGGCCTGCAGGCGCCGCCAGGCTTGGTCCGTGCGCACGCGCAGGTCGATCAGGGTGAAGTCCTGCCCGGCCAGGGCGTAGGCCGCCGCGATGCTGCGGCCCATGCGGCCCGCGCCGAAGGCGGCAACGTGCGGGGCAAGCGCGGCGGGCGCGCTCACAACCCTTCCCCGGTGACGAGCTTCTGCTTGAGTTCGCCGGGCGTCATCGACGCCAGGCCCAGGCAGGACAGCGTGCGCGGACCGAGATTGAGATCCTGGCCGCCGATGGCGCCGGCGATGGCGAGCAGGCCGCTGGCGATCGGCGCGGACGCGCCGCACCAGTTGGCCACCGACACCAGGAAGGCCAGGCCGTAATGCACGTCCTCGGTCATGTAACGGTGCGTGTGCAGGTCGATGTTCTCGCGCCAGTCGCCGCTGTCGACCAGGCGCTGGTGCGCGTCGCCGTACATCCACAGGTCGTTGGCATAGTGGTCGCGCAGCGGGAAGTGCGGCGCCTGGTAGCCCAGCTTCTCGCGGATGCGGATGCGTTCCTCGTCGAGCCGGTCGGTCACGGCGCGGATGGCCGGCTGCGTGCCTTCGTTGTGGATGTCCCAGGCCGGGAAGTGCTGCAGGGGGCCGGCGTTCATCAGGATGAGCGGCGGGTGGATGATGGGGCCGGCGTTCATCAGCGCGCCGGACAGCGCGTCTTCCGCGGGTTCCACGGGGTAGCCCTGGCACAGCACCGCGAAGGCATGGGCGGCCAGGCGGGCCGGGAACACGCCGGTAGGCAGGCGCGTGGCATAGCTGGTGATGGTGACCTGCTGCTCGCCGTGCTTGCGCGCCAGGTAGGGCAGGGTGCCGGTCTCGCAGAAGGCCACCTCGGCCTGGTTGCCGGACTGGCGCAGCGCGCGCCACATCACCAGGCTGCCGAAGGTGCCGGGCGGCAGGAACACCACCTGGCCGTCCCGCAGATGGGGCGCCAGCTGGCGCGCGATATCTTCCTGGGCGAACGCCGGCGTGGGCACCACGATCAGTTCGGCCTCGCGCACGGCCTCGCCGATGTCGGGCGTGTAGAGCGCGATGGCAAGCTGGTGCTCGCCCTGCTTGTCCCGCATGGCGATGGGGTAGCCGGCCACGCGCTGCGCGGCTTGGCGGCGCCACATGCGGACTTCGTGCCCGCGCCTGGTGAAATCCGCCGCCGCCGCATAGCAGCCGTGGCCGCCGCCGAGTATCGCTACTTTCATGATGGGTTCCCTTGGGTGGGCTGGGCAGGCCGGAAGCATCCAGCCCATCTCTCAACATGCATGCACATGCATATATATCGAGAATAGGCTGGCCGGCGGGAACGAGCCAGCTAGGGAATACCAGGCCCTGGCGGGACATCAAGGGCGCGGGTCCTGCGCGGGCTGGGTGCTTTTTTCTCCTGTTCGCGCTTCTGCTTGCGGAAATGCGCCAGGTCGGCGATGCGCAGCCCTTCCGGGACGGCAAGCCGGTGCTTGCGATGCTTGTTGCCCACGCGTTGGGCGGGGTAGATGCCGGTATGGCCCGAGAACAGGTAGGCGGTGATGCAGCCGACGGCAGCCAGCGGCCCGATGCCGGCGCCAAACAGCTCCATGGCCATGAGCGTGGTGGCGATGGGCGTGTTCGCGGCGCCGGCGAACACCGCGACGAATCCGATGCCGGCCAGCATGGCGAAGGGCAGGTGCAGGATCGGCGCCAGCGCATTGCCCAGGGTCGCGCCGATATAGAACAGCGGCGTGACCTCTCCTCCCTTGAAGCCCGTGCCCAGCGAAGCCACGGTGAACAGGAACTTGCCCAGGAAATCCCAGGGTTTCATCGGCTCCTGGAAAGATCGCACGATGTCGGGGATGCCCAGGCCGATGTAGTGATAGGCATCGAGCGCCCATACCGCGGCGGCGATGACGATGCCGCCCGCCAAGGGGCGCAGCGGCGCGTAGGCGATATGCTGTTTCACCCAGGCCCCCAGCTTGTGCGTGGCGTTGGCGAAGGTCATGCCGGCCACGCCGAAGACCATGCCGGCGATGACGACGGCCAGCACGCTCCAGGTTCCGATGGGCACGATCTCGCCGATGGCATAGTGCGTGTGGCGGATGCCCCAGGCCAGGCATACCTGGTCGGCCACGATGGCGGCCACCACGCAGGGAAACAGCGCGTCGTAGCGCATGCGGCCGATGGCCAGGATCTCCAGGCCGAACACCGCGCCGGCCAGCGGCGTGCCGAACACGGACGCGAAGCCGGCGCTGATGCCGGCCATCAGCAGGATGCGGCGGTCTTCATGCTTCAGGCGCAAGACATGCGTCAGCTGGTCGGCCAGCGCGCCGCCCATTTGCACGGCGGTTCCTTCGCGGCCCACGGAGGCGCCGAAAAGATGCGACAACACCGTGCCGCCCAGGACCAGGGGCACCATCCGCAGGGGCACGATCTTCTTGGGATCGTGGATCTCGTCGATGATGAGATTGTTGCCGGCGTCGACCGGCTTGCCCAGCAGGTGGTAGGCAAGGCCCACCGCGAAGCCCGCGACGGGCAGCAGCCAGATCACCCGGGGGTGGGCCTCGCGCCAGGCGGTCGCCGCGTCGAGGGCAAGAAGGAAAAGCGCCGACGCGCTGCCGGCCAAGGCGGCAGTGGCGCTGGCGATGACGAGCCATTTGCCCAGGGTTGGCAATAGCTCGAGTTGTTCGGGAATGCGGGAGGGTTTTGGCATCGGTCGTTTGCTCGGATCTTCGGGCTGACCAATGCGGGGATGTAGCTGCGGAAGAACGATGCGCGTGCCCACAGCCCCGACAAAGGTCAGGTGTCTGTAGGCGTCATCGGCAGCAGGGCTGCGGTTTCGTTCAGGGGAGGAACGCCATCTCCTGTTTGGCAATATAGCAGGATCGGGTTCGCATCGTCGATGCCGGCCCGCGCAACAGGGCCGCGGCACCGTAAACCAGCGCTTTCCAGGGAGCACGCCGTGTGGCAGTTGGATACGGTATAAAGCTTCTTCGAAGCCGGAGCCATTCCCTCGGCCATGCTCAACTCCGTCAGCATCCTGATTGCCGTCATGTCGCTCGCCAATCTGATGAGCGTGGCGATCTTCGGGTCGCTGCGCCATGCGGGCATACCGGGCGTCGGCCGCTGGATGGCGGCGAATACGATGGCCTTCGCCGCGCTGATCCTGTTCGCCCTGCGGGATGTCAGTCCGGTGTTCCTGACGGTGGTCGTGGGCAATGCGCTGTTTTCGCTTTCCAGCGTGCTGGGCTATGAGGGGTGCCGGCAGTTCTTCCGGCTGCCGCCCGTCACCGTGGCGCCTTATGTCGGCTGCGTGGCCGTCACGGCCGGCATCGTCTACTGGACTTATGTCTCGCCGGACATCGACATTCGCGTCGTCATCGTGTCGATCTTCTTTGGCTGCACGTACGGCCTTATGGGCTGGACCATCTGGAGGGGCTGGAAACCAGGGCGGTCTTTCTACTGCTATGGCTTCGTTCTGGCCATCTCCGGCATCGCCGTGCTGGCCAGCGCGGCCCGGGCGCTTGTTTTCGGCGTCGGCCTGGCGCAGCAGCAGACCCTGCTGCTGCCTTCATCCTTGAATATCGCATTCCTCATGCTGGGAATGCTGGCCCTGCCCGGGGTATCGAGCGGCATGGTCATGCTTGCGCACGACCGCATGGCCGAGCGCCTGGAGCGCTGGGCCAACCTGGACGAACTGACCGGGGCGCTGACCCGGCGCGGCTTCTTCGCCAGGATGCGCGTGATGGTCGAGCGGACGCGCCATGCCGGCGGCGTCTTGTCGGCGGCCGTCGTCGACCTGGACCATTTCAAGTCCATCAACGATCTTTACGGGCACGCGACGGGCGACAGGGTGCTGGCGCATGTCGGCCAGCTCGTCGCGTCCACCCTGGCCGAGGACGAGGTGTTCGGCCGGCTGGGCGGCGAAGAGTTCGCCCTCCTGTTTCCGGGCGTCGGCAAACAAGAGGCGCTGGCGCGGCTGGAGTCCCTGCGCGAGGTCCTGCTGGCCAGCCTGGCGCAGGAGCCGGCCGGCACGGACGCTGCGCTGCCCGGCTTTACCTTCAGCGCGGGCATGGATGAATACCGCCATGGCGAGTCGCCCGAGAGCCTGATGCTGCGGGCGGACACGGCGTTGTACGCGGCCAAGGCGCGGGGCCGGGACCGGATCGTGGCCGCCGATGCCGCCCCGGACGCTCCCGGCAACCAGGCCGCCCTCGCCGCCGATTACGCCGTCCGCCGCTGATAGCCTTGCGCGGCCCGCAACAGGTCTTGCGTGTACGCGTGGTTCACCTGTC
>DASWPO010000340.1:0-13419 GCA_036404015.1 Bordetella sp. | reverse complement strand
CGTGGCCAGCGGCAGGGTGAAGTTGCCCAGCCCGCAGAACAGATCCGCCACACGGTCGGTGGGCTGCACGCCCAAGAGCGTCAGCGCCCGCGAGATCAGCGCGCGGTTGATGGCATGGTTGACCTGCGTGAAGTCCGTGGGCCGGTAAGGCATGCGCAGCCCGAATTCCGGCAACGCGTAGGCCAGCGCATCGGCATGTTCGGGTTCGAGCGCATGCACCGTGTCCGGTCCCTTGGGCTGCAGCCACCACTGCACGCCATGCTCGGCGGCAAAGGCGCGCAGCACGGCGATGTCGCCACCGGTGAGCGGCTCCAGGTGACGCAGCACCAGCACGGTGGCCGCATCGCCCAGGGCCACCTCGATCTGCGGCAGGCGGGCGGGCGCGGACATGGCGGCGATCATGGCGCGCAGCGGCAGCAGCAGGTCGCTGACATGCCTGGGCAGCACATGGCATTCGCGCATGTCGACCACGTAGCTGCTTTTCTTTTCGCGAAAACCCACCAGCACGCCGCCCTTCTTGGGCACCACGCGCACCGACAGGCGGGCGCGGTAGCGATAGCCCCAGGTGGGGCCATGCAGCGGCGGCAGCATGCGCGCCGGCTTGAGCTTGCCGATGTGCACGAAGGTGTCTTCCAGCGCCCGCTGCTTGATGGCCACCTGGGCCGAGGGCTCCAGGTGCTGCATGGCGCAGCCGCCGCACACGCTGAAATGCGGGCAGCGCGGCTCGACGCGCTGCGACGAGGGCGACAGCACTTCGTCGACCCGCGCGATCTCGTAGGACGGTTTGCGGCGCACGGTGGACACGGTCACCCGTTCGCCCGGCAAGGCGCCCTCTACGAAAATGACCTTGCCATCGCGGCGGGCAATTCCCCTGGCTTCGAGGTCCAGGGATTCGATATTCAAGACTTCCGGCATGTCGGCCATCCAGATAGACAGCCCGCCATTGTAAAAGAGATGCAAAGGGGCGCGCCTACCGCTAGGTGCGCCCCTCGCAAACGGTCGACCCGCTTAGAAGGTGTGGGCCACCGAGGCCACCACGCCAAAGCGGCCGGCCGCGCCATGCGGGGTCACGATGTAGCGCTGGTGGTCGGTGCCGACCATGGCCAGGCCCAGCACCCAGCCGCTCAAGTCCTTGGTGACGCCGAGCTTGTAGTCGACGATGCCCGAGTAGGTGTTGCCGTCGGCGCCGAACCTGGCGTTGCCCATCAGCTTCTGGTAGCCGACGTGGGCGTTCAGCCCCCAGCCGCTGCCCAGGTCCCAGTTGGCCGAGCCGTCGATGTACCAGGTGTTCTTGGAGTTCGGCACGCTGAAGAAGTCGGTGGGCGTGTAGGAGAACTTCAGCGTATAGGCGTCGTAGCTCAGGCCCATGTAGAGGTCGGTGTTGTTGTAGATGTTGCCCTTGGGCGAGGTGGAGCCGGGGTAGACGTATTCCAGCCCGCCGACGTCCAGGCCGAGGCCGTGGCCGATATCGCCCTTCCAGCCGCCGTAGAAGTCCATTTCGACGACGCCGTCGGTGAAGACCTTGTCGGAAATGCTCGAGTCCCAGTTACCCAGGTAGAAACCGGAACTGTGGGTCAGGTCGATACCCCCCTGCACAGCAGGCAGCATATTGGTCTGCGAATAGCCCCGGAAACGGTAATCGCTGACCAGGGCGGCATTGCCCGTCAGGGAAAACCCGCCGCCGAGATCCGTACCATCGGCGGCGTGAGCCGCGGAGCCAAAACAGGCGCCAAATGCCAGGGGCAAAGCAAGCAACTTCTTTTTCATGTGGTCGATTCCTGGTTGATATGCTCGATGGACGCGCAGGCTTGTCTCCCACTGCGCGTCCGATTGGGCCCTCCTGCGTTCGCACGTCAGGGGTGGCTTACTTCTCTGAGCATTTTTCGTGCCAGTTCTTCTTCTTTCAAAATTGAAAGAAGAATTTCAGAATTGAATCGATTCGAAAGCCCCAATTTGGTGCATTTTTTCTTTTACGCACCAAACTTGAAGCGATCGATCACCAATAAGGTGATACTTGAAGCCTAAACCGCATAGGCTTCAAGTATTTATTTCCACATGGTAAGTATTTTTTCAAATACTTTTGGGTCCAGGCTCGTCAACTGACCGGCCGTACGTAAAAAAGCCCCCGCCGTCCCAGGGGGACATCGGGGGCTCTCGAGGGCCGGCCTGAGCCGGCTTGGCAAAGGGAACCGGGAACGAAGGGGCGATCAGCCCGCGGCAGGGCCTTGCTGCTTGGAATGGCCTTTGTGTTCCATGCGCTCATGCATGTCATTCATCCTGGCCTCGCGCTCCTTCACGAAACCCGCCACCTGGGTGCGCTGCGTGTCGTTCAGGCTGTCCCAGACGGCCAGCCACTTGTCGCGCAGCTGGGTAGCCTGGCCGCGGAATTGATCGCGGTTGGCGTCGGCCGCGCTGGCCAGGGCGCGGGGATCGAGCTTGCCTGCCGTCGTTTGCTGGTCGATCAGGCCGCGTTGCTTGACCATGGCTTCACGGCGAGCCTTGAACAGATCGCCCTGGGCATCACGCGCCTGCTTGAGCAGGGCCTGCTGGTTGGCGTCGAGCTTGAGCGCCTCGACCTGCGGCTTGCTGATCGGGCCCAGGCCGGGAATCATCAGGCCTTCGCGCCACATCATCATGGGCATGCCGCCATGCGGCTTGCGGCCCTTGGCGCCGTGCTGCCAATGGCCCGGGTGCTGGGGCGGCTGGGCAGCCTCGCCGGCTGCCGGAGACGCTGCGGCGGCGGTCGCCGCGAAAACGGGGATTGCGGCGCCGGAGGCCAGGGCCATGGCCAGGCCGGCGACGGAAGCGCGAAGAGTGGTGCGGGACATGAGCGTCTCCTTAATGATGTTGAACGACGGCCTCATTGTGCGGCGTGGGGAGTTACAAGTGGGTTTCGCCCCTGGGAAGGCTGTTTCAGTCGGTTGCCAGGAAGGCGTACCGCGCCAGGCTCAGGCCGCGTCCCAGGCCGCCAGGTATTCCTTCCAGTGCGGCGCGCCGCTGGCGGCCAGCGTATCGCGCACCAGGTCGATCTCGGCCTGGTAGGCGGCGGCATCGAGTTCGCCGCGCAGGAAGCGGAAGCGGCAGTACACCAGCCAGGTATTGACCACGTCGGTTTCGCAATAGGCGCGCACCGCATCGGCCTGGCCGTTGTTCCAGGCCTCCCAGACCTTGCTGCCGTCCATGCCGAGCTTGCCGGGAAACCCGCAGAGCTTGGCCAGGTCGTCCAGCGGCGCGTTGGCGCGGCCGTTGTACTTGGCCAGCACGTCCATCAGGTCAGTGTGGCGGTTGTGATAGCGGCTGATGTAGTTGTTGTATTTGAAGTCGCGGTCGTCTTCGCCCATGTCCCAGTAGCGCGGCGCCGGCACGCCGTGGATCAGGCTGCGGTAGTGCAGCACGGGCAGATCGAAGCCAGAGCCGTTCCAGCTCACCAGCCGCGGCGTATAGCGTTCGATGGTCTTGAAAAAGCCCGCCAGCAGCACGGGCTCGGGATCATCGGGGTTGCCCAGCGTCTTGACGCGAAAGCCCTGGTCGTCGCGGAATACGCAGCCCACCACCGCCACGCGCTGCAGGTGCAGCGGCAGGAAGTCGCCGCCCGTGGCTTCGCGGCGCGCCGCGAAGGCGCGCTCGGCCACCTCCAGGTCGGACACCTCCGGCCCCCAGCCGTTCAGGCGCCGCAGGCCGACGACGTCGGGCAGGGTTTCGAGATCGAAGACCAGGGTGGGCGTCATGGATGCTCAGGCCGCGACCGTTCGGCGCTCAACGCGCCGGCAGGTACTGCAGCGGGTCGACCGGCGTGCCCTGGCGGCGGATCTCGAAGTGCAGCAGGGGCGAGGCGGCATCGCTCTGGCCGAGCGTGGCGATCTTGGCGCCGCGCTTGACGTCCTGCCCCGTCTTGACCAGCAAGTCCTGGTTGTGGGCATAGGCCGTGATGAAGCCGTTCGAGTGGTTGATGATGACCAGGTTGCCCAGGCCGCGCACCCCATTGCCGCTGTACATGACCTTGCCGTCGGCGGCGGACGTGATCGGGTCGCCGAGGTTGCCGGCAATGTCGATGCCCTTGCTGCTGGCGTTGAACGGCTGGCTGATCTGCCCTTGCGCCGGCCAGCCCCAGTTGATGACGTTGGCGTCGGACGCGCGCGCCGCCGCGGGCGGCGCCGTCACGGCGGGCACGGCCGCGGTACCGGCAGGCGGCTCGGGCGGCTGGCCGCTGGCCGGCGGCAGCTGGTCGAGGGGCACCGGCTCGGCCGGCTTGCTGGCCGCGGGCGGCACGGGCGTGGGTTGCGGGGTGGCGGGCGCCACGGGCACGGGGCCGCTGCCGCCGGCGCCCGGTATCTTCAGCACCTGGCCGACGGACAGATGGTTGGGATCGGCGATGTTGTTGGCCCGCTTGAGGCTTTCGATATCGACGCCATTGCGCCGGGCAATGCCGTACAGGCTGTCGCCAGGCTTGACGACGTAGGTTCCACCGGCCGACAGGCCGCTGGAGGGTTCGTTCAGATCGACGATGGGTGCCTGCCGACTAGGTTCGGACGAGCATCCAGCCAAGGCCAGCAGGGTCAAGGCGACCAGCGGTAAAACTTGGCGTGATAAGCGCGCGGACGCGCCAGGCGGTATTGCGTCATTCAATGCAAACTGCCCGTTGAGCATACGATTCTCCTGTTTGCTCAAGATTGTATTCCGGCTCGCAAAGGCACGAAGCGCACCGCTTCGAGTTCGCGCCGGGTCCAACTGGCGGGCCCGGTGCGTTCCATCAACACCAACCGCTGCTCGGCGCCGCCTTCGGGTGCGATCAATCGACCACCCAGGGCAAGCTGTTCGAGCAGGGCCTGGGGTATGGCCAGTCCCGCCGCCGCCACAACAATAGCATCGAAAGGCGCCGCGCCGGGCTGGCCCAGCATGCCATCCCCATGTATCAATCTGACACGAGATGCAAGCCGCAATGCGCGCAGTTGCTCGCGTGCCAGCTCATACAAACCGCGTATGCGTTCGATGGCATAGATCTCGCGCACGAACTGCGCCAGCACGGCCGATTGGTAGCCGCAGCCCGCGCCGACTTCGAGCACGCGCGTGGGCTGGCGGTTTTCGCAAACGGTGGCCAGCATGTGCGCCACCACCCAGGGTTGCGAGATGGTCTGTCCGTGGCCGATGGGCAGGGCCGCGTCTTCGTAGGCGCGGCTGGCCAGCGCCTCGTCGACGAAGATATGCCGGGGCACCGCCGACATGGCGCCCAGCACCCGCTCGTCGACGATGCCCTGCGCGCGCAGGCGCTGCACCATGGCATGACGCAGCCTGTCGGAGTTCAGGCCCAGGTTGCCGCCGGCCGGCGCGGCGCTCGACATGGCCGGAGCCTGGTTGGGGCGCGGCATGGCGCCGGCGGAAATACGCGTGTTGCTGTTGGCGGGGGTATAGCCCTTGCCGACGCCGGTCGTGCCCTGGCGCGTGCGGCTGCCGGCCACGCCCCGGCGGGCGAGTTCGTCGGGCGTAAAGCGCTTGCTCATGCTACCCCCTTGGCGCTGCGCGCCCTCCCCCCGAGGGGGAACGAACGCTTGAGCCGGCTCGACGCGTTCATCATTTTTCTACCCAGCCCCGTACGGCATCGAGCTGCTCGTACTGGGTAAGGTCGAGCCGCAGCGGCGTGAGCGCCACGCAGCCTTGCGCCAGCGCATGGAAATCCGTGCCGGGCGTGGCATCGGCCGCCGAACCGGCCGGGCCGATCCAGTACACCGTGTCGCCATAAGGCGTGGTGCTGCGCACCACGGGCTCGGACGGATGCCGCTTGCCCAGCCGCGTCACGGCATAGCCGGCCATGTCCTCGAAGCGGCGATTGGGAATGTTGACGTTGAGCAGCACGGGCCCGCCCAGCGGGTTGGCCAATTGCCGCTCGGTCACCTGGCGCGCCACGCGGGCCGCATCGTCGATATGCGCCCAGCCTTTTTCGGCCAGGGAAAAGGCAATGGCGGGAATGCCGAACAGATAGCCTTCGCTGGCGGCGGCCACCGTCCCGGAATACAGTGTGTCGTCGCCCATATTGGCGCCGTTGTTGATGCCCGAGACCACCAGGTCGGGACGGCTGCCCATGAGGCCGCCCGTCAACGCCACGTGCACGCAGTCGGAAGGCGTTCCGTTGACGTAGTAAAACCCGTTGGAAGCGGTGCGCACCGACAGCGGCCGGTTCAGCGTGAGGGAGTTGGATGCGCCGCTGTGATTGGTCTCCGGCGCGACCACCGTGATCTCGCCCAGTCCGGACAAGGCGCGAACCAGCGCTTCGATCCCCGGGGCGTTGTAACCGTCATCGTTCGAAACCAGGATGCGCATCTTTCTGTTCTGCTCGGGAAGTCGTTGCGAGCCGGTCGCCCCGGCGACCTCCTGCAACATGGGGCAACCGATTGTACGGCAGGCAGGCCGTGCCATGCCCTATCGGCAACCCGGCCGCGCTGTAGAATCCGCTGCCACGATTATCCCCAACCCGCAGGATCCCGCCCCATGGCCTTCGACGTTTCCTCGCCCTATTTTTACGCCATGCTCGTCCTGCTGGCCTATCTGATCGGTTCGATTCCCTTTGCCGTGGTGGTCAGCAAGCTCCTGGGCCTGCAGGATCCACGCAGTTATGGTTCGAAAAATCCGGGCGCGACCAATGTGTTGCGTTCAGGCAGCAAAGTGGCGGCGGTGCTGACGCTGCTGGGCGACGCCGCCAAGGGCTGGTTCGCGCTCTGGCTGGTCCAGCACCTGGTGCCCGATCTGCCTTGGCCGGTTTACGCGCTGGCGGCTTTGGCGGTGTTCCTGGGACATCTGTATCCGGTTTTCCTGGGTTTCAAGGGCGGCAAGGGCGTGGCGACGGCCCTGGGCGTACTGCTGGCCGTGCAGCCCTGGCTGGCCCTGGCCGTGGCGCTGACCTGGCTGCTGGTGGCGGTGGTGACCCGTTATTCGTCGCTGGCCGCGCTGGTGGCGGCGGTCTGCGCGCCGCTGTATTACCTGCTGGGCGGCAAGCTGGGCTGGGCCGTGCACCCGCCGGTGAGCGCGAGCCTTGTCATCATTGCCTTGCTGCTTATTTATCGGCACAAGACCAATATTGCGCGGCTGGTCGGCGGGGCTGAGAGCAAGATTGGGGCGAAGAAGAAATAATTTGGGTTCTTGAGCCGTCCGTCGGGAGTTGGCGCGGGGCCGCCGGACCGTCGGCGGGGCCCGGGCGCGCCATCAGGCGCCCTCGGCCCCTGCGGGGCTGCCCCCGCCTCGACGGTCCGGCGACCCCGCGCTGCCTCGCGACGGACCAACAATGCTAATTATTCGGAAATTTCGGCCAGGTCCCAGCGCGGCTTGACGGTGAAAGCATGGTTGCCTTCTTCCAGCGATACCAGGCCGTGCTTGACCCGCTCCGCCGCCGCGAAAGCGATCATGGCGCCGTTGTCGGTGCACAGGGCCAGCGGGGGGAAATAGGCCTGGGCCTTCATGGGCCTGAGCGCCTGGGCCAATTTGGCGCGCAGCAGCGAATTCGCGCCGACGCCGCCGGCCACCACCAGCCGCTTCAGGCCGGTCTGCCTGAGCGCCTTGATGGCCTTGCCGGCCAGCACGTCGACGATGGCTGTCTGCGTGACGGCGGCCAGGTCGGCGCGGGCCTGTTCGTCGAGGCCGCCGGCCTGCTCGGCCGCCCGCACGCGCGTCAGCACCGCGGTTTTCAGGCCGCTGAAGCTGAAGTCCAGGTCGCCGCTGTGCAGCATGGGCCGGGGCAGGTCGAAGCGGGTGGCATCGCCTTTTTCGGCCAGGCGCGACAGTGCCGGGCCGCCGGGGTAGCTCAGGCCCAGCAGCTTGGCCGACTTGTCGAAGGCCTCGCCGGCGGCGTCGTCCAGGGTCTCGCCCAACAGTTCGTATCGCCCCACGCCGTCCACCCGCATGAGCTGGGTGTGGCCGCCGGAAACCAGCAGGGCGACGAAGGGAAACTCGGGGCGCGGGTCGGCCAGGAGCGGCGACAGCAGGTGGCCTTCGAGATGATGGATGCCGAGGGCCGGCCGACCCAGCGACCAGGCCAGCGACTGGGCCACGCTGGCGCCCACCAGCAGCGCCCCCGCCAGCCCCGGGCCGGCGGTATAGGCAACGACGTCGACGTCGGCCAGCGCCAGCCCGGCCTCGTCCAGCACCTGGCGGGTCAGCGGCACCACGCGGCGGATATGGTCGCGCGAGGCCAGCTCGGGCACCACGCCGCCGTATTCCTGGTGCATGGCGATCTGGCTGTGCAGGGCGTGCGCAAGCAGGCCGCGCTCGGTGCAGACCGCCGCGACGCCGGTTTCGTCGCAAGAACTCTCGAAGCCCAGAATAATCATCGACCTGGATTTTAAACCGGTGAGAAAATACGCGCTTTCCAACCCAAGAAGAACCGAAACCATGCTGGAAAAACTCTTTCAATTGCGCGCGAACGGCACCACGGTTCGCATCGAGATCGTGGCGGGCCTGACGACTTTCCTGACGATGTCCTACATCATCTTCGTCAATCCCTCGATCCTGTCGGCCACCGGCATGGACCGCGACGCGGTGTTCGTGGCCACCTGCCTGGCCGCGGCCATCGGCACGCTGGTCATGGCGCTGGTCGCCAACTGGCCCATCGGCATGGCGCCCGGCATGGGCCTGAACGCCTTCTTCGCCTTCGCCGTGGTCAAGGGCATGGGCTACAGCTGGGAGCAGGCCCTGGGCGCCGTGTTCATCTCGGGCGTGATCTTCGTCGCGCTCACGCTCACCGGCATCCGCGCCTGGCTGATCAAGGGCATCCCCAACTCGCTGCGCAGCGCCATCGCGGCCGGCATCGGGCTGTTCCTGGCCATCATCGCCCTCTCCAGCGCCGACATCATCGTGGCCAGTCCGGCCACCAAGGTCACGCTGGGCGACCTGAGCGCGCCGGGCCCGCTGTTCGCCATCCTGGGCTTCTTCATCATCGCCGTGCTGGATGCGCTGCGCGTGCGCGGCGCCATCCTGATCGGCGTGCTGGTGATTACGGTCCTGTCCATGCTGCTGGGCTACAACGCGTTCCACGGCGTGTTCGCCGCGCCGCCCAGCCTGTCGCCCACGTTCTTCAAGCTGGATATCGCCGGCGCGCTGAACTCGGGCCTGTTCCATGTGATCCTGGTGTTCGTGCTGGTCGAGGTCTTCGACGCCACCGGCACGCTGATGGGCATCGCCAAGCGCGCCGGCCTGATCGACACCAGCCAGGCCGCCATGCAGCAACCCGCCACGCCGGCCCAGTCCCAGGCCAAGGCCAACCGCCTGGGCCGCGCGCTGTTCTCCGACAGCATCGCCATCCTGGCCGGTTCGCTGCTGGGCACCAGCAGCACCACCGCCTACATCGAAAGCGCCTCGGGCGTGCAAGCGGGCGGGCGCACCGGCCTGACCGCCCTGGTGGTGGGCGTGCTGTTCCTGGCCGCGCTCTTCATTTCGCCGCTGGCCGGCTCGGTGCCGGCCTACGCCACCGCGCCCGCCCTGCTCTACGTGGCCGGCCTGATGATGCGCGAGCTGGTCGACATCGATTGGAGCGACGTGACCGAGGCCACCCCGGCCGCGCTCACCGCGCTGATCATGCCCTTTACCTATTCCATCGCCAACGGCCTGGCCTTCGGCTTCATCAGCTACGCCGTGCTCAAGACCTGCACCGGCCGCATCCGCGAGGTGCACCCGGCGACCTGGCTGGTGGCCATCCTGTTCGTCATCCGCTTCGCCGCCCTACCCGGCTGACGCCCAGCTGGCGCCCGGCCCCGCGCCGGGCGCCAGGCCGCGTCAATCGCTCCCATACAGCGGGGCTATCGCCCCGGCTGCCCGCAGGGTTGCACCGGTCCAGGCTTGAAATCATGGCTACACTCCCCACATAGATAATGAATAAAACGTGAGGAATCCATGAGCAGCCTGGCCAATGTGCCCTTTTCGGTGCTGGATCTCGCCCCCGTCGTTCAAGGGGGCACCGCCGCCGACGCCTTCCGCAATACGGCCCGGCTGGCCCAGCATGTCGAAAAGCTCGGCTATCAGCGTTTCTGGCTGGCCGAACACCACAACATTCCCGGCGTGGCCAGCAGCGCCACGGCCGTGCTGATCGGCCACGTGGCCGCGCACACCACCACGCTGCGCGTGGGCTCGGGCGGCGTGATGCTGCCCAACCATGCTCCGCTGCTGATCGCGGAACAGTTCGGCACGCTGGAGTCGCTCTTTCCCGGCCGCATCGACCTGGGCCTGGGCCGCGCGCCCGGCAGCGACGGCATCACCCAGCACGCGCTGCGCCGCTCGCCGCGCAGCGGCCTGGAATTCCCCGAACTGCTGGCCGAGCTGCGCGCCTTCCTGGCCGAACCGCGCATCGGACAGACGGTGCACGCCTACCCGGGCGAAGGGCTGTCGAACCTTCCCATCTGGCTGCTGGGCTCGAGCGATTTCAGCGCCCGCCTGGCCGCCGAGCTGGGCCTGCCCTTTTCGTTCGCGGGCCACTTCTCGCCCGAAGGCATGGCGGCGATGCGCCTGTACCGGCACCTGTTCAAGCCCTCCGAGGCGCTGCCTAAGCCCTATGCCATGATCGGCGTGCCCGTGATCGCCGCCGACACCGACGAGCACGCCCGCTACCTGTCGACCTCGCAGCAGCAGAAATTCCTGAGCATGGTGCGCAACAACCGCCAGCCCATGCAGCCGCCCGTGGAAACCATGGACGGGATATGGACGCCCTGGGAGCGCGACGCCGTGCAGCAGCGGCTGGCCGCCTCCATCGTCGGCGGGCCGGACACCGTGCGTCGCGGCCTGGAAGCGCTGATCGAAGAAACCCTGGCCGACGAGGTCATGATCGTCTCCGACTTCTACCATGCGGAAGACCGGCTGCGTTCCTACGAAATCGTCGCTGCGATCAAGCAGGCCGGGCAAGCACGAGAACCTGCCCAGGCAGGCATCTGAACCGCTTTTTTTCATCTCCGCGCATGGACGCGGCAAGGACAAGGCCATGAGCATTGTTGAACTCACCCAAGACACTTTCCAGCAAGCCGTGGAAAAACCCGACGGCACGCTCATCGTCGACTTCTGGGCGCCCTGGTGCGGCCCCTGCCGCGGCTTTGCGCCCGTGTTCGAGAAAGCCGCCGAAGCGCATCCGGACATCACCTTCGGCAAGATCAACACCGATGTCGAGCAGGAACTGGCCGGCACCCTGGGCATCCGCTCGATTCCCACGCTGATGGTCTTTCGCGAGCAGGTGCTGCTGTTCTCGCAGCCCGGCGCCCTGTCGGCCGGCCAGCTCAACGAGCTGCTGGCCCAGGTCAAGGACGTCGACATGGCCCAGGTGCACCAGGAAATCGCCGAAGCCCGCGCCAAGGGCGATGGCCAGGCGCAGGCCTGACCGCCCCGCGAGGCCTGCCACGATGCAAGCAGCGCCTATAGACCCGTCGCCGCCATGGAACAGACCACTCCCGAAGAGCGCGCCCTGCGCCTGGAACTCGCCGCCTGCTACCGCATCTTCGCGATGCAGGGCTGGACCGAGCTCATCTACAACCACATCACGCTGCGCATCCCGGGTCCGGAACGGCATTTCCTGATCAACCCCTTCGGACTGCATTACAGCGAGGTGACCGCCTCCAACCTGGTCAAGATCGACCTGCAGGGCCGCGTCATCGGCGAATCGCAATGGCCGGTCAACCCCGCCGGCTTCACGCTCCATTCGGCCATCCACCAGGGCATCGCCGACGCCCACTGCGTCATGCACACCCACACCACGGCGGGTTGCGCGGTCGCCAACAGCAAGGCCGGGCTGGACATGTCGAACTTCTACTCCGCCATGCTGTACGACCGCGTGGCCTACCATGACTTCGAGGGCATCACCGTGCACCCCGAAGAAGGCCCGCGCGTGGCGCGCTCCATCGGCAACCGCCAGGCCGTGATCCTGCGCAACCACGGCCTGCTCACCTGGGGCGTTTCCCTGCCGCAGGCCTTCACCTATATGTGGACCCTGAACCGCGCCTGCGAGATCCAGGTCGCCGGCGCGGCGCTCGGGCCGAGCATGCCCATCCCGCTCGATATCCAGAAACAGTGCAGCGCCGACGCGCTGCAGTTCGACCCGACATTCGGCGCCGGCCGCGATGTGTTCGATGCGCTGGTCCGCCAGATCGACCGCATCGACGACGCCTACCGCCACTAAGGGAGCTCGCCTCATGAAAATCTGCATCTACGGCCTGGGCGCCATCGGCGGGCTGCTGGGCGCGCGGCTGGCCGCCGCGGGAGAGGACGTCAGCGCCGTGACGCGGCGCGGCGCCACATTGACCGCCGTGCAGCAGCGCGGCCTGACGCTCATCGAGACCGAGGAAAGCGGTTCGCATGTGCGCCACATCCCCATCCATGCCGTCGAAGACCCTGCCGAGCTCGGGCCCCAGGACCTGGTGATCGTCGCCGTCAAGACCACCTCCCTGGCCGACGCGGCCCAGCGCATCGGCCCGCTGCTGGGACCCGGCACCACCGTGCTCTCGGCCATGAACGGCGTTCCCTGGTGGTTCTTCCACGGCCTGGGCCCCGAGTTCGCCGGGACGCCCCTGCCCTCGGTCGACCGCGACGGCCGCCTCGCCGCCGCCATCCCAATGGCCCGCATCGTGGGCTGCGTGGTGCACCTGTCCTCGGCCACCCCCGCGCCCGGCGTGGTGCAGCATGTGATCGGCAACCGCCTCATCATCGGCGAGCCCACGGGCGGCGCCGACACGCCGCGGGCGCAAGCCGTCATCGCCGCCCTGCGCCGGGCCGGGTTCGACGTCGAGGCGTCCCGCCAGATCCAGCACGACATCTGGTTCAAGCTCCTGGGCAATATGACGGTCAACCCGGTTTCGGCCATGACCGGCGCCACGGGCGACCGCATCCTGGCGGACGACCTGGTGCGCGGCTTCATGTCGCGCTGCATGCTCGAAGCCGCGGCCGTCGGCGAGCGCATCGGCATCCCCGTCGTTGGCACGCCGGAAGACCGCCATGCCGTCACGCGCAAGATGGGAGCCTTCCGCACGTCCATGCTGCAGGACGTGGAGGCCGGCCGCAAGGTCGAGCTGGACGCCCTGGTCGGCACCGTGCGCGATATCGCCCAATCCGTGAAAGTCGACACGCCCAATATCGACGCCCTCTTCGGGCTGGCCCGGCTGCATGCCCTGGTGCAAGGGTTGTATGATTGACGCATGAGCGACGTCACCATCTATCACAACCCCAACTGCGGCACTTCGCGCAATGTGCTGGAGATCATCCGCGGGCACGGCATCGAGCCCACGGTCGTCCAGTACCTGAAAACCCCGCCCAGCCGCGCGACCGTGAAGAAGATGATCGCCGACGCCGGCCTGACCGTGCGCCAGGCCTTGCGCGTCAAGGGCTCGCCTTACGAAGAACTGGGCCTGGCCGATCCCAAGTGGACGGATGCGCAGTTGCTGGACTTCATCGAACAGCACCCCATCC
>DASWPO010000339.1:0-8009 GCA_036404015.1 Bordetella sp. | reverse complement strand
ATCCAGCTGGCCCACGCCATCGCCACCCTGGTCTCGCCCACCGGCCAGGTGCTGGTGCCCGAATGGCGCCCCAAGGAGCTGCCCGCCTCGGTGCGCCGCGTGCTGGCCGATTGCGAGGTCGACGGCGGCGCCGACGGCCCCGTCATCGAACCCGGCTGGGGCGAGCCCGGCCTCACGCCCGCCGAGAAGGTCTACGGCTGGAACTCCTTCGAGGTGCTGGCCTACAAGACCGGCAACCCCGACACGCCCGTCAACGCCATCCCGCCGCGCGCCTGGGCGCGCTGCCAGCTGCGCTTCGTGGTGGGCCTCGACACCGAGGACCTGCTGCCGGCCCTGCGCCGCCACCTGGACCGCCACGGCTTTCCCATGGTGAAGATCGCCACCACGCGCGAGACCCTATTCAAAGCCACCCGCATCGACCCGGACAACCCCTGGGTGCAGTGGGCCGTGCAGTCGCTGGAGCAAACCACCGGCAAGAAGCCCGCCATCCTCCCCAACCTGGGCGGCTCCCTGCCCAACGACATCTTCACCGACGTGCTGGGCTTGTGCACGGTGTGGATTCCGCACTCCTACCCCGGCTGCTCGCAGCACGCGCCCAACGAGCACCTGCCGCCCGAACTGCTGCGCGAAGCCCTGTGCCTGATGGCCGGGGTGTATTGGGACATGGGGTCGGGCAACACACCCCACTGAGCGTCGGGCAATCCGGGACAAGCCAGGACAAAACAGTCGGATTTCAGGCTGTTGTAATAATGTGTTGCGATAAAATGTTACGACTGCCTACTTTATGTAGCGGCCGTACATTGCCTCGCGCTGTCCGGCCGACTTTCGCCCGGAACACCCATGAGCATCGACGCAAAGTCCAAGCCCACCATTTTTCTCTATACGGAAGAGCAACGTGGCAACCAGCTGGTCGAGTCGAGCCTCATCGGCAGCATCAACGACATCTCGTCCATTGAAAAGCTGGTCGTCGTACAAGACCCGCACAGCGGGCTCAAGCTCGTCTACACCGCCCATTTCGACAGCCACAACCTCGACGCCGTCGGCATCACCGACCTGCCCGACGAGAAATTCGACGGCAAATCCACCGCCGTCATCAATGACTCGAACTACCGGCTGGGTACGCCCGAACAGGCCATGAAGCACCTGCGCAACCGCACCCAATGGATCCAGGACAAGGGCTCGGTGCTGTCGGTGCTGCTGCATTACGCCGCATCGCGCCGCCACAACGTGTCGGCGCCCCGCAGCATCAACCGCGACCGCCGCACATCCATCCCGCCCGGCACCCCGGTCGAAACGCTGGAGGACGCCATGGCCGTCAAGGCCGCGGCCGCAGCGGCCCTGGCCGACATCGAAGCGCAGCAGGCCCAGCCCGCCGAAACGCCGGCCGAAACGCCAGTCGCCCCCCCGGCCGAAACCCCGCCCGCCGACGCCTCCTGACAGGCCGGGCCGGCGCTTCACGCTACACTTGCCCCCCGGCGCCCGCATCCGGCAGGCGCGATTTTCGTCTGCCGACATGTCTTTCAACGACTCGCTTTTTCTCGCCTGTCAGCGCCTTGCCCCGCACCACCTGATTTCGCGGCTGGCGGGCAGCCTGGCCGACAGCCGCGCGCCCTGGCTCAAGAACGTCCTCATCGGCCGCTTTGCCCGGCGCTACGGCGTGGCCATGCAGGAAGCGCGGGTCGAGGACCCATTGGCCTACGAAAGCTTCAACGCCTTCTTCACCCGCGCGCTCAAGCCCGGCGCCCGGCCGCTGGACGCCACGCCCGGCGCCGTGCTGTGCCCGGCCGACGGCAGCGTCAGCCAGGCCGGCCGCATCGTCGACGGCCGCATCTTCCAGGCCAAGGGCCATGACTTCGGACTTGCCGCCCTGCTGGGCGGCGACGCGGCGCGCGCCGCCCCTTTCGAGGGCGGCAGCTTCGCCACCATCTACCTGTCGCCGCGCGACTACCACCGCGTGCACATGCCCCTGCCCGGCACCCTGCGCGAGATGATCTACGTGCCCGGCAAGCTGTATTCGGTCAACCCGCTCACCGCCCGCAACGTGCCCGAACTCTTCGCCCGCAACGAACGCGTGGCGTGCATTTTCGACACGCCCGGACACGGCCCCATGGCCCTGGTGCTGGTGGGCGCCATGATCGTTGCCTCCGTCGAGACCGTCTGGGCCGGCCGCATCGCGCCGCACCGGTCCGGGGTCGTCGCCACCCGCTACGAGGGCGGACAGGCCGCGCGGCTGGCGCAAGGCGCCGAAATGGGCCGCTTCCTGCTGGGCTCGACCGTCGTTGCCCTGTTCGGTCCCGGCCGCGTGGATTGGGCGGAGCTCGCCGCGCCCGGCAATGCCGTGCGCATGGGCCAGCGCCTGGGCCACGCCCTATAGCGCCTAGTGCGGCGCGAAGCGGGCCAGCACGTGCCCCGCCATGCCGCGGGCAAGCTCCTCTTCGCCGAAGAACACCGCGCCGAGGTTCTCCTTGCGCAGCAGATGCGATTCGTCCTCGCTGTGCGTGCGCAGGACGATCTCGATGCCCGGGTTGAGCTTGCGCGCCGTATCCACCATCTTGCGCACGTCCACCGGATCCGGCGCGGCCACCACCAGCATGGCGGCGTGGGCGATATGGGCCTGGATCAGCACCGCGGGCTCGGCCGCGTCGCCCGAGACGGCCGCCATGCCCTGCTTGCGCAGCTCCTCGACCCGTTCGCGGTTCTGTTCGGCCACCACGAAGGGAATGGCGTGCGCCACCAGTTCGGCGGCAATGCGCCGCCCCACCCGGCCGTACCCCACCAGCACCACCTGGCCTTCCAGGTATTTGCGCTCGGTGCTCGGGGGCAGTTCGGCATAGGGGTCGCCGCGCGCCTCGAGCCGCCGGGCCAGCGCCGACCGGGCCAGGATCCAGCGGCGCAGGGGCTCGATCGCGGCGAACAGCACCGGGTTGAGCGCAATGGAAATCAGCGCCCCGGCCAGCACCAGGCTCATGCCCTCGGAAGGCAGCAGGCCCAGCGACACCCCCAGCCCGGCCAGGATGAACGAAAACTCGCCGATCTGCGCCAGGCTGGCCGACACGATCAGGGCCGTATTGAGCGGATAGCGGAAGACCAGCACCAGCGCCATCGCCGCCAGCGACTTGCCGAACATGATGATGAGCAGCACGCCGAGCACGTGCAGCGGCTGCCGGACCAGGATGGCGGGGTCGACCAGCATGCCCACCGACACGAAGAACAGCACCGAGAAGGCATCGCGCAGCGGCAGGGACTCCTCGGCCGCCCGGTGGCTGAACTCCGACTCGCGCATCACCATGCCGGCAAAGAAGGCCCCCAGGGCGAACGACACGCTGAACAGCTGCGCCGCGCCGTAGGCAATGCCGATGGCCACGGCGATGACGCACAAGGTGAACAGCTCGCGCGAACCGGTGCGCGACACCTGCCACAGCAGCCACGGCAGCGCGCGGCGGCCGACGACCAGCATCAGGCCGATGAAGACGGCCACCTGCAGCAAGGTCTTGCCGATGGTGAGCCACAAAGGCGCGTCGACCACGCCGTGCTGCGGCACATGGCCGCCCAGCACGCCGGCCAGCGGCGGCAGCAGCACCAGCACCAGCACGGTGGCGAGGTCTTCCACCACCAGCCAGCCCACGGCGATGCGGCCGTTCAGGGTCTCAAGCACGCCGCGCGCCTCCAGCCCCTTGAGCAACACCACGGTGCTGGCGCACGACAGGGACAGGCCGAAGATCAGCCCCCCGCCCCAGCTCCAGCCCCACCACCAGGCCAGCAGCATGCCCAGCGCGGTGGCCAGGGCCATCTGCACCACCGCGCCCGGCACGGCCAGGTGCTTGACGTCGAGCAGGTCCTGGAGCGAGAAATGCAGCCCCACGCCGAACATCAGCAGCATCACGCCGATTTCAGACAGCTCCGAGGCCAGTTGCACGTCGGCCACGAAGCCCGGCGTGGCCGGGCCGATGATGATGCCGGCTATCAGGTAGCCGACCAGCGCAGGCACCTTGAGCCGCTCGGCCACGAAGCCCAGGATCAACGCCATCCCGAAGCCTGCCGCCAGCGTGGTGATCAGGGGAACGCTATGCTCCATCCGGCCTCCGTGAGAGTTTCCGCCTACCAGGGAAAATCGATCAGGCTTCCGTAGAGGCGGCGCAAGGTGGCCTTTACCTCCGGTGAAGACTGGTAAATCTTGATGAACTGCAGCAGGCGCGGATCATTGGCCTTGTCCGGGCGCGCCACCCAGCGGATGGCGTAGTGCTTGACCACCTCCGGGTCGGTATTGTCGAAGGCCAGCCCGTCCTTCTCGTCGATGCCGGCCTGCTTGGCGAAGGTCGTGTACGTCACCGAGGCCGTCACATCGTCGAACACCCGCGCGGACTGCGCGCCCTCGATCGAGACCAGCTTGACCTGCCTGGGATTATCGACCACGTCGGTGGTGGCCGCCATATTGCCCGTGCCGGCGCGCAGCTTGAGCACGCCCATGGACTGCAGGAGCAGCAGCGCGCGGCCCGTGTTCACCGGGTCGCTGGGCACGCCGAGGGTGGCGCCCCGCGGGATCGCGTCGCCGGGCTTGAGCTTCTTGGAGAACACCCCGATGGTCGTGGAATAGCCGTAGGCGATCGGCATGAGGTGGGTGTCGCGGCTCTTGTTGAACAGATCCAGGAAAGGCTCGTGCTGGAAGAAGTTGGCGTCGATCGACCCGTCGGCCACCGCCACATTGGGCATCACCCAGTCGCTGAATTCCACCAGCTTCACATCCAGGCCCTGCTTCTTGGCCTGGGCGATCGCGATCTCGGTTGCTTCGTTGGCCACGCTGGCGATCACGCCGATGCGCAAAGGCTCGGCCGCCTGGGCCAAGCCGGCCGCCGCCATCATCAGCGCCGCCGCCAGGGCACGGCGCCCAAGCCGCAGAAACATCCCATACCGCATGAATACGCTCCCGGCAAACATCATAGTGGACACAGGCCCCCGGCCCGGCGAATTCCGCATCATAATCGGGTTTTCCCGCGACCTACTCCCGTTATGACCGAACGCCAGCTCACCGTGCTCGCCGCCCTCAACATGATCTTCGCCGTCGCCGCCGGCGCCTTCGGGGCCCACGGCCTCAAGCGCATGGTCGACGCCGAACTGCTAGGCATCTGGCAGACCGGCGTGCAGTACCACCTGATCCATGCGCTGGGCCTGTTCGTCGTGGCCTGGCTTTGCTCGCGCTACCCCGCGGCCGGCCTGCTGCCCGCTGCGGGCGTGGCCATGTTCGCCGGCATCGTGCTGTTTTCGGGCAGCCTCTACGTGCTCACCCTGACCGGCGCCCGCTGGCTGGGCGCCATCACCCCGCTGGGCGGCGTGGCCTTCCTGCTGGCCTGGGCCATGACGGCCTGGGCTGTCTGGAAAGCCCCCGCCTGACGTACCATACTGGGCAGCATAAGCTCATGCCACAGGAGAGACTCATGAAGCTGTATTACTTGCCCGGCGCCTGCTCGCTGACCATACACATCGCCCTGGAGTGGATCGGCAAGCCCTTCGAGGCCCAGAAAATGGAACGCAGCGCCCTGAAGACGCCCGAGTACTTCAAGATCAACCCCGTGGGCTCCGTGCCCGCCTTGAGCGACGGCGACTTCACCCTGACGCAGAACGTGGCCATCGTCTCCTATCTGGCCGCCAAATATCCCGAAGCGGGCCTGCTGGGCGACGGCACGCCCAAGAGCCAGGCCGAAACCCTGCGCTGGCTGGCCTTCATCAATTCCGACATACACCGCACCTTCAGCCGGATCTTCGGCGCCCAGCGCTTCGTGAGCAGCGAAGTCGCCCAGGAGGAGCTGCGCAGCCAGGCCGCCCAGACGCTGCGCGACTACTTCACCATCATCGACACCCAGCTCACCGGCCGCGACTATCTCACCGGCGCCAAGCCCACCGCCGCCGACGCCTATCTGTTCGTCGTGCTGCGCTGGGCCGTCGCCACGCACATCGACCTGTCCGGCCTGGCCCAGCTGCCCAAGTTCGTGGAACGCATGCAGGCCAATCCCGGCGTGGCGGCGGCCTTGAAGGACGAAGAGCTGGCGTAAAGCCGGTCCAAAAACGACACTGCAGTGTCTTTTTTAGAAAAAGAGTAACTGCAGTGTCTTTTTATTGATTCATCTCAAGAAAGCAACTACAGTATCTTTTCTATCGAAAAAGATACTGTAGTTACCATGACATCCATCCCGGAACTGGCGGCCACGCTTGCCGCCGAACGCCGCAAGGCCAAGATCGCCCATCAAGCGCTCCAGAAACTGACCGGCCTGTCCGCGCTGGGGCTGCGGCGCGTGCTGTCGGGCGAGCACGACTTCAAGGTAAGCACCCTGCTGTCGGTGGCCGATCGCCTTGGGCTGGAAGTCGTGCTGGTGCCCAAAAAGGCGGCGCAGGCGCTGCAAGCGGAGCAAGCCCCCGCCATGCAAACCGGCGTCGACGCGGCGCTGGAGCGGCTCAAATGAACGTGCGCGCCCTGGAGATCCTGCTGGCGGGACAGCCGGCCGGCATTCTGTTCCAGTATGGCGAACAAGGCGAAGACCCCGTGATCCGCTTCGAGGCCAGCGAGGCTTTCGCGGCACGGCCCGACGCGCCGGTCTTGAGCCTGTCGATGCTCGCGCCGACCCCGGACGCGCAGCGTGCCTTGTGGCTGAACAGAACCGCGCCGATCTTCAACGGCCAGCCCGCCGGCCACGGCAACACCTGGCTGCCCGCGTTTTTCCAAGGCCTGCTGCCCGAGGGGGTATTCCGCGAGCATCTGGCCCAGTTGCGCGGCTGCGACCCGCATGACCACCTGGAACTGCTGGCCGCGGGCGGCCTCGATCTGCCCGGCAACCTGACGGCCCGGCCCATCGAGCTGACCCCTCGCGACATGACCCACCTCGTCACCCAGGACGCCGACGCGCTGGAGATGAGCGTCATGCAGGCGCCCCTGGACACGGCCATGTCGATATCGGGCGTGCAGCCCAAGATCGGCGTGACGGAAAAGGACGGACGCTACGTCGCCCGCACCCGGCTGGGCGACACGCGGATCATCGCCAAGCTGCCGACCGTGGGCTATCCCCTCCTGCCCGAGGTCGAGCACCTGTCGCTGCTCCTTGCCCAGGCGGCCGGGGTCGACACCTGCGAAGCGAAACTCGAACCCCTGGAAAAGCTCGAGGCCGAGCACGGCTACGACCTGGGCGACGATGTCCATGCGCAAACCCGGTTCCTGGCCGTGGAGCGGTTCGACCGGCATGCCGACGGCAGCCGCACCCACGTGGAGGACTTCGGGCAGATCCTGGGCATGGTGCCCGCGCGCAAGTATTCGCGCAGCTACCTGGAGATCGCCGCGCTCTTGATGGCCCCGCCCAAGGCTTATGCAGGCCAGCCCAACCGGATGGGCGAGCCCGCCGTGCACGAGCTGCTGCGGCGGCTGGTGGTCAACGAGCTGCTGGGCAACGTGGACATGCACTTGAAGAACATCGGCGTGATATATCGGGACGGCCGCACGCCCGAACTGTCCCCGGCCTATGACATCGTGGCCTACGCGGCCTACGGCATGCGGCAAGGCCATGCCTTGCATCTGTTGCCGCCCGACCCGCAGGCGCCCAAGGCGCGGCTGAAGGCCGGCGAGCCCGCCAGGGCCGGCAGGCCGCAAGTCACGCCGGCGCTGCTGCGCACCTTTTGCGCCAAATTGGACATCCCGGAAAAGCCGGCGGCAACCGCCATCGCCGGCGCGGTCAAGCTGGCTGTCCGGCATTGGCCGGACCTGATCGCCGCCAGCGCGTTGACGCAGCGCCAGAAGAGCAACTTATCGACGCACGTCGAGGCCCATCCCATGGTGGCCTCCCTGCGCCGGCGCGGACACGCCGCCCCGACCAGCGCCCCGGGCTAGGTGTGAAGATTCAATAGGTTGTATGCATGGTTCATCCGAACCGGATTTGAGAAACTGGAAATCGCCAAACCCCCAGTTCACTCAAGGAGCCCGGCCGGATGAACACGCATAAGCATGCCCGACTGACGTTCGTACGTCGACT
>DASWPO010000338.1:0-6850 GCA_036404015.1 Bordetella sp. | reverse complement strand
CCGGGCACCTCCACTTCCACCACGTCGCCGGGCTTGAGAAAGCGCGGCGGCGTGAAGCGCACGCCCGCGCCCACCGGCGTGCCGGTGGAAATGACGTCGCCGGGTTCCAGCGTGGTCCAGATCGAGATGTAGCGGATCAATTCGGCGAATGGGAACATGAGATTGCCGGTCGTGTCGTGCTGCCGCCGCTCGCCGTTGACGCGGGTGGTGACCGTCAGCGGCGCTGCCGGATCGAAAGCATCGGCCGACACCATCCACGGCCCCATCGAGCCGCTCGCATCGAAGTTCTTGCCCTGCGTCACGTTGAACTTGCCGTGGCGCAGCCAGTCGCGCACCGTGCCCTCGTTGGCGCAGGTCAGGCCGGCGACGTGGGACCAGGCATCGGCTGCCGCGATGCGCCGCCCGCGCCTGCCGATGATGAGGGCGATCTCGCCCTCGTAGTCCAATTGTTCGGACTCGGGCGGACGCAGCAAGGGCTGGCCATGGCCGACAAAGGAGCCAGGAAACCGCGGAAATACGCTGGGATAGGCCGGCGGCGCGCTGCCGTCCTTGTATTCCTCGTTGCGATTGCCGTAATTCACGCCGACGCAGATGATCTTCTCCGGCACGGGAATCGGCGGCAGCAGGCGCACCGCTGCCAGCCGCAACGTGGCCGGCAGGACGGCGCCGCGACGCGCCAACTCGGGCAGCGCCTGTGCCGCGAGAGCGGCCCGCAAGCTGTCGTAGCCCAGGCCGCCCAGGTCGACGATATCGGCGTCGCCGCGCAGCAGGCCGAAGCTTGATCGGCCCCGGTGTTCGAAAGAAAGCAGCTTCATTTGTCGAATCCAAAAAGCCGGACGGGGTTGTCGACCAGGATCTTTCGCAGGATGGCGGCATCGCCCGCGTAGCGCGCCAGCTGGTCCACCAGGCGGCCTTCGTCGGGCGTCGCCTTGGTCGAGACCGGATGGGGCCAATCGCTGCCCCAGACCACGCGATCGGGATTGGCCGCGACCAGCGCCTGCGCGAGCGGCACCACGTCGTCCCAGGGTTGGCCGGTCCTCGATAGTTTTTCCGTCAGGGACAGCATCACCCAGAAGTTGCCGCGCTTGAGCAGTTCCTCCAGCTTGCGCCGGCTGGGGTCGCGCTCGCCCGCGGCCGGATCGGCGCGGCCCATATGGTCGATCAGCACAGGGATGTCCAGGTTCTCGAACTGCGCGGCCTGCGCCAGGATGCCGTCTGGCTCCGGCTGAAACTTGGCGTACCAGCCCAGTTCCCGCAGGCGCGCGATGGAGCGCTGGAACGCCGCCGGCTCCATGCTGATGCCCAGCCCCTGGCGGGTATAGCGCGCTCCGCGCACGCCGGCATCGTGCAGCCTGGCGATGTAGGCATCGTCGCGCTCGGCCAGCACGGCCGCATTGGCGCAACCGCGATAGTCCGGGCCGGCGGCGGCCAGCCCGTCGAGGACGATCTGGTGATCGGCGCCATACGTGGTCGCCTGCACGATGACGCCGCGTTCGATGCCCAGCAGCCGGTGCAGGCGCAAGGCGACCTCGATGGTGGCGCCGGGCATTTCATACGCCGCGCCGGGACGCACCGGATAACGGCCGGCGGGTCCGAAGACATGGAACTGGCTGTCGCAGGAGCCGGCAGGCAGGCGCGCGCGCGGCGCGGTGGGATGAGCCTGGAAAGATTGGTATTGCGTCATGCTTCGCCTCCCTGGGCCAGCACTGCGATGAAGTCGCACTCGATGAGCTTGTCGCCGTCCAGGTCGGCCTTCATGGTGTGGCGCGCCGGGCGGTCCTCGGGGTTCGGGAAGGCGCGTAGCCACACCGTATTGAGCGCGGCGCGCTGATCGCGATCGCGCATCCAGACGGTCATCTTGACGATGTCGGCCAACGAGCCGCCGCCGGCTGCGGCAATGCGACGCACGTGGTCGAACATCAGTTCGCATTGGCGCTCTATCGTCCCGCCATAGGCGCCCGTGACGAGATCGGTACCCTGGATGCTGCCCGAATAGAGCATGTTGCCAATGCGGCAAGCGGCAGGAATGGGGTTCTTGTGGCTGAAACCTTCGGCGTAGATGCTGCGTCTTGTCATGTCGGAGTCCTGGGTAGCGCGCAGTGCGCGGGGAACACTCAATTGGCGGTGATGCCGGCGCGCTCGATGATGGGCGTCCAGCGGGCATCCTCGTCGGCCAGGTAGCGGGTGAATTCCTCTGGCGTGCTGCCGCGCGCCTGCGCACCCAGCTCGTCAAAGCGCTTGATGATCTCCGGCTGCTTCAAAATGTCGGCCAGCGCCCGGCTCAGCTTCGCCAGGATCTCCGGCGGCGTGCCCTTGGGAGCGAGCAGGCCGGTGAAGGTCGACGCCTCCATGCCTTGCACGCCGGCCTCGGCGAACGTGGGGACATCCGGCATCGACGGCATGCGCTTGGCCGTGGTCACGGCCAGCGCCCGCAGGCGGTTGTCCTTGATGAAAGGCAAGGCCACCGAAATCTGGTCGAACTGAAAATCCACCTGGCCGCCCAGCAGATCGGTGTTGGCAGGCGCATTGCCCTTGTATTGCGCGGTAATCCAGCGCACGCCGGCCACGTGCTGCAGCATCTCGCTGACCAGGTGATTGGTCGTGCCCGCGCCCGGCGATGCCATGGTGAGCTTGCCGGGCTCCTTGCGCGCCAGGGCAATGAGTTCGCCAACGGTCTTGACCGGCAGGGCCGGCTTGACCTCCAGCACCAGCGGCGTATAGGAGATCGAGCTGATCGGCGCAAAATCGCGATCCCACTTGTAGGCTTGGCGCTTGAAGATCAGCGGGCTGAACAGGAGCGGCCCGTTGGCGGCCATGAACAGCGTATAGCCGTCGGGCTCGGAGTGTGCGACGTATTCGCCGGCAATCATGCCGCCCGCGCCGGGCTTGTTCTCGATGATGAAGGACTGCCCCAGTTCCGCCTGCAGGCCGGGGCTGATCAACCTGGCGGCCACGTCCACGTTCCCGCCCGGAGGATAAGGCACGATGATCCTGATCGGTTTGTCGGGCCAGGCAGCTTGCGCGTATGGGGTCAGGCCAGCCAGCGCGACAGCCGCGCAGGCTCTGGCCAGCATGTAGCGGGTCATGATTGTTGTCTCCACGTGTCGTCGGGTTTCTCGATCTTGTGTGAAGAGACTCTAGAAACTTGCGCCGATGGCGACAACGTAAAAATTCCGAAAAAGTCCGGAATCCGGACTTAAATCGAGAATGTCCGTCAGGCAGCTTTACCTATGCCATCAGGAAAACACTGAAAATAGGCCTCGGCGCGCAAAAGTCATGCGTGCGATCCACCGATCAATGGTCCAATATCCGGATGCCTGAATTCGAGTCCGCCATGCGCATCACCGCACCTGAACTTACCCCCGAACAGACCTACAAACTCCTGAGCGGCATCGTGGTGCCGCGTCCCATCGCCTGGATCAGCACGCTGGGGCCGGGCGGCAAGGTCAACCTGGCGCCCTTCAGCTGTTTCACCTTCGTCTCGAACACGCCGCCCATGGTCGGCGTGAACATCGGCCGCAAGGCGGGCCTGCGCAAGGACACCGCGCGCAACATCCTGGCGCACCGTCATTTCGTGGTGAACATCGGCGACGAGACCCTGCTCGACGCCATCCATTCCAGCGCCGAGGAGCATCCCCCCGAGGTCAGCGAGGCGGAGCTGCTGGGGCTGGACGTCCTGCCCGGCGAACACATCGACACGCCACGTTTGGCGGCTGCGCCGATCAGCATGGAATGCCGGCTCCACAGCGTCACGCCCTTTGGCGACACCGGCGCGGAATTCTTCGTCGGCGAAGTGCTGGTCTTCCACATCCGCGACGGACTGGCGCGCGACGGCAAGATCGACACGGAACGGCTGCGTCCGGTCTGCCGCATCGGCGGCCCCAACTATGCGTCGCTGGGGCCCATCGTCTCCAAACGGGTGATCCGGCAAACACCCAAGGAGGTCATTTGACCAATGCATCCGGCGACGACACGCCGGCGGGGGTACAGACCATCCGCCGCGCGGTGGTCATTCTGCGCCTGGTGGCTTGCGGCCAGGAGCGCGGCGTCCGGCTGATCGACCTGGTACGCATGTCCGGCCTGAACCGACCGACGGTGCACCGATTGCTGAAGACACTCGTCCAGGAAGGCGCCATTGAACAAGAGCCGGAAACGCGGCGCTACCTGATCGGCCCGGAAATCAGCCTGCTGGGCTTGGCCCGGACGCGCCGTTTCCCGCTGCTTACCTTGGCCGCCCCCTACCTGGCTGAACTCGCGGATCAAGTCGGCGACACCGTGTTCCTAAGCATCCGCCATGGCCACGACTCGATCTGCATCGGCCGGCGCACCGGCCATCACCCCATCCAGGTGCTGTCGATCGAAGTCGGCGTACGCCGCCCGCTGGGCATAGGCGTATCCGGCATAGCGCTGCTCGCCAGCCTGCCTGGCAAAGAAAGCTCGGCCTTGGTTGCGGCCAACGCGGCCCGCCTGGCGGTGCTGGGCGAAAATCCGGAAGACATCCTGGCCCGCGTGGCGAAGGCACGAGCCACCGGCATCGCCCACGCGCCCGCCGGACTGATGCCGGGCACCAGCGCCGTCGCCATTCCCATACCCGGGCCCAACGGCGCCGCCCTCGGCGCCGTCACGATCACCGCAATGGCCGAAAGACTCGCGCCAGATCGTTTCACCGAAGTCATCGGAAGAATGCGCATCACCGCCCAATCGATTGCGCAACGACAGGCCGAGATCACGTCGGCAGTTTCGAAACCTGTTATCTCCGCGCGCGGGCGCTGAGCGGGCACGCAACGGCAATCAGTTCTTCATCCCCGGCATGCTCATTCCGGACATCCCGCCATGGTTCATATTCCCCGTGTCGTGGCTCATCCCGCCCAGCGGCCGCACCGGCAGCGTCACCGCCACCTCGCCCGCCTTCTCGAAAGTCAGCACCACCGGCACTGAGCTTCCCGCCGCGAACGGCGCCTTCAGCTTGATGAACATCAGGTGATTGCCGCCGGGCGACAGCGTCGCCTTGCCGCCCGCCGGCACCTCCAGCCCGCCTTCGACCTGCCGCATCTGCGCCGTGCCGCCATCCATGGTCATGGTGTGCACTTCCACTTTCTCGGCCGCGTCCGAGCGCACCGCCACCAGGCGGTCGGGCGCCGTGCCCGTGTTGTCCACCTCCAGGTAGCCCGCGCCGTTGGCCTGTCCCGGCACCGTGGCGCGTGCCCAGGGCTCCTTGATGTCCAGCGCGCCCGCCCGGACATCGTCCGCCCAGGCCGACGTGCAGGCCGCGGCCAGGCCGAACATGGCGGCCAGCGTGAGTGATCGAACTTTCATGGCGCTCCTCCTGCATCGATGCAAACAGCGTGATGCGCCAGTGTAGCCACCCCGGCCCGCGCCGGCATTCCGGCGGCGCGAGGTCCACCTTACAGACCAAGGGATTACACGGACTCGGAAAACCCCATGTCCAATATTCAGACTCAAGTAAGCAACATCGCAGACAGTAACGACAGCAATCCGAAAGTACCTTCCGGATTGCGGCGGCAAGTCATCACAGGGCGCGTCCAGATGCCCGGGGCCTTGCGCAGCAGCTTTTCCATAACAAACGGAGACAAGCACCATGAACGTGCGTATCAAACTGCTTGCGGGCAGTATTGCCCTTGCTTTATCCGCCGCCGGCCACGCCGCCGATCCGATCAAGATCGGTGTCTCGGGTCACTACACCGGCGGCTCCTCCTCGATGGGCGTCAGCATGCGCGACGGCGTGCGCCTGGCCATCGAGGAAATCAACCAGAGCGGCGGCCTGCTGGGCCGCCAGCTCGTCAGCATCGAGCGCGACGACGAGGCCAAGAACGAACGCGGCGTGCAGATCGCCCAGGAGCTCATCAACCGCGAGCACGTGACGGCCACGGTGGGCTACGCCAATACCGGCGTGGCGCTGGCCTCGCAGCGTTTCTACCAGGACGCGGAAATCCCCGTTTTCAACAATGTGGCCACCGGCACGGTGATCACCGAGCAGTTCAAGGCGCCCGACTACGCCGACAACTACGTGTTCCGCAACGCCGCCAAGGACAGCATCCAAGCGCCGATGCTCGTGGAAGAAGCCGTCACGAAACGCGGCTACAAAAAACCGGCGATCCTGGCGGACTCCACCAACTACGGTCAGCTCGGCCGTGAAGACCTGGAAAAAGCCCTGGCCGCCAAGGGCATCAAGGCCGTGGCCGAAGAGAAATTCAACATCGGCGACGTGGACATGACCGCGCAACTGCTCAAGGCCAAGGAAGCCGGCGCCGACGTGATCCTCACCTACGGCATCGGTCCCGAACTGGCGCAGATCGCCAACGGCATGGCCAAGCTCGACTGGAAGCGGCCCATCATCGGCAGCTGGACGTTGTCGATGTCCAACTACATCGACAACTCGGGCGCCAACGGCGAAGGCGCGACCATGCCGCAGACTTTCATCCAGGCGCCGACCACGCCCAAGCGCAAGGCGTTCATCGACGCCTACCTGGCGAAGTTCAAGCCCAAGAACGACCGCATCGAATCGCCCGTATCGGCTGCCCAGGGCTACGACTCGGTCTATCTGCTGGCCGCCGCCATCAAGCAGGCCGGCACGACCGACGGGGCCAAGGTGCGCGCCGCGCTGGAAAACCTGCAGGCCCCGTACGAAGGGGTGGTGATGACCTACGACAAGCCTTTCACGCATGACAACCACGACGCCATCGATGCGTCCAAGGTCGTGATGGGCGTGGTCAAGGGTGGGCGGGTGGTTGCCGAGTAGCTGGACGTTCTCAAGCCGCTGCGCTGTCTGGGTTCTTGAGACGCCGAGGCTGCCCTGCGGAATTCCGATGCTCGCCCCCACTGGGGGCTG
>DASWPO010000337.1:0-13362 GCA_036404015.1 Bordetella sp. | reverse complement strand
CGCAAGAAGAGCCTCATCATCACACTGGCGCTGATGGGCGTGTCCACCACGCTGATCGGCCTGCTGCCCTCCTACCACGCCGTGGGCCTGGCCGCCGTCGTGCTGCTGGTCGCGCTACGCCTGCTGCAGGGCGTCGCCGTGGGCGGCGAGTGGGGCGGCGCCGTCCTGATCGCCGCCGAGCACGCGCCGGCCAAGTGGCGCACCTTCCTGGCCTCCGCGCCGCAGTACGGCAGCCCCATCGGGCTGATCCTCGCCACGGGCGTGTTTCGCCTGGTCTCGGGCCTGCCCAAGGAAGAATTCCTGGGCTGGGGATGGCGCCTGCCCTTCATCGTGAGCGCCGTGCTGGTGCTGGTGGCCTTCATCATCCGCCGCGGCGTCGGCGAGAGCCCCGAAATGCAGGCGCGCCTGCGCCAGGACCGCAAGGCGCACATGGCCCCCATCGGCCTGGTGCTGCGCGAACGCAAGCGCGCGCTGCTGCTGGGCATCGGCCTGTGCCTGCTGGGGATCTCGGGCTTCTACTTCGTGACCACGCTGATGATCACCTACACCACCACCTACCTGAACATCACGCGCAGCCAGATCCTCGACGTGGTGACCTGGGCGGGCCTGGTCGAGCTCATCAGCTTCCCGATCGCGTCGTTCATCGCCTCGCGCATCGGCGAGCGCCGCTTCCTGGTCTACGTCACGGGCCTGTGCGCGCTGTGGTCGGTGCCCATGATGATGCTGATCATGACGGCCGACATCGGCAACATCACCCTCGGCATCCTGATGGCGATCTTCCTGATCGGCATGTACTACGCCGTGCTGGCGCCCTACCTGCCCAAGGCCTTCCCGGTGGAAATGCGCTATACCGGCATTTCGCTGAGCTTCCAGCTATGCGGCGCGATCTTCGGCGGCACCACGCCGCTGGTGGGCCTGTGGGTGGCGCACACCTTCGGCCAGAACTGGCAGCCCATGGCCCTGATGTTCGCCATCATCGGCGCGGCCAACTTCCTGTGCGCGATCTACCTGCCCACCGCCGAACGCGACGCGGCGCGCGCCGGCAATGCCGCCAGGCCGGCCGCGCAATACTGACTGCCGCCCTGGGGGCAGCCGACGCTACGCCAACCCGGCCGCGTGCGCCTGTTCATCGGCATGGTACGAAGACCGTACCATCGCCCCCACGGCCGCGTGCGTGAAACCCATCTCGTAGGCTTCGTGCTCGAACATCGCGAAGGTATCGGGATGCACGTAGCGCTGCACCGGCAGGTGGTATTCGGAGGGCTGCAGGTACTGGCCGATGGTGATCATGTCCACATCGTGCGCGCGCATATCGCGCATCACCTGCAGGATCTCCTCGTCCGTCTCGCCCAGGCCCAGCATCAGGCCCGACTTGGTGGGCACCTCCGGGTGCAGGGCCTTGAACTCGGCCAGCAGCTTCAACGAATGCTCGTAGTTGGCGCCCGGCCGGGCCTGCTTGTACAGACGCGGCACGGTTTCCAGGTTGTGGTTCATCACGTCCGGCGGCCCGGCATTGAGGATGGCCAGCGCGCGGTCCAGCCGCCCGCGGAAGTCCGGCACCAGGATCTCGATGCGCGTGTTCGGCGACAGCTCGCGCGTGCGCGCGATACAGTCGACGAAGTGCGCCGCCCCGCCGTCCTTCAGGTCGTCGCGGTCGACCGAGGTGATCACCACGTAATTGAGCTTGAGCGCGGCGATAGTGCGCGCCAGATTGAGCGGCTCATCCACGTCCAGCGGGTCGGGATAGCCGTGGCCCACGTCGCAGAACGGGCAGCGCCGCGTGCACTTGTCGCCCATGATCATGAAGGTGGCCGTGCCCTTGCCGAAGCATTCGCCGATGTTCGGGCACGACGCTTCCTCGCACACCGTGTGCAGATTGTGCTCGCGCAGGATGCGCTTGATCTCGAAGAAGCGCGAACCGGGCGAGGCCGCCTTCACGCGGATCCACTCGGGTTTTTTCAGGCGTTCGACCGGCACCGACTGGATGGGAATGGTCTTGACCTTGAATTTGGTCTTTTGCTTCTGATGCGGATCAGGAGCCGGCGTCGTTGCCTCGGCAACAAGGGGGGATTCGGGCATAGGGGTCATTGCAGGGTTTCCGTTCGTCCGGGCTCATTCTACTGCCACCTCGGCCAGGTGCCGACCGGCCTGCGCAGGCGGCGACAACGCGCGCGACAACGCCTGGGCCAGGCGCTCGCGCGCCTCTTCCATGCCGATGCGGCAGCCGCACGAAGCCAGGTCGACCGTGCGCAGGCCCGCATAGCCGCAAGGATTGATCCAGGCAAAGGGGTCCAGGTCCATGGCCACGTTGAGCGCCACGCCATGATAGGTGCAGCCCTTGCGCACCTTGATGCCCAGCGCGGCGATCTTGGCCAACTCCGGCGACGGGCCGGGCCCATGCCATGCGCGCGGCCAGCGCACGTAGACGCCCGGCGCGCCGGGCTTGGCGCACGCATCCGGCAGGCCCAGCTCGCGCAACAGCGCCGTCACGGCCTGCTCCATGCGCTGCACGTATTCTTTGACGAAATAGCCGGCCCGGCGCAGGTCCAGCAGCACATAGGCCACGACCTGCCCGGGTCCGTGATAGGTGACCTGGCCGCCGCGGTCGGACTCGACGATGTCGATGCCGTGCGCGTCCAGGATATGCTCGGCCTTGCCCGCCAGGCCCAGCGTGAAGACCGGCGGATGCTCGACCAGCCAGATCTCGTCGGGCGTATCGGCCGCGCGCGCCTCGGTGAAGGCGCGCATGGCGTCCCAGGTTTCCTGGTAGGGCGCCGGGGACGGCAGGATACGGACCCGCATCACATCTCAACGCATCGATGGGAAGGCGGACCGCCTCCCGTGGCTCACTTCTTCAGCAGGTCGCGGATTTCGCGCAGCAGCGCCACGTCTTCGGGCGTGACGGGAGCCGCCGGCGCGGCCGCGGCCGCTTCCTTCTTGCGGTTCAGGTTGTTCACGCCCTTCACCATCCAGAAGATCACCAGGGCCAGCAGGATGAAGTTGATGATGATGGTGACGAAATTGCCCCATGCCAGCACGTTGGCGCCGGCCTTGGAGAGCGCCTCGTACGTTTGCGGGCCGCTATAGTCCTTGGGCGTGGAAAGCACCAGGAATTTGTTGGTGAAGTCCACCGAGCCGCCCAGCACGAAGTTGATGATCGGCATGACGATGTCTTTGACCAACGAATCCACGATCTTGCCGAAGGCCGCGCCGATGATCACACCGACGGCCAAGTCGACGACACTGCCCTTGACTGCAAAGTCGCGAAACTCTTTGATAAAGCTCATTTTCACTCCTTGGGATCTACGCCCGGGACTCAAGTCGGAAATGCGGCCTAAAACAGGCCGGTGGCTATAATACGCAGATGCGGCCGTGCGGTTGTTACAAATCGCCACCAGCGTCCGCAACCACCCGGCAGCTGGCTGTTGCAACGGGGCGCAGACCAGGGCTCCAGGAGGCATCATGAGCCCCGACTCTCCGGTCCCGGCATGCCCGCGCAACGACGCCGACACGGCGCCTTCGACGCTTCCCCCCGACCCCGCCCGGCGTGCCCTGGTTGCCACGGCCTGCGCCCTGGGCGGCGCCACCGGCCTGGGCCTGGCCGTCCCCCTGATCGGCGCCCCGTTGCAACAGCCAGCTGGCCGACCCGCAATCGCAGCGCCCCTTCTACACCCCCGGCTACGCCCGCAACGCATACCGCTCGCGCAAGCCCGGGGTCTTCGTCTGCATCGGCCTGGGCACCCACATGGGCTGCTCGCCCATCCCGCATTTCGAAACCGGCGCCGCCGACGGCATGCCCGCCGGCTGGAAAGGCGGATTCCTCTGCCCCTGCCACGGCTCCACCTTCGACCTGGCCGGCCGCGTCTTCCAGGACAAACCGGCCCTCGACAACCTGGAAATACCGCCGCACCAATACCTGGACGACACCACAATCGTCATCGGCATCGACTAGGACCGCCAGGCACAAGACCCCGCAAACAGCCCACCGGCCGGCCGGCTGGAAACATGTCCGTCGAAAAAAAGCTACACTGTTTCCATAATCGGCCACGCGCCAGTCTCCCCATTTTTATAATGAGCGCCGGCTTTAGCTTTTAAATACAAGGACTTACCCGTCATGATGGTGCTCTACTCCGGCACGACCTGCCCTTTTTCGCAACGTTGCCGCTTCGTGCTCTTCGAAAAAGGCATGGATTTCGAGATCCGGGACATCGACCTGTACAACAAGCCGGAAGACATCTCGGTCATGAACCCCTACGGCCAGGTGCCCATCCTGGTCGAGCGTGACCTGGTGCTGTACGAATCGAACATCATCAACGAGTACATCGACGAGCGCTTCCCCCATCCGCAGTTGATGCCGGCCGACCCGGTCATGCGCGCCCGCACCCGCCTCTTCCTCTACAACTTCGAGAAAGAGCTGTTCGTGCACGTCTCCACCCTGGAAGACCGCAGCGCCAAGCCCGACGACAAGAAGATGGTCGCCGCCCGCCAGGCCATCCGCGACCGCCTGGCCCAGCTCGCGCCCATCCTCATCAAGAACAAGTACATGCTGGGCGAAGAGTTCTCCATGCTCGACGTGGCCGTGGCCCCGCTGCTGTGGCGCCTGGACCACTATGGCATCGAACTGCCCAAGAACGCGGCGCCCATCCAGAAGTACGCCGAGCGCATCTTCTCGCGCCCGGCCTACATCGAGGCGCTCACGCCTTCCGAAAAGGTCATGCGCCGCTAATCCGACCGCATCCCAAGCAGCAGAAACACACGCAAGCCATGGGCGAAACCTCGACCAAACCCTACCTGATCCGCGCACTGCACGAATGGTGCACCGACAACGGCTACACGCCCTACATCACCGTGCATGTCGATGCGCACACCCTGGTGCCCCCGGCCCACGTGCGCGACGGGCAGATCACCTTGAACGTCGGCACGCTGGCCACGCACAATCTGGTGCTGGGCAACGAATTCATCGAATTCCAGGCCCGCTTCGGCGGCATCACCGAGACCGTTTCGGTGCCGATCGGCGCCGTCAGCGCCATCTATGCGCGTGAAACCGGCACCGGCATGGGTTTCGAGGTGCAGCCCTACGAACCGGGCGAGCGTCCCCCGCTCGCCCCGGTCGAAGAAACCGACGAAGCCATCGTGCCAGCCGACGACGTCACCAGCCCTCCCGTGGACAACGGCGGCGAAGCGCCCAAGCGCCCGCACCTGACCATCGTCAAATAAACCGCGCCAGACCCGGCGCATTGCGCGCGGGCACGGCCCGCGCGTTTTCAATACAATCACGCCTCGCGCCGTTCGTCGCGCAAGGCACGGACATGCCGGTGTAGCTCAGTTGGTAGAGCAGCTCACTTGTAATGAGAAGGTCGGGGGTTCGATTCCTCTCTCCGGCACCACTTACCTGTATCAGGTAGTCCAAGGAAGTCTAAAAACCCCTAGAAATCAAGCCTATAGGGGTTTTTTGCTGTCTAACGTAGTCCAAGAGGGTCTATTGCCATCACGGTGTGGATGCGCGAAGAGCTTGACGCCTTTCTGGCGCGTTGCGCTGCGAAGATGGAGGGCTAACTGTGTCGACCACCACCAAGCAAAAGGGCCGCGACTCCAGTAAGAGCGCGACCCAGACCACCAAGCTGGATGATAACGTGGCCAAGCGCCCCCAGTATGGCACCGACGAAGCACTGAAGGCTGCCCTAACGGCACATGCCACGACACCGGCCGAGTACGAGCGCGCCTGCCACCTCGCGGCCGACCTGGCGTGGGCGTGACATGTCCAAGGACAAAAGCACCTCTGGGGGCGCCCAGCGCCAGCGCATCCTGCAGGCCCTCGCCCTGCGCCCCCACAACAGCTACGAGCTGCGCAAAATGGGCTGCTACCAATGCCCAACCCGCGTCATCGAGCTGCGCCGCCAGGGCTACAACATCGCCACCGAGCGCGTGACCCTCTGGGACGACCAGGGCTATCGCCATAGCAACGTGGCCTTGTATGTACTCACTGGTCCCGGGGGAGCAGTAATGGCCCGCGCGCGCACCCTCAAACCCGGGCTCTTCAAGAACGAGACTCTGGCCGAATGCTCACCTCTGGCCCGATTGCTCTTTGCCGGCCTCTAGTGTTTGGCTGATCGTGACGGCCGCCTGGAAGACCGCCCCAAGCGTATCCGCGCCGAGGTACTGCCCTACGACGATGGCAACGTGGACAGCCTGCTGAGCGAGCTGCACCAGGCTGGTTTCATCCTGCGCTATCCATGCGGGGTTACTGGCAGTTTGGGGGTGAGTTTCGCAACGATTCCCCCGAAAATAAGTGCGCACCTTTCCGCGCACTGGGCTACCCCCTATAGCCCCAGGCTATGGCTACCCGGCAGTCTGGTGGAAGTCGCACCCCAAGTCGCAGGTTGCGACCACAAAAAGGAGCTGCGACCCGGGCCGGGGAAAGCCGGCTCTGGAGCGCTTCCAGAGCCGCGCTACGGCGTCCAGGCTGACGCGCCCCCCCAGCCTGGCGAGATAGACAACCAGCGATGGTGCGTGACCTGAACATCCAAAGCGGGTACCCAGGTTCGGGGCAGGCCTTCAGCAAGTTATGAGCCGAAAAGCTGCTTTCGTGGAAACCGGGCGGCAACTTGCCAAAATGCTGGGCTATAGTCACGCTGCGGCCTACTGGAGGTTTAAGCCAGCCCGCCCTAGCAGCGGGACGCACCTTACTTAAACGGCGGCCGCCCTCATTCCCCTGCCTGTGCAAGATCTTGCCTGGTGTAGTCCCCCTCGACTCTGACGTTGAGTAGAGTCATGTAGCCTGGGGCACGACCGGCGGAGGGTGAGACCCCTTGCACCCCATGCAAGTGCGCTAGTGGCCAACAAAAAGCCGCCCGGAGGCGGCTTAAACGAATCACTAGTAAGACCCGATCAGGCAGCCATCTTCCAGCCGCATTCGGTATCCTGGAAAACTAGGCGATCTTCCTCTCGGCTATCCAAGTCTATGATGCGTTCCAGAAGGGCATTCACGCTGACATTGCCATCTACTTTCTCTAGATACAAGACCTTTAACAAGCGAGACTCGCTTTCAGGAACGGAAGACCCCCGTTCCCATAGAGACATGGTTTGTTCGGTGGTACCCAAAAGAAGTGCCAACACGCGTTGTGACATCCCCAATTCTTTACGCAAAAAGCGAACTTCTGCCCCCGTCAAAGACGGCTTTTCAGCCAAAGAACGCCCTATTGCTCGGTGTAGCTCATCGGCATCTTCAATGGAAAAATATTCCTCGCCGTCGATCTCTTCGATCTGATAACCATTGACCAGCCACACGTTATCCAAACCGCATTCGGTGTAGTGGTACATAAAACTCTCCCTAGAAAACCGTCAGAACCGCGATCCAATCACCGCGGCTGTTGCGCTTAAGCGCGATAGCAACCCTTATTTCATCGCCGGCCCATACGTGTCTGAGCGTGCATTTCCAGTCCCCCCGAATGTCCTGATGCACTGGCTCATGGATAGCGCCGCGCCGGATGCAGGAATAGACTTGAGGCGTGGTAAATCCACGCTCTGCCATCCTCTCCCTGGCATGCTTGCTCAGCTTCATCCTTGAGGTGTCTTGCGCCACTTCGCGCACGATGCGCAAAAAGTGGTCGTCGGACATGTGGAGCTGAATAAGTGTCGCCATACCCATAAATTTTATGGGTTATGGGCCGTAAGTCAAGCAAGCCCCTACGGCTCCCTCTCTCGGGACAAGTTCTTGCGGCAGCAACACCGTGAGACACAACATCTAGTGTTGCTATAGGACCATAGCCCCTCCGACGCTGGCCAAGCGCTGCCTGGGTTACGCGAGTCGCTGGCCGAAACCAAGGCCGGCAAGTTCACCCAGGCGCATACGCCGGAGTAGATCGTCGCCCACCGGCGGTGTGGCCACCCTGCCGGCAGCAGCTGTGACGAGAGAAGCAGTGAAACTGCGCCTGGATGCCGACGTGCTAGCCGCCTTGCGTGCCAGCGGTGACGGCTAGCAATATCGCCTCAACGACACCCTACGGACTTCGCTGGCGCTGGACGACAAGGTCAAGACGCATCCGGCTGGATAACCCCAGCGCCCAAGTTTGGGGGTACTTATGGGGGTATATTGGAAGTCTAAAAATCATAAAACAAGTATTCATGCGGCTTTCCAGCCATAATTTCAGTCCTCTCTCCCACCCGTATTAGGCCCCTGCCTCAGGGCAAAGCGCCGACCGGCCGGCTGAACAGCATGAGCGGCCAAACGGCCAGGATGCGGAGGATCAGCGCGAGCGGATAGCCGGGATGGCTGGGCACGCCGTCTTCGGCTTTTTCTTCCGACCGCCGCAACCGGCGATCATCCGCCGGGTCTTCGAGGCGTCGGTCAGCCTCATCGCCTGGAGGCGGTCCGGGCCGCGGCCTGGCAGTCGTCGCAGTAGCAAGCGTTGACGGCAATGGGCTCGCTCCAAGCGCCGACCTCGACCGCGCCGCATCGGCAATGCGCCACGTAGGTCGGGGGTTTCTTCGTCATGGCGTCAACGTCCTGTACGGCATCGTAGCCGCCTTCGAGCCAGCCGTTGTCTGGTCGATCACCCGCTCCACGTCGGCCGTCTGCGCAAGCTCATCCAGAAACTTGCGCTTGTCGAAAGCCGGCGACATGCAGCCCTGCACGTAGATGAAGCGCCGCTGCAAGGTCAGCCAGAGCGTCGTGCGGTCGCGCCAATGCGTCGCAGGGTCCATGACATCCAGGCGCCGCTGTACGGACTCGGCGATTTCCTGGTCGTAAAGATAGCCGTTGGACAGCCGGCAGCGCCCTTCGCGCCAGCAGCTGTTGCCGCGTTCGATGCGGTGATGCGCTTCGGAAATCCACTCCTGCTCGGTCAAAAGCGGCCCCAGGGGCGCCGGGCAGTCCGCGATGGCCTTGGATATTTGGAAAAACGGGTCGTGCCCGCGGTTTTGCCGGTCTTCGCCGGCCAGCGCGGCATGGCCCGCGAGCAGGCAGGCCAGCACCCACAGGCTGCGGCGAGTCGGGTATGTCATAGGCCTCTGCCTCCGCAATGTATGGCCTTTTTATCATTGCGGCGCCCGGCGATCCAGCCGGACCGGGCATGGGCGGATGCCGATCAGGCGGCAGCGGAGCGGGTACTCCGCCCACCCCTTAAAAGCGATACCCGATCCCCACGCCGACGAATATGGGATCGATATGCATCGTGCCCAGCGGCATGCTGCCGACGCGCGGAATGCCGTTGAGCGAGAGATTCGTCTTCATCCAGATCTTCTTCACGTCGATGTTGAAGAACAGGTTCTTGGTAATGCCGATGTCCATGCCGAGCTGCAGGACCGGACCGAAGCTGTCCCGGGTCATGCTGATCGGATACCCATGGGACGACAGGCTGCCCGCGTAGAAACGCGTGTAGTTCATCCCCGCGCCCGCATACGGACGGAACCGGCCTTCCGGATTGAAGTGGTATTGCAGGGTCAGGGTGGGCGGCAGCAGGCTTTGCTCCCCCAGGCCGCCGATCAGCGAGGTGACGCTGCTGCGGGTCGTGCCGAGCACCAGTTCCGTCCCTATGTGATTTGTAAACATATACGACAAATCTATTTCAGGAAGAAACTTCCTATCCAGCCCTACATTGAGGGTGGACAAGGTCCCCGTGGTACGGACCTGGGGCAGCATGTCGATGGCTCTGACACGGAGCAGGATGTCCCCACTCTCGGCATAAGCTACTGAATTAATGCAAAATAATGCAAAGACAACGAGTAGATGGGCAAGGGTGCGCATGGTGTGGATGTCCTCTCCCGACAACCGGGCGAGCTTGCATCTTTCCATGCCGAAGCGCTGTTCAATCTGAAACAAAAAGCCATTTTTTACTTATTTATTTACATTTTAAAAGGTAAATTTTGTTTCTAAAATTGCGATCATATTATTTGGTGACAGGTCGCAATCCCCCCCTTCCCCTGCAGGGAACCGCGGCGGATCTAGGCAACCACGCCGTCCCGGATCCACTCGCCGATCCGGTCGCTCTCCACCCCCCAATGCCGCAGCAGGGCCGCTGCCCCGCCAGGCATTTGCCGCACGCTTTGGGGCGGCGCGGGCGGCGTGCGGGAAAAGCGCGGCGACGGCGCCGGCTGCAGCACGCCATCGATTTCGACGAAGGTGGAACGCGCCTGGTGATGCGGGTGCCGTTGCGCCTGCGCCGCGGACAACACCGGCGTGACGCAGGCATCCGCGCCCGCCAGGCGATCGCACCAGTTGCGCTGCGTATCCGTCGCAAACAAGGCGGCCAGGCGCTCGCGCGTTGCCGGCCAGTTCGCGGCATCGTCCAGATCGGGAAAATCGTCCGGCGCCCAACCCAGCCGCCCGAACAAGGCCTCGCGAAACTTCTTTTCGATCGGCGCCACCGCGAGGTATTGCCCGTCCGCGCAACGGTACACGTCGTAGTGCGGCGCGCCGGAATCCAGCAGGTTGCCGCCGCGCGGCGCGGCATGCAGGCCGGCGGCCATCATGCCGTAGATCGACGTCATCAGCGTCGCGGCGCCGTCGATCATGGCCGCGTCCACCACCTGGCCGCGGCCCGAGCGCTGGCGCTCCAGCAAGGCGCACACCATGCCGAAGGCCAGCAGCATGCCGCCGCCGCCGAAATCGCCCACCAGGTTCAAGGGCGGCGTGGGCGGCGCATCATGACGTCCGATCGCATGCAGCACGCCCGTCAGCGCGATGTAGTTGAGATCGTGCCCGGCCGATTGCGCCAGCGGCCCGTCCTGCCCCCAGCCGGTGACGCGGCCGTAGACCAGGCCGGGATTGCGCGCCAGGCAGGCCCCTGGCGAGAGCCCCATGCGTTCCATCACGCCCGGCCGGAACCCTTCGATGAGTCCATCGGACCGCGCCAGCATGGCCTGCGCACAAGCCACGCCGTCGGGGTGCTTGAGATCGACGCGCAGCACCGAGCGGCCGCGCGCCAGCAAGTCGTATTGCGCGGGCTTCTTGATGCCGATGTCCGCCGGCTGCAGGCGCTCGATGCGCAGCACCTGCGCGCCCAGGTCGGCCAGCAGCATGGCCGCGAACGGCGCCGGGCCGATGCCGCCGAACTCGACGACGCGCAGGCCGGCCAGCGGCCCGGCCCGCGTGGGGGAAGATGCGCTATCCATGGCGGCGGACCCGGCTCAGTTCATGAGGGACGGCAGCCACAGGATGATGCCGGGGAACGCCACCATGACGGCGATGACGGCGATATGCGCGATGAAGTGCGGCATCGTTCCCTGGAACACCTCGCCCACCGGCCGCTGGGCATAGCGCGCGACGATGAAGCAGTTCAACCCGACCGGCGGCGTGATCATGCCGACTTCGGCGGTGACGATCTTGATCACGCCGAACCAGATGGGGTCGAAGCCCAGCTCCTTGATGAGCGGCAGCACCACCGGCACCGTCAGCACCAGGATGGCCACCTGGTCCATGAACGATCCCAGCACGATATAGCCCATCAGGATCAGCGCGATGATGATCCAGCGCGAGACCGGCAGCGCCCCGACCCAGCCGACCAGGTCCTGCGTCACGTGGCTGAGCGTGAAGAAGTAGCCGAAGATCGACGCCCCCACCAGGATCATGATGATCATGCAGGTGCCGTGCGCCGCGCGCAGCACGGTCTGGTAGAGCGTGGCCGGCGTGAGCTTGCCCTTGGCCGCCGCCAGCAGCATGGCGCCGAAGGCCCCCACGGCGGAAGCCTCGGTGGGCGTGGCCACGCCCAGGTAGATGGCGCCCGTCACCAGGGCGAACAGCGCCACCATCGGGCTCACTTTCCACAGCAGGCGAAAGCGCTCGCTCCAGCGCACCGACAGGGCGGCCGGCGCGCTGGACGGGTCGCGCCAGACCAGCCAGGCGATGGTGGCCATGATCGCGGCCGTGACGAAGATCGCCGGCACGATGCCGCTGATGAGCAATTGGCCGATGTTCACCTGGGCCAGCAAGCCGAAGAGGATCAGCGCCACGCTGGTCGGCAGCAGCATGGCCAGCGTGCCCGAGATCGCCACCACGCCGGCCGCGAGCTTGGGATCGTAGCCCTGGCGGATCATGGCGGGCAGGCTGGTGGACGACAGCGTCGCGGCCGAGGCCGTGCTGGTGCCGCAGATCGAGCCGAAGCCCGCGCCCGCCAGCGCCGTGGCCATGCCCAGCCCGCCCGGCACGCGGCCGACCCAGGCCGCCGCGGCCTTGAACAGATCGTCGGCCACGCCCGACAGCAGCACGAAGTCGGCCATCAGCAGGAACATCGGGATCGTGATCAGTTCGTACGACGAGACCGTCGACAGCGGCGCGGTCAGCAAGATGCCCGACAAGGCCGGCAAACCGCCCAGCGAGTACAGGCCGACGGCGCCCGAGAACGCCATCGAGATGCCCACCGGCACCCCCACCGCGAGCAGGAGGAACAGCAATAAAAGGATGAAACCGGACACCATCGCGGCACTCCTATTCGAGCCGGGCGCTGCGGCCCTCGGCCACGGTGGGGGGCAGGGGATACAGGTCGGCTCCCGTTGCCAGGCTGTACAGATTGCCGATGAACTGCAGCGCCAGCCGCAGCGCCAGCACGCCGCAGCCCACGGGCACCGGCAGCACCGACAGCCAGGTCGGCCAGGGGATGGCGCCGGCCAGCACATCGCCCTGCCGGTAGCTGTCGAGCGCGCGCTCGAACCCCAGCCACCCGACCAGGCAGAACACCGACAGGCCGGTCGCCGCCGTGACCAGCTCGGACAGGCGCCGGCCGGCCGTGGGAAAGCGCTGCAGCAGGATGTCCACGCAGACGTGCTCGTGTTCGCGCAAGGCGTTGGAGATCGTGAAGAAGAACACCACGGCCAGCAGGTACAGGCCGATCAGGTCGTAGGTGAAGCTGAACGGCCGGTTCAAGGCATAGCGCATGAACACATCGGCCACCACCAGCAGCATGGTCGCAAACAGGGCAAGTGCCGCGACCAGGGTGCAGACCCGCTCGATCGCGCGCCAGGCCTCGCTGATCCGCGCGATCCAGGACGCGCCCGGGCGGGCCCGGGCGCCGGATAGCGCGCCTCCTGATTCCAGGCTGCTCATCATTCGGCCCCCTGGGCGTGGACCAGTTGCTCGAACTCCGCCAGGGCCGGCGTGCCGGGCTTGCCGCGCTGGTCCAGTTCCCCGGCCCAGACCTTGCCCACGCCCTGCAGCTTGGCCTGCAAGTCCTTGAGCACCGGGTCCGACAGCGTGTTGTAGACGGTGCCGCCCTCTTCCAGCTTGTGCTGGGTGGCCGTCTGCGAGTCGTCGACCTGTTTGCAGATCTGCGGCTCGATGGCCTCGGAGGCCGCATCCATGGCCGCCTTGACGTCGTCGGGCAGGCGGTTCCAGGTGTCCTGGCGGATCGAATAGGCCACGATGAAGCT
>DASWPO010000336.1:0-8152 GCA_036404015.1 Bordetella sp. | reverse complement strand
CGCCCAGGATGCCGAACACCAGGGTGAGGCCGACGGCCACCAGCACGTAGTTGCTGCCGTTGACCACCCCGTTGGCCAGGTATTGCAATAGAAGATCCACGATCTCTTTCCTGCTACGCCAGATCAGTTGAGGGTGCGCTTGCCGTTCTTGATGATGGCCATGAAATAGGGGTAGTCCACGCTGCCCTTTTCATTGAACGCCGCCGTGGTGCCCTCGGGGCCCAGGCCGATCTTGAAGTCCTTCATGCCGTGGATCAGCATCTGCTGGATGGCCGCGCCATCGGGCTTGCCGACGCGGCGCATGGCCTCCAGGCCGATGGCGGTGGAGTAGTAGCCCAGGACGTTGAGCATGCCCGGCTCATAGTGGTAGGCCTTCATGAAGCGCTCGCCGAAGGCGCGGCCGACTTCGTTGGGCGTGGAGATCTCGTAGGCGGTGGCCACGGCGAAGCCCTCCGAGGCCGGCCCGGCCAGCTTGATGAAGTCGTCGCTGAGCATCGAGCCCGAACCCACGAACTGGGCGCGCACCCCCACCGATGCCGCCTGGCGCACGATGGTGGCGCCGTCGGCGGCCCAGCCGCCGATGTACACCACGTCGGGCTTGAGGGTGCGGATGCGGGTCAGGAGGGTCGAGAAGTCCTGGTCGCCGATGTTGTAGGACTCGTTGGCGACGATCTCGCCGCCGGCCTTGACCACCACGTCGGTGGTCTGCTTGGCCAGGTCCACGCCGTAGCCGGTGGTGTCGTGCAGGATGGCCACGCGCTTGGCGCCGAACCGCTTGACGATGGCGGTGGCCGTGTCGAAGCCCTGGCCGTTGCTGTCGGCCCAGGCGCGGAAGAACCAGGGGTCGCCCGGGGTGTTGGCGTCGGTGGCGATGGCGCCGGTGGAGCCGCCCGAGAGCAGGGGCACCTTGAGTTCCTTGGCCACCTTCATGGCGGCCACCACGACGGCCGAGGCATAGGTGCCGACGACGAAAGGCGCATGGTCGCGCTCGACGAGCTTGCGCATCGCGGTCGCGCCCTTGGCGGTATTGCTTTCGTCGTCTTCCGTGGCGAGCTCGATCTTGCGGCCCAGCACGCCGCCCGCGGCGTTGGCGTCGGCCACGGCGAGCTGCACGCCCTTGTAGACCTGGTTGCCTTCGATGGAACCATTGCCCGACAGGGGCAGCATGCAGCCGATGCGGATCGGCGAGGAATCTTGCGCCTTGACCAGGCCGGGCAAGGCAACGCTGGCGCCCAGCAGCCCGAGCAGGTGACGGCGGGAAATCTTGGACATGGATGCCCCTTTGATAGGTGAGTTCCAGTGGACTGAATTCGCACCGTATTTATTAGCAATACGGTTGCATTTAATAATGAACTCTCCACAAAACCCTGGTCAATAGTTTCTTATTAGGAAAAAACCCTTATAAGCCTGATATTTACGGGTTATCCCAGGTAATCTGGACGAAATTTCACGAGTAGATTGGTAAAACCGTATCTATCTTTCAACACTACGTTCGTATTGAATATAAATACGATCTCTTTCCAATCTCCCGCCTCTGGGCACCATGCAGAAAATCGTCATCGTGGGCGGCGGCCATGCCGCCTCGCAGTTGTGCGCCAGCCTGGCCGAAGCCGGCCGGCAAGGCGACGTCACCCTCGTCAGCGCGGAACCCGACCTGCCCTACCACCGTCCGCCGCTGTCGAAGGCCTATATCAAGGACGCCGGCGCGGCGCTGCAGCTGCTGCGCCCCGAGTCGGCCTATGCCGGCATGGCCCTGCACCTGGGCGCGCGCGTCGAGCGCATCGACCCCGCGGCCCGCAGCGTGACGCTCGGCACCGGCCAGTCCCTGCCCTACGACACCCTGGTGCTGGCCACCGGCACCCGGGCGCGGCGCCTGCCCGGCCTGCCCGACGACATCGGCAACCTGCACTACCTGCGCACCATCGGCGACGCGCGGCGCCTGCGCGCGGCCCTGGCCGACGCTCCCTCGGTCACCGTGCTGGGCGGCGGTTTCATCGGCCTGGAGGTCGCCGCCACCGCCGCGCTGCTCGGCAAGCCCGTCACGGTTTTCGAAGCGGCCGACCGGCTGCTGGCGCGCGCCGCCTCGCCCGAGGTGTCGCAGCACATTGCCCACACGCTGCGGCAGGCCGGCGTCGCGCTGCAGCTCGCCTGCGGGCCGATCCAGTTCGAACGGCAAGGCCCGCGCATCCGCGCCTTGACCTGGCAGGGCGGCACGCATCCCGTCGACCTGCTGGTGGCCGGCATCGGCGCCGAACCCGAGACCGGCCTGGCCCAGTCCATCGGCCTGGCCTGCGACAACGGCATCGCCGTCGACGGCCACCTGCGCACCGCCGATCCGCACATCCATGCCATCGGCGACTGCACGAGCTTTCCGTATGCGCGCTGGAACCAGCGCCTGCGGCTCGAGTCCGTGCAGAACGCCAACGACCAGGCCCGCACCCTCGCGCGCGTCCTGCTCGGGCAGGACACGCCGCCTTATAACGCCCTGCCCTGGTTCTGGTCGGACCAGGGCGCGCTGCGCCTGCAAATCGCCGGGCTGGCTCCGGCCGGCGCGCAGCGCCTGCGGCGCCCGGGCGCCAGGCCCGAGAGCTTCTCCATCCTGCATTTCGCGCAGGGCAGGCTGGCCTGCGTGGAATCGATCAATGCGCCGGCCGACCACATCGCCGCGCGCAAGCTGCTGGAAAAAGACGCGCTGCCGGCCGCCGAGGTGCTGGCCGACCCGGCCATCCCGCTCAAGCGCCACGCCTGAAAGGCAACAGGCGGCGGGGCACACGCCCTCGCCGCCTGTTGCACGCCACGCCGCTGCGCGCCGCTACAGCTCGATCTGCATCCCCATCTCCACCACCCGATTGGGCGGGATCTTGAAGAACTTGGTGCTGCGCGTGCTGTTGCGCGCCATGAAGGCGAAGATGGCCCGGCGCCAGCGCGGCATGACGGCGCGCTTGCCGCCCACCACCGTCTGGCGCGACAGGAAGAACGAGGTGCGCATGGGTTCCAGGTCCAGCTCCGGATAGGCCTCGCCCACCTGGCGCAACGAATCGGGCACGTCGGAATCTTCCTTGAAACCGTAGTGCACGGTGATCTGCCAGCTGGAGTGGCTGACGCGCTCGACCTGGAAGCGCTCGTCCTCCGCCACGAAGGGCACGTCCGACACCTTGATGGAGAGGAAGATCACCTGCTCATGCAGCACCTTGTTGTGCTTGAGGTTGTGCAGCAGCGCCGGCGGCACGAAGCCCGAGCTCATGGTCATGAAGACGGCCGTGCCATGCGCGCGCGTCGGCGGGTACTCCTCGAGCTGGAGCATGAACTCCTTGAGCGGCTGGCGGTCGCGCGCCTGCAGGTCGGACAACAGGCGGCGGCCCTGCCGCCAGGTCGTCATGAGCACGAACACGATGATGCCCACGCCCAGCGGCAGCCAGCCGCCCTCATGGATCTTGAGCACGTTGGCGGAGAACAGGAGCAGGTCGATCACCAGCAGCACGCTCAGCACCAGGATCCAGGCCAGCCGCTTGCCGCCCGTGGCGCCGCGCGGCAGCACCATGAAAACCAGCACGCCGGTGCTGAGCATGGTGCCCGTCACGGCGAAACCATAGGCGGCGGCCAGGTTGTCCGACGTCTTGAACACCAGCACCAGCACCAGCACCGCCACCAGCAGCAAGGCATTGACCTGCGGCAGATAGACCTGGCCTTTTTCCAGGACCGAGGTGTGCAGGATCTGCATGCGCGGCCAGAAGCTCAGCTGCACCGCCTGGCGCGTCATGGAAAAGGCGCCCGAGATCACGGCCTGCGAGGCGATCACCGTGGCCGCGCCCGACAGCACCACCAGCGGCACCACGCCCCAGTCCGGCGCCATCAGGAAGAAGGGATTCTGCAAGGCCTTGGCGTTGTGCAGCAGCAGCGCGCCCTGGCCGAAATAATTCAGCACCAGCGCCGGCAGCACGAACCAGAACCAGGCCGTGCGGATGGCGGGCCGGCCGAAGTGGCCCATGTCGGCATACAGGGCTTCGGCCCCGGTCAGCGCCAGCACCACGGCGCCCAGCAGCACGAAGCTGGCCAGGGAGTGGTGCATCACGAACTGCAGGCCCACCATGGGATTGAGCGCCACCAGCACCTGCGGATGCTGCCATATCTGCCACAAGCCCAGCGCGCCCAGCGTGAGGAACCACAGGCCCATGACCGGGCCGAACAGCTTGCCCACCGTGGCCGTGCCGTGGGACTGCAGCGAGAACAGGGCAATCAGCACCACCAGCGACACGGGGATGATCCAGTGATCGAAGCGATTCGACACCACGCCGATGCCCTCGATGGCCGACAGCACGGAAATAGCCGGCGTGATCATGCTGTCGCCGTAGAACAAGGCCGCCCCGAAGATCCCCAGGGCCACCAGCGCCGCCCGCTTGTGCCCTGTCACGCCCCGCGCGGCCAGCTCCAGCAGGGCCAGCGTGCCGCCCTCGCCCCGGTTGTCGGCGCGCAGGACGAGCACCATGTATTTGAACGACACCACCACCATCAGCAGCCAGAACAGGATGGACAGCACGCCCAGCACGTATTCCGGGCGGACGGAAGTGAACTCGGTGAGGCAGACCTTCAGGGTATAGAGCGGACTGGTGCCGATGTCGCCGTACACCACCCCCAGCGCGCCGAGCACCAGCGCCTTGCGTGAAGAAGAATGACTTGCCGTGGGGGATGCGCTCATACGTGCCGCTCATGACGTGACAATTGAGTGCCCTTGCGCGGGCCGGGGAAAACGACGGTCAGGCGGGTGCCAGCATACTCGGGACGGCTGGTCAGTTTCCACCATGCGCCATGCGCATTGGCAATTTCCCGCACAATGGCCAGGCCCAGGCCCGATCCGCCGGCCGCCGCGCTGGGCGACCGGTAAAACGCCTCGAACACCCGCTCGCTCTCATCGGGCGGGATGCCGGGGCCGTCGTCCTCCACCGTCAGGGACGGCGGATTGGCGCCCACGGTCAACGTTATGCGCCCATGCTGCTTGCCGTAGCGCAGCGCATTGTCGATCAGGTTGCCCAGCAGTTCGTCGAGCAGCAGCGGATCGCCGTCGATGGCCACCGGCGCGTCCGGCGCCACCAGGTCCACGTCGACCTGCGCGGCGAGGGCGCGCGGAACCCACTCGGCGCCGCTGGCGCGCACCCATTCGCACAGGTCCAGGCGCACGAAGTGGTCCTGCGGCTGGGCGTCGGGATTGGAGCGGGCCAGCACCAGCAACTGCTGGCCCAGGCGGATCATGCGGTCGCTGACGACCTTGATGCGCTCGGCCCGCACGCGGACATCGTCGGGCAAGGGCCTGGCCAGCATCAGTTCGGACTCGAGCTTCAGGCCCGACAGGGGCGTGCGCAACTGGTGCGCGGCATGGCCGATGAAGCGGCGCTGGGCCGACAGCGATGAATCCAGTCGCTCGAGCAGGTCATTGATGTGGGTGACGAGCGGCGCGATCTCGGCCGGCAGGTTGGCCACCGCCATGGGCTGCATGTCTTCGATGGACCGCTGACGGATCTGGTCGGCCAGGTGATTGACCGAGCGCAGGCCCGAACGCACGCCATGCACGATGACGCCGGCAAACGACACGATGAGCAGCACCTGCCCCGCCACCATCAGCCAGAAGAAATCTTCCAGCATCCAGACCGACATGTCGATCTTGTTGGTAATGACCCAGGTGGCCGCCAGGTCCAGCAGCACCAGCACCGTGAGCGGCGGCATCAGCCGCGCGACCAGGAGCCTGGCGAGCGACCCCTCCGGCAGCCGCCAAGCGGCTCGCCAGGAGGCCGACTGCGGCTTGGGGAGAATGTCTGGCATATATAGGGGGGCTGCGTGCGAGGCGCAGTCGGCTCATGTCTGCCGGGTCAGGCAGACATGGCGTTTACACCGATTCCACGTCCAGCAGGTAGCCGAAGCCACGCACTGTCTGGATACTGGCGCCGGTGCTTTCCAGGCGCTTGCGCAGGCGGTAAACATAGACTTCGACGGCGTTCTCGCTGAAGTCCGCATCCCAGGCCGAGAGCGAGTTGACGATCTGGCGCTTGGTGACCACCCGGCCGACGCGCGCCATGAGCATTTCCAGCACGGACAGCTCGCGCACCGACAGGGCCAGGCGCTGGCCGTTGACGCGCACTTCGCGGCCGATGGTGTCGAACACCAGCGGACCGACCTCGATCATGGGCTGTGCCTGGCCGGCGCGGCGGCGCGCCAGCGCGCGCACCCGGGCGGCAAGCTCGGGCAGGTCGAAGGGTTTGGTGACGTAGTCGTCGGCGCCGGCGTCCAGGCCCGCCACGCGGTCGTCCAGGCCGTCGCGCGCGGTGAGGATAAGCACCGGCACCTGGTTGCCGTCCTGGCGCAGCTGGCGCAGCACGTCCAGGCCGCCCAGGCCCGGCAGGTTGAGATCGAGCAGAATAAGCTCGTAGGACTGGCCGACCATGGCTCCCTGGACTTTGTCGCCCTCGGTGAGCCAATCAACGGCATAGCCTTGGTCGGACAGGAACTCCTGCAGCGCGTGGCCCAGGGTGGTGTCGTCTTCGATAACTAGAACTCGCATCTTTCGATTCTAGCGCGATCCGACGGCCGACGTGTACTACTTGTTACTGACTTATTGCAGGACCGCCGCGGTGCTGCGGCTTATCGGGCCCGGCGGGTTGCGGCGCCGGTTGCGACGCCTGCTGCGGGGCGGGCGTGGTGATGAACCCGATCTTGCCCATGCCGGCGTGGCGCGCGGCCCCCATGACCTTGGCCAGCACGTCGTAGCGCGTGTTTTCGTCGGCGCGGATGCGGATCTCCGGCTGGGGCTGATCCTGCGCCGAAGACTGGAAGCGGCCGGGCAGATCGTCCATCGTCACCGGCTTTTCATCCCAGAACAGCTTGCCGTCAGCATCGATGGCCAGGTCGATGGTCTTGGGATCTTCCTGGATCTGCTCGGCGCTGACCTGCGGCATGTTGATGCGGATCGAATGCGCCAGCAGCGGCGCCGTGATGATGAAGATCACCAGCAGCACCAGCATCACGTCGATGAGCGGCACCATGTTGATCTCGGAGACGGTATGGCTGCCCGCCCCCTTGCTGTCGAAGCTGCCGAAGGCCATGGCTTACTTGCCTCCGTGCTGTTCGCCGCCCTGGCGGCGCAGCGCCCGCACCTTGCCGTCGGACACTTCCACCTGGCGACCCGTGGTCAGGAAGGCGAACAGGTCATGGGCGAAGGCGTCCAGCCGCGACAGGAACACGCGGTTGTTGCGCACGAAGGCGTTGTAGGCCAGCACGGCGGGAATGGCCACCGCCAGGCCCAGGCCGGTCATGACGAGCGATTCGCCCACCGGACCGGCGATGCGGTTGATCGTCATGCCGTCGGCCATGCCGATGCCCACCAGCGCGTGGTACACGCCCCACACCGTGCCGAACAGGCCCACGAACGGCGCAGTGGAGCCCACCGAGGCCAGGATGGTGAGGCCGTTCTCGAGCTTGGCGGTTTCTTCGTCGATGACCTTGCGCATGGTGCGCGTGACGAAGTCGCCGTTGCTGCCCGACTCTTCCAGCTTGGTGGCGCCGAACTTGGCGTGGTGGCTCTGCGCATGCAGGGCATGGCTGGTGAGATGCGAGAAGGGATCGCGCGCGCCGTGCGTGACGATTTCGTTCTGCACCTGCTCGAGCGAGCTGGCGTTCCAGAAGCTGTTGAGGAAGTCCCTGGCGCGGCTGCGCATGCGCAGATTGCTCACGGTCTTGACCACGATCAAGTACCAGGTCACCAGCGACATGGCCAGCAGGATGAAGAACAGCGCCTGGCCGACGGCATCGCTCTGGCTCACGAAATGCAGCACGCCCGTCGCAGGCTCGGCCGGCGCCGCGGCGGCCCCCGTCGACGCGGTGGAGACTTGCGCAAGCACCTGTTGCGCCACGGCTGCCAGCGGCGTATTGGTCAGGAGGGTGGAGATGGACATTACTAGTTCCTCATCTTGAAATCGAAAGGCAGCTTGGCCAGGGCGGGCAAGGCCACGCCATTGCGCATCAGCGGCTTGAAGCGGGCCTGGCGAGCCGCCGCCAGGGCGGAATCGTCCAGGCGTGAATAACCGGAAGACGTATCGATGCTGGCCTGCTCGACCAGGCCTTGCGTGCTGATGCGCACCAGCACGATCACCCGGCCCTCTTCGCG
>DASWPO010000335.1:0-3196 GCA_036404015.1 Bordetella sp. | reverse complement strand
CGCCGACGCTGGCAGCTTCAGAGCCGTGAGCATGTCGGCCACCAGCTCCGGGCAGTTGCTGGGCCACACGCCCAGGGCGTCGCCAGCCTCGTAATGCAGCCCCGAGTCCTGGAGGTCGAAGACGAACTGGCGGGTTTCCTTGTCAGCCCCCTGGGCATTGAGCACCCGGTTCACCAGCAGTCGGGTTCGCAAGGGGTTCTGTTTGCTCCAGGCTGCTGGATGCTTCGCCTCCGGCGCTGCATCGAGGGCAGTGGCCTCGCCGTCGCCAGCAACCACCAGCACGGACTGCGCTGCGGGCGCGGACTGGGCCACCGTGGTTAGCGCCAGCAACGCCTGGCAGACCGATGCAAGCCAGCCCTGTGCCGCGCCCTCGTACTCCGGCTCGCAATCGACGCGGGGCGCGATGCGGCGCGCGCCCAGCGCCTCCAGGCGCGCGTCGAGCCTGCGGCCGAAGCCGCAAAACTGGTCGTAGCTGGAGTCGCCGAACGCCAGCACGCCAAAGCGCTGTGCGCCAAGGGCTGGTGCGTCGGGCGCCTGCAGCGCCTGCCACAGCGCGGCGCCGTTGTCGGGCGGGTCGCCGTCGCCGAAGGTGCTGGCCAGGCACAGCAGCACATCAGCCCGCGCCAGATCGGCCACCGATAGCGTGTCCATGGCCGCAGCCCGCACGCTGCGGCCTTCGCCCTTCAGCGCCGTGGCGCAGATGTCGGCAAAGCCTTCGGCATTGCCGGTTTGCGAGGCCCACACCACGAGGATCGACTGAGCAGCCCCTGTGGATGAGGGCGCGCCCAGGGCGGGTTCGCCCGGTGGCCACGTGCGCGAGAAAATCCCGGCCAGCAAGCCGTCGAGCACGAGCCGCTTGCTGGGCTCGAACGGCGCGGTGGCGGGCAGCGTGGGAACGCCGCCCAGTTGGCGGGCTTCTTCCGTCTGCAGCCCGAGCAGGAAGCCTTGCAGGTAGAGCTGTTCGCGGGCGTCCAGCGCCAGCGGGGTAGCGATGTCGATGCCCAGGATCCGGGCCAGCGCATTGATCTGCTGCATCGTGTGGTGCTCCTTGGGGGCCGGAGGCGCGGAGGCTGCGGCGCTCTGTTGATCGCCGCGCAAGGGGGTTGCTGCTGCTGCCGGTGCTTCCTCGACACGCGCCAGGGCGACGGCGCAAAACTTGAGTTCGGGCTGCTGCGAGATCGGGTCGATGGCGTCGCTGGTCACGGCGTTGATGGTCAGTTCGTCGCCGAACACGTCGTTCCAGTGGAAGGGGGCGAAACAGTTGCCCGGGCGCACGCGGCCGGTCACCACGGCCGGCAGCACGGCGCGGCCACGGCGCGAGCGCACTTCCACGCGGTCCTTGTCCACGATGCCCAGCACGGCCGCGTCTTCGGGATGCAGCTCGACGAAGGGCCCGGGGTTGAGCTTGTTGAGCGTGGCGATCTTGCCGGTCTTGGTCAGCGTGTGCCACTGGTGTTGCAGGCGGCCGGTGTTGAGCACCAGGGGAAAGTCGGCGTCCGGCATCTCCGCCGGGGGCGCGTAGGGACGGGGCAGGAACACGGCCTTGCCGTGCGCGGTGGCGAAGGCGATGCGCGGGCGCGTGCCGTCGTTGCGGTAGCGGATGGGGTTGCGGTCGTGTGCCGCGCCGGGCGCGCAGGGCCATTGCAGCGGCGTCTGCCGCAGCCGCGCATAGCTTGCGCCACGGATGTCATAGCCAGTCTTGGGGTTGTGGAAGCGCTGGATTTCGGCGAACACCGCCGCCGCGTCGGGGTAGTCAAAGGCATGGCCGTAACCCATGGCGCAGGCCACGCGGGCGATGATCTGCCAGTCGGCCAGCGCTTCGCCGGGCGGCGCGACGGCTTGCTGCATCAGCGTGAGGTTGCGCTCGGAGTTGACCATCACGCCCTCGGCCTCGGCCCACAACGCGCCGGGCAGCAGGATGTCGGCGTAGCGGTTGGTCTCGGTGTCGAGGAAGGCATCCTGCGTAATTACCAGCTCGGCGGCCCGCAGGCCGGCGATCACCTGCTGCCGGTGGGGCACCGTTGCCACCGGGTTGGTGCAGATGATCCAGCAGGCCTTGACCTTGCCCGCGGCCATGTCGTCGAACAGCGCCACCGTGCCGCCGCCGGTGTCTTGGCGCAGCGTGCCGGGTGCGATATCCCACATGTCTTCGACCAAGGCGCGGTCGGCGTCGGACAGCACCGTGCGCTGCCCCGGCAGGCCCGGCCCCATGTAACCCATCTCGCGGCCCCCCATGGCATTGGGCTGGCCGGTGAGCGAGAACGGCCCGCTGCCGGTGCGGCAGATCGCCCCCGTGGCCAGGTGCAGGTTGCAGATGGCGTTGGTGTGCCAGGTGCCGTGGGTACTCTGGTTCAGGCCCATGGTCCAGCAGCTCATCCATTCGCGGGCGGTGCCGATCCAGTCGGCAGCGCGGCGGATGTCGGCCTCGGGCAGGCCGGTGATTTCGGCCACCTTGTCGGGCGCATAGTCTTCGAGGAAGCCGGGCATCGCCTCCCAGCCTTCGGTGAATTCGGCGATGAAGGCCGGGTCGGTATGGCCGTTCTTCACCAGCAGGTGCAGCAGGCCGTTGAGCAGCGCCATGTCGGTGCCAGGCTTGATGGGCAGGTACAGGCTGGCCTTGTCGGCCGTGGCGGTGCGGCGCGGGTCGACCACGACCAGCTTCGCGCCGGCCTTCACCCGGTCCATCATGCGCAGGAACAGGATGGGGTGGCAGTCGGCCATGTTGGCGCCGATGACGAAGAACAGGTCGGCGTGGTCGAAGTCCTGGTAGCTGCCCGGCGGGCCATCCGCGCCCAACGAGAGCTTGTAGCCGCTGCCCGCGCTGGCCATGCACAGGCGCGAGTTCGACTCGATGTTGTTGGTGCCGATGAACCCCTTGGCCAGCTTGTTGGCAAGGTACTGCGCCTCCATCGACATCTGGCCTGAGACGTAGAGGGCGACTGCGTCCGGGCCGTGGGCGTCGATCACCGCGCGCAGGCGCTGCGCGGTTTCGGCGATGGCGCGCTCCAGCGGAACGCGGGCCGGCTCCTGTTCCCGTTCGGCGCGCAGGTAGGCATGTTCCAGCCGACCCGGCGCGCCGATGGCTTGCGCGCAGGTCTGGCCCTTGGTGCACAGGCGGCCGAAGTTGGCCGGGTGCTGCTTGTCGCCCGCAACCTTGATGACCTTGCCATCCTCGATGGACATGACAATGCCGCAG
>DASWPO010000334.1:0-11491 GCA_036404015.1 Bordetella sp. | reverse complement strand
TCCTCGACGGCAACGTCAAGCGCGTGTTCACGCGGCATTTCGGCATCGAGGGCGACCCCGCCAAGCGGGCCGTCGACCAGCAGCTGTGGCAATTGGCCGACGCGCAGGTTGCGGCCGCGCCCGCGCTCGACATGCCGGCCTACACCCAGGGGCTGATGGACCTGGGCGCCACGCTCTGCACGCGCGGCAAACCGGCCTGCGGGCGCTGCCCCGTGGCCGGCACCTGCGTGGCCCGGCGCGACGGCCGGCAGGCGGAACTGCCCACCCCCAAGGCGCGCAAGACCGTGCCCGAGCGCGAGACGGCCATGCTGATCCTGGCGCGCGGCGGCGCGGTGCTGCTGCAGCAACGCCCCTCGCCCGGCATCTGGGGCGGCCTGTGGAGCCTGCCGGAGTTCGAGGCCGGCGGCGACCCGCGGGCGGCCGCCCGCGCCCTGGGGCTGGAACCCGCCGAGCACTACCGGCTGGCGGGCTTCACTCACGTTTTCACGCACTACAAGCTGCATGTGCAGCCCTGGTACGTCACGGTATCCGGGCAGGCCGCCCTGCGCGAAGCCGGCCTGCCCGAGCAATGGCTGGCCGTGGGCGCGCTGCCCTCCGCCGCCCTGCCCGCACCGGTGAAAAAGCTGCTGGAGGGCCTGGCCGCCGCCGGGCTGCCGGATGCGTCCCCCTAGCAAAACCGGCTAAGCTTTAGCCATGACTCGACTCTTCTTTTGCCGCCGGGCCGCCCCAAGGCAAAAACGCCCCCCCTGGGGGGCAGCAAGCGGCATAGCCGTGCGGCGTGGGGGCCTTTTTTGCGCCATCCTGACGCTGCTTGCCGCCGCGGCGGCACAAGCGGCCGACATGCGCGACGAGACGGTCAGGCTGCCTGCCAGGCAAAACGGCAGGGACATACAGCTCACCGCGACGCTCTATACGCCAAATGGCGAGGGGCCGTTTCCGCTGGTCGTCATCAACCACGGCAAGAGCCCGGGCAAGGCGTCCGAACAGCCCGATTCGCGCTTCTACCCCGAGTCCCTGCAATTCGTCCGGCGCGGCTACGCCGTGCTGGTGCCGGTGCGGGCCGGATTCGGCTCGTCCGGCGGCAGCTACCTCAGCGGCTGCAGGCAGCCGCTGGCCACGCTCAGCGACTTCTGGGCCGACGACGTCAAGGCCGCCATCGACTACGCCCGCACCCTGCCCTATATCGACACGCGGCGCATCGTCGTCGTCGGCGCATCGCAGGGAGGGCTGGTCTCGACGGCCCTGGGCGTGCGCGACGTGCCGGGCCTGCTGGGCATCGTCAACTTCGCGGGCGGCCTGCGCCAGGAAAACTGCCGCGACTGGGCCAACCGCAATACCGCCGCCTTCCGTACCTACGGCGCCAACACAAACGTGCCGGCGCTGTTCATCTACGGCGACAACGACGCCTACTGGGGCGACGGCAAACTGTCGCGCCGCTTCTTCAACGCCTACCACGCGGGCAACCCGCGCTCGACCTATGTCGACACGGGCGTCTTCGCCAAGGACACCTCGCACCATCTCTTCGAGAACTTCGACGGGCTGGACATCTGGGTGCCGATCGTCGGCCGGTTCTTCCAGCGCCTGGGGCTGACCTGGGACATCGTGCAACCGCCGCATTCCGACGGCGCCGCCGCGCTCGGCGATGCCGACGCCGTACCCTTCCAGCGCAGCCGCAACACCATACGCAGCGGATACGAACGCTTCCTGCTGATGGACCCCAAAAACGGCCGCGCCTTCGCCCTGTCGGAAAACGGCGCCTGGAGCCGCCAATCCGGCAAGAACGCCGCGCAGAAGGCCCTGGACAGCTGCCGCGAACATCGCGGCGTGGATTGCCGGCTCTATGCCGTGGATGGACAAGTGGTCTATCAAAACTCGCCATAGCACTTTGCCGGCCGCCATGGCCCGCCTGTCAATCCGTATATCCCGAGACGGATCAAAACCGGCACTTTCGACCTACTAGTACCGGCTTCACTGGATGATCATTCAATCTTTCTTTGCTTCCCATGTTGTATCTTGTATAGATACAAGATACGCCTCTCTCGACACGCATGATCCAGAGTTTTCGCCACAAAGGACTGCAACTGTTTTTCGAGACAGGCTCCAGAGGGCGCCATCCTGGTGAACTATCAGGATTAGCACTAGACAAAAAACCATCATGCGCATGCACAATCCGCCTCATCCCGGCTCCATCCTGAAGGATGACATCCTCCCTGAGCTAGGACTGAGCGTGACTGAAGCCGCTCGGCAATTGGGCGTCAGTCGCGTGCAGTTCTCGCGGTTCATCAATGGCCGCTCGAGCGTGACACCCGAATTGGCCGTACGCCTGTCGAAGTGGATACCGGCGCCTACCGCCATCATGTGGCTGCAGATGCAGATCGAACATGACCTGTGGCAGCTCGAACACTCCGGCAAACGGCTGGATGTCGAACCTGCCCACGCCTAGTCCGGGATAGCAAGCGCTCGCGCATACTCCGGCTGCAGCAGCATCACCAGCTTCAGCTCCGGATGCGTGGCCAGGCGGAAGGTGATCTGCTGGAAGGCCAGCCGGCCGCGGCGCGGGTGGTCGAAATCGCGAAAACCGCCTTCACGCTCGATCACGGCATGGCGCGTCCACCAATGGGCGAACATCGGGCTCTCGCGATCGAGCGCATCCACCAGGGCCGCCACGTCGGGCACGTCCAGGTTGGGCGCCGCATCGGCGCGGAACTCGGCCACCACGCGGCGGGCGCGCTGCTCCCAATCCACCACCAGCCGGCGGGCGGCGGGGTCGAGAAAAATGTAGCGCAGCAGATTGGGCCGGGGCTCGCGCGCCGGCCAGTCGTCGAACAGGTCGCGCATGGCTTCGTTGAACGCCAGCACGTTCCAGGCATGGTCCAGCACATAGGCCGGCGCGCTGATCGCATCGACGCAGGCTTTCAGGCGCTCCGCCACGCCTTCGGGCGCCTCGCGCGGCTGCTGCGGGTCGGCGCATTCGGCCAGCTCGAAAAGATAGGCGCGCTCGGCCTTGCCCAGGTGCAGCACGCTGGCGATGCGCGCCCACACGGTGGGCGACACCGACACGTCGCGCCCCTGCTCTATCCAGGTGTACCAGGTGACGCTGATGCCGGAAAGCTGCGCCACTTCCTCGCGCCGCAGGCCGGGGGTGCGGCGCCGCGCGCCTTCGGGCAGCCCGGCCATCTGCGGCGTGATGCGGGCGCGCGCGTTGCGCACGAACTCACCAAGCACCTGGCGGCGCTTGGTGTAGGCATCGGACGGCAGCTGGGCGAGTTGCGGCATGGAACTCATGCCAAGATCATACCTGCTGCGACCGAGCGCTACGCCAGCACGGTAAAGGCCACTTCGACCGGATTGAGCGCCCGGGCATGCTCGAACGACAGGAACTCATCCAGGTGATCCGCGTTGAATATCCACGTATCGCAGACCTGCGTCCCAGTTCCGCGGCGTTGTCGTACGCATGCAGCGCTTCGGCGTCATCCCTCTTCATTGCCATGCGCTCCTTTTATCGCGCCCGGGCCAGGCGCCGCGCCGCCCAGCGCGGCTGGGCGCAGATATTGCCGAGAAATTCCACCACCACCAGCGCGCCCAGATACGAGGTAATGCCCGTCGCGACGTCGAGCAGCGGATTGACTTCGACGAAATCGAAGCCCGCCACGTCATGGCGCGCGGCGATGGCCTTCAGGCTGTCGCGCAAGTCCGCGTAACTCATGCCATCGGGCTCGGCCGAAACGCAGCCGGGGATCAGCGACATGTCCAGCACATCGACGTCCACCGTGACGTAGACCCGCGAACCCTCCGGCAATAATGCCGCGATGCCTTCCGGCCCCATCTCGCGAAAGTCATTGATCGGAACGACCCGGTTCCCCGAGGTTTTTACATCGTCGATCTGGGCGCGCGAATGCCGCAGGCTGCGGATGCCGACCTGCGTCAGGCTCAGGGTATTGGGCATGGCGGCAATGTGGCGAAAGGCGTGCCCGTTGGTCAATCTCAGGTCTTTCTCGAACGGGGCGAAGTCGGTGTGCGCGTCGAAATGCAAGACGTGCAGCGGCTCGTCGAAAGCGCGGAATATGGGATAGGTGATCGAGTGGTCCCCGCCCAAGCCGATAGGCAGCGCTCCCCGGTCCAGAATGGCCCGCACGGTCTCGGTGACGTTCTGGAAAGTGCGCTCGGGATTGGTCGGATGGACATCCACGTCGCCCACGTCCGCGATCATGCCCAGGTTCATTTCCTCGACCAGGTACTGGCCGCGCGTCTGCGGGTTGTAGTAGCCCCCCGATCCGCCGCAAAAGCGCATCGAATGCTCGCGCAGGGCGCGCGGCCCCATGCGTGTTCCCGGCAGATAAGGCGAGCCTTCGTCGAAAGGCACGCCGAAGACGGCAATGTCCGCGTCGAGCCGGGTCAGGTCTTCGCAGACCCGGGATCGCAGGAAAGACGGAATGCCCACGAAGGGACGATTGACACGCTGCATGGTTCAAGCCTCCTGTGCAACAACCGGCGGCCAGGCAGGCCGCTCGGACAAGGTGTGTTCGAGAAAGACGCGCAATCTTTCCGATCGAGGCGCCTTGAGCAAACTTGTCGGCGGCCCTTCCTCGACGATGCATCCCGCGTCCATGAATACGATGCGGTCGGCCAATGCCGCCGCGAAACTCACGCTATGCGTGACGACCAGCATCGTCGTGCCCTGCCCGGCCAGCAGTTTCAGCAAGGACAACACCTCGCCGACCAGTTCCGGATCCAACGCCGAGGTGGGCTCGTCGAACAGCATGACGGCCGGGTCCATGGCCAGCGCCCGCGCGATCGCCACGCGCTGGCGCTGGCCGCCGGACAGTTCCGCGGGGCGGCGATGCGCCAGCGTGGCAAGGCCCAGCCGGTCCAGCAATTCAAGCCCGCGCCGCCGCGCCGCGTCCCGCTCGCGGCCCAGCACCACGCATTGGGCACAAACGATGTTGTCCAGCGCGGTCAGGTGCGGCCACAGGTTGAACTGCTGGAAGACCAGGCCTATCCTGGGCCGTATGCGATCGATTTCTTCACGAGTCTGATGCCTGACCACGCCGCCCGTGGTGCGCATGCGGCCGAAGGGCTTGCCCGCCACCTCGATGAAGCCGTCGTCGGGTTGCTCGAGCCAGGTCGCGCAGCGCAGCAAGGTGCTCTTGCCGCAACCGCTGGGACCCAGCAGGGCCACGATCTCCCCCTCGTGCACGTCGAGGTACAGGCCATTGAGCGCGGTCGTCGGCCCGAAATTCTTGACGATGCCGGACAATCGCAAGGCGGGCTTCGAGGGGCTCATGCTGCCGTCCGCTTGTCCAGGGAAAGGTATCGGTCCGCCAGCGCATTGCGCGTCGCGCGCCGTTCCCGCATGCCCGCGACGCGCAGTTCGAGCCGCCGCGAAAATTCGGCGATCGCCATCGAAATCAGCCAATACAGTCCGGCCACCGCCGCGAACACCTCGAAAGGCGCGAAGGTGTTTCCTTGCACGATCAGTCCCTGGTAGCTCAATTCGGGAATCGTGATCGACGACAGGACGGCCGAGTCCTTGATCATGGTCAAGGTCACGTTCGTGGCCGGCGCAATCAGCGCGGGAACGATCTGCGGCGCGATCACGTGCCGCATCGCTTGCGCGGGGGACATGCCTATCACCCGCGCCGACTCGTACTGCCCGGCCGGCAACGCCTGAATGGCCGAACGGATGACTTCCGCGTAATAAGGACTGGAGAACAGGGCGACGGAAACGATGCCCGTGGTCAAGGCGGGTATCCGTATGCCCGAAAACGGCAGCCCGTAATAAACCAGGAACAGGAAAATGATGAAGGGCACGCTGCGCAGCACGGCGATGTAGCCCCCCGCGAAACCGTGCAGCACCCGCGACGGGGCAAGCCGCAATAGCGCGATTGCGACGCCGAGCACAAAGCCGATGCTCAGCGCGCAGGCCGATATTTCGAGCGTCAGCAACGCGCCCTTCAGGAACAGCGGCGCATTGTCGAGGATGATGGACGGTTCGAATCGCATCGCTACCTCACACCCGCAGCATGACCCGCTTCTCCACCATCCTGGTGCAGAGGCTGAGCAGCATGTTGATGAGCGCGAACATCAGGGCCGCGCCGAACAAGGTCTCGAATGGCCGGAACGATGCGCCGGCGATCTGCTGGGCCGTGCGCAGCACATCGACCACGGTGATCACCGACAACAGCGCCGTCGCCTTGATCACGATGGACGCCTCGTTGGCCAGCATCGGCAGCGAGCGCCGCAATACCTGCGGCAGGATCACCTTTATCCAGATGACGCGCGGCGGCAGGCCGAGCGCGGTGGCGGCCTCGATCTGGCCCGGATCCAGCGTGCCGAGACCGGCCCGCAGCGTTTCGCTGACGAACACCATGCTGTTGCACGCCAGCGCGGCCACGCCCGCCACGGGCGCCGAAAGATTCAATCCCACCGCGGGCAGCACGTAGAAAAAAATGAAGATCTGTATCAGCAGCGGCGTCCCGCGCACGAAGCTGATCAAGACCGCGATCGCCGCATTGACCGGCCCGATCTTTCGGGAACGCAGTACCGTCAGCGCCGTGCCCAGCACCAAGGCCAGCACGATGGCGATGGCGGCCAGGCGCAGGTTGACCAGCGCCGCCGACCCCAGTGGCGGCAGCACCGAGAGCAAGTAATGGAAGTTGAATTTCATCCCGGCGCTCCGCGGCGGGCGCTCACACCGCCCCGGGCGGCAGATAGCCCGAATCGGGAATCTTCATCTCGAAGCCGAACCATTTCTTCTGCAGCGCTCCCAGGCGGCCATCGTCGCGCATCTTGCGGATCACGCCGGAGATGAAATCCCGCAAGTCCTTGTCTTCGGGCCGAGCCACCCAGGCAAGATAGGTATACAAGCCCGTGACCGGGACCGGGCCGCCCAGCTTGAACGTATCCGGATGCTCCTTGACGACGACGGACAGGCTGGGCAGGCCCTGCAACACCCAGTCGACCTCCCCGTTGGCCAAGGCGACGTAGGTCTCGGGAAAGGAGGTATACAGCTTGAGCTCCTTGAACCCGCTGCCGCCGGCGGCCTTGAGCTGGGCGTCCAGCTGGCGGGCGATCGGTTCCGTGGACGAGGCGAGCTGCGTCGCCACGACCTTGCCGTTCAGGCCCGTCTCCAACTTGGCGCCGTCGTCCTTGCGCTGCAGGAAATAAGGCGCGCCGTCGGCAATCGGCATCGTGTAGGCGTAGCGCTTGGCGCGCTCCTCGTTGATGCCGACCGTGGTGGCGACGAAATCGAATTTCCCCGCCAGCACGCCGGGCAGGATGCCTTGCCATGGCAGGTCCAGCTGGTTGAATTGCTTGACGCCCAGCTCCTTGGCGACTTCCGCGAGAATGTCGGAGCCATAGCCGACGATCTTGCCGTCCTTGACGAATTCGAAGGGCGGGTAGGCCGCCTCGGTGCCGACGGTCAGCTCGCCCGTCCTGCGGATGCGCTCCAGCGTCGTCTCGGCCGAAGCCCCCGCCGAGGCCAGCAGCATGATCGCCGCCAGCCCCACAGCAAACATCACCCGCGCGGTGCACGTAATGCGCTTCATGATTCATTCCCCTTGTATTGAACGAAAAATGGAACAGCAGGATTTATGGATGGAATGGCGCTACAGCCTGGGCGCGTCGAAATAATCGGCACGCACGGCGGCGCCGATCAGGTTGACCATCAAGCGGCCCGCGGTGATGCAGGTAATCATGTTGACGTCGATGGACGGCGTGATCTCGACGATGTCCATGCCGACCACCCGCCCCTTGCGCACCAGGCCGTGGATCAGTTTGCGCACCTGATGAAAGGTCAGGCCGCCCGGCGCGGGTCCCTCGACCGCGGGCATGACCGTGGGGTCCAGCCCGTCCGCGTCGATGGTGATGTAATAGCGCCCGCCGTCGGGAATGCGCTCGAGCACGGCGTCCATGCCGGCATCGTGCACCTCGTGGGCCGGCACGATGTTCGAGCCGTAGGCGGCGGCGGCCTGCGCCTCTTCGAGGCGCGCGCTGCCCTGCGAGCGCATGCCGATCTGCCAGATCGCCTTGACGTGCTTCATCTCGGAAGCGCGCCGGATGGGGCTGGACAGGCCCTCGCGCACGCCGTTGACGTGGTCGCGCCAATCCAGGTGCGCATCGACATGCACCACCGTGATGGGCCCTTCGTCGGCGAAGCCGCGCAGCACTGGCGTGGTGATGCCATGGTCGCCGCCCAGCGTGATGGGCATCGCGCCGGCGGCCAGTATTTTTCGTATGGCCTGTTCGGCCCGCGCGTAATGGCTGCGCAAGTCGTTCATGTCGGCGGGCACGTTGCCCACGTCGACCACCTTCAATGCGCGGCCGTCGTAAATCGGACCGCCCACGTCGTAGTCGTAGCGTTCCAGGCCGCGCGAGACGCGCGTCGTCACCGATCGGATCGCATCGGGCGCAAGCGTCTGGTCGTTGGTGATGCGCGTGGCATCGTAGGCCTGGCCGAACGGCAGCCCCATGATCGCGACGTGCGCGTCGAGCTTGTCGAGATCGGTTTGAATGGGTGAATACAGAAAGCTCTGGTGGCCGGCAAAAGGCGGCACGGTCAATGGCAGCGTCATACCTATTCCCTCCTCGTCTATCGAAACGGTGCATCAAGCCCGGCTCAGTCTAGGCAGGCGTGCGCACGATAAGGAGGGGCGTTTCGGCAACCATGCATGCGCGCGCCGAAACCTTCGCCGGCCTTCTATTGGCACATTTTTTGCTCGACTCTTTTCTGCATGCGGACTCGTTCTGGGGAATTCCATGGAAGAGCACAGTCTTACGCACCGGCGCAGTGCAAGCCGCCCCACGATTGCTCATGGCCATGCACGCATGGCGAGCAGCCAAGGGCAAACCCTCGCACCCATCGATGAGAATGATTTGCGTTTGTTGCGCATCTTCCGTGCCGTCGCGCAAGCCGGCGGGCTGGCCGCCGCCGAACGCGAGCTGGACATGGACCGCTCCACCATCAGCCGCAGCCTGAGCACGCTGGAGACCCGGCTGAACGCGCGCCTCTGCTTTCGCGGGCCCAGCGGTTTCGAGCTGACGGATTTCGGCCGCGCCACGCTGCGCGCGGCCATCAATGCCTGCGACACCCTGGAGATGATCAGCCATGAACTGAACCTGGCGCGCAGCGTGATGAGCGGCGACCTGTATATCGGCATTGCCGACAACTGCCTGACCAATCCCCGCTGCGCGCTCGTGCAGGCGCTGGCGCAGTTCCGCCGCCTGGCGCCGAATGTGACCGTGCATCTCTCGATCCACATGCCTTCCGAGCTGCTCGCCCGGCTGGCCGACCGGCATCTGCAACTCGGCATCACAGGCACGGCCCTGGGCGTGGTCGGCACCATGCTGGGCAACGAACGCTTGCGCTGCCAGCCGCTCTTTACGGAAACCTTCAGGCTCTATGTCGCGGCGCGCGATCCATTGCCTGCGCCCTGTCTGGACGAACTGGCCACGGAAGGCTACGAGCTCGTCGTTCGCGACCGGGACCCGCACACGCGCAAACTGGTCGAACGCGTCGGCATTGCCCGCCACGGCATTTCCACCGGCCTGGAAGCCGTGGCCACGCTGCTGGCCAGCGGCCATTTCGCCGGCTTCCTGCCGACGCACTATGTCGATGCCCTGGGTTCCGCGTACCGCTATGCGCCCGTCAGGGACGCGGAAGAACTCGCCTACGAGACCATCTTCTCGCTGGTGCTCGTGGAAGACCGGATCATCTCTCCAAGCACCGAGCTCTTCATGCAACTGCTCGCCAGCACCCACGAGACCGGCGCCGCCGCCCCGCGCGGCAGCGCCCTGGCCAGCCAGGGCGTGCCCGCCACCGCCTGACCGGCCGCAACGCCGCCCCTACCCCAGGTTCGGCGCCAAGGTGCGCCGCACGTCGTCCTCGCCGCGCCCGCTGCGCCGCACATAGTCGGCCAACTGGTCCTCGCCGATCGTCCCCACGTTGAAGTACTGCGACTCGGGGTGGCTGAAGTAGAAGCCCGACACGCTGGAAGCCGGCAGCATGGCGTAGCTTTCGGTGATGTACATGCCGATCTCCTGCGCATCGAGCACGTGGAACATCTCCGTCTTGACCACGTGTTCCGGGCAGGCCGGATAGCCCGGCGCGGGACGGATGCCGCGATACTTCTCGGCGATCAGGTCGTCGCGGCTCAGGGCCTCGTCGGTCGCATAGCCCCACAGGTCCTGCCGCACGCGGGCGTGCAGGCACTCGGCGAAGGCCTCGGCCAGGCGGTCGGCCAGGGACTTGAGCATGATGGCCGAATAATCGTCATGCGCCGCGAGGAACTCGGCCTCCTTGTGCTCGAGGCCCAGCCCGCCCGTCACGGCGAACAGGCCGATGTAGTCCTCCACCCCGCTGTCCTTGGGCGCGATAAAGTCGGCCAGGCTCTTGTTGCTCACGCCCTCGCGCTTGGCGCCCTGCTGGCGCAGGTTGCGCCAGGTAAAGAGCACTTCGCCGCGCGACTCGTCCTTGTAGACTTCGATGTCCTCGTCGTTGACCGTATTGGCCGGGTAGAAGCCCACCACGCCGTTGGCCTTGAGCCAGCGGCCCTCGACGATCTTCTTGAGCATGGCCTGGCCGTCGGCGTACACCTTGCGCGCCTCCTCGCCCACCACCTTGTCGTCCAGGATGGCCGGGAAGTTGCCGAACAGGCTCCAGGTATTGAAGAACGGGCCCCAGTCGATGTACTTGGCGATGTCGGCCAGGTCGTAGCTCTTGAAGGTGCGCCGGCCGATGAACTTGGGCCGCGGCGGCGTGTAGCCCGACCAGTCGATGGCGGGCCTGGCGGCACGCGCCGCTTCCAGCGGCACCAGCGGCGCGGCCTTGCGGTTGGCATGGCGGCGGCGCACTTCCTCGTACTCCTGCGCGATCTCGGCGATATAGGCCTCGGCCTGGTCGGACACCAGGTTGGCGGCCACGGCCACCGCGCGGCTGGCGTCGGGCGTGTAGACCACCGGGCCGTCGTAGTGGGGCGCGATCTTCACCGCGGTGTGCACGCGGCTGGTGGTGGCGCCGCCTATCATCAGCGGGATCTTGCGGCTGCGGAAATAGTCGTCGCGCTGCATTTCGGACGCGACGTAGGCCATTTCCTCCAGGCTGGGCGTGATCAGCCCGGACAGGCCGACGATGTCGGCATTCTCGGCGCGGGCCATGTCGAGGATCTGCGCGCAGGGCACCATCACGCCCATGTTCACCACCTCGAAGTTATTGCACTGCATGACCACCGAGACGATGTTCTTGCCGATATCGTGCACGTCGCCCTTCACCGTCGCGATGACCATCTTGCCCTTGGCGCGCACGTCGCCGCCGGCCGCCGCGATCTGGCGCTTTTCTTCCTCGATGTAGGGAATCAGGTGGGCTACGGCCTGCTTCATCACGCGCGCCGATTTCACCACCTGCGGCAGGAACATCTTGCCCTCGCCGAACAGGTCGCCCACCACCTTGTCGTCCAGGATGGCCGGGAAGTTGCCGAACAGGCTCCAGGTA
>DASWPO010000333.1:0-22601 GCA_036404015.1 Bordetella sp. | reverse complement strand
GCCCGCATGCGGCGGCACCCGCATGCGGCGCGTGCTGCCCAGCAGGCGGTAGAAGAACCAGGTGCCGACGCGCTTGACCCAGGTTTCGTCGACGCGGTCGCTGCGCACGGCATAGACCATATCGATCCCCGCCTGCCAGCGCTGCAGCATCCGGGGCACCAGCTCCAGCGGGTGCTGCAGATCGGCATCCAGGCAGATCACCACATCGCCCGCGGACGCTTCCAGCCCGGCGGCCAGCGCCGCTTCCTTGCCGAAATTGCGCGACAGCTGCACATAGCGCACGCCCGGGGTCTTGGTCCATTCGGCCATGAGCGCGGGCGTGTCGTCGGTGCTGCCGTCGTCGACCACGAGGATCTCCCAGCCGTCGCACCACTGCTCCAGCAGAGCGCTGAGCCGAGGCAGCAGCACCTTGAGGTTTTCAGACTCGTTCAGGCCGGGAACGACACAGGTCACCAGGCCGCGCACGGGAGGCCGGCCGTCGACCGACCGGGGCGGCGCAAGCGGATCCGACTCGGCGGCGTGTACGGCAACGCTCTGATCGAGAGGGGATGTGGTCAAGGTTTCACCGCAAAAAACAGATAAAGGTGCGAAGTATGCACCAACGGCGTCGAATTGTGGCCGAATCGACACGGATCCCGGGGCCTTGCGCCAGGCGGGCCGCGACCCGGCCGCCGCCCCGGCCCTTAAGGTTACCGCGTAAATCCATCGGGCAGACGGCCAGCCAAACCGAGGCCGGCCGCAGTCGCTTGAAATTACAATAAAATCCGTCACCCTTACGACCCTCGGCCAGGTAGCGGCCTCCTCTGTTGGTGTGTCTCAGCATGCGGGCAAATTCCGGCCTTTCGCAATCCCTAGCGCCCCCCTCGTCTGCGGCACCCAGCAGCGCATCATGGCGGGACGCGCTGGCCGCCAGATTCTCCCTCGACGCCGTCTCGCTCCAGCCCCTGGTCCTGCTGCTCCTGGGCCTGCAGCTCCTGCTGTGGACCGTGCTGCTCGGCCTGAGCCACAGCGCGCCGGATGTCGACAATATGGAAGAGCTGATCTGGGGCAATGTGTTCCAGTGGGGCTACTACAAGCACCCGCCCCTGCCGTCCTGGGTGCACTACGGGCTGATCACCCTGTTCGGCCGCCAAGTCTGGATCACCTTCTTCGCCGGCCAGCTCAGCGTCACGCTGGCGCTCTACTTCATCTGGCGGCTGGGCTGCGAAATGACCTCGCAGCGCAATGCGCTGCTGGCCGTGCTGCTGATGATGCCCATCGCCTATTTCACGACGCGCGGGGTGATGTCCAACCACAACACCATCCAGCTCTGGTCGGTGGCCGGCGCGATCTGGATGTTCTACCGCGCCTGGCGCTACCAGCAGTTGCGCGACTGGCTGCTGCTGGGCGTGTTCTCGGCCCTTGCCATGCTCACCAAGTACAGCGCGGGCGTGTGGTTCGTGATGTTCGCCCTGCAACTGCTGGCAAGCGGCAGCCTGCGCGAACTGCGCACATGGAAAGGCGTGCTGGCGGGCGCCTGCGTGCTGGCCGTGATGCTGCTGCCGCACGCCATGTGGCTCTACAACATGGAATACGTGCTGCACAATCCGGCCAATCCGCTGACCTACGCCACCGTGGCGACGCGCACGGACTCCATGACCCGCGCGAGCAACCTGCTGGCCATCTACTATGTGTTCACCACCACGCTGGCGCGCATCGCGCCCATGCTGCTGGCCATGCTGATCATCGGCGGCCTGCTGCGCCACGCCGCGCGCCGGCGGCCCGCTGGCGAAGCCGGCGGCACCGGCGGCAAACCCGGCAGCATCGCCGCGCAACTGCGCCCGCAGGATCGCCGCTTCATCCTGATGCTGGGCCTCGGCCCCTTCGTGCTGACGTGCGCGGCCTCCTTCATCGCCGACACGTGGATGATCGCCGACTGGACCACCACCTTCTTCCTCATGGCGGGCCTCCTGACGTTCTGGCTGTATGCGGAACACGGCGGCCGGCGCCTGCTCAAGACCAGCCTGGCCGTGGTCGGCGTGATGCAGGTGCTCACCGTGGTCGGCTATGCCGCGGGGCGCGGCCCCCTGCCCAGCCTGATGGGCCGGCCGACACGCTCGAATTTCCCCAGCAGCCAGGTCTCCCGGCAGTTGCAGCAGGTCTGGCACGACCATGTCGACGGCCCCCTGCGCTTCATCGCGGCCGACACCTGGATAGGCGGCAACATCGCCATCCACGCGGGCCGCCAGGCGCAGGTCCTGATCGACGGCGATCCGCAGAACACACCCTGGATCGACCCCGGGCAACTCGCGGCTTGCGGCATGCTGGTCGTCATCGACGCCAGCCCGTTCAATCACGACCCGGTCTGGCCCCTGGTGGCCGAAAGAATGAAGCAGGCCCAATGGCAGGGCATCGCGCGCCTGCCTGCCACGCGCAACGCCAACGGCCCGCAAGTAACGGTGGATTGGGGCATCGTGCCGCCGACGACCGGCTGCAAACCCGCCCCTTGAATGCCGAACGGCGGGGCGCCGCAAAGGCGTCCCGCGCCATGCCGCGTCAGGCAGCCGCCGTGCGCTCGCGTGCCAGGTGGGCGATGGCCGCCTGCACGGCGCCCTCGCCGTGGGGCAGTCCCAGCTCCTTGAGCGCCAGGTCCAGCGTGGCCAGGCAGCCCAGGAGCATCGGTTCGTTGATGCTGCCCATATGGCCGATGCGGAATGCCGAGCCGCCCAGCTTGCCCAGGCCGCCGGCGATCATCAGCCCCAGTTTCTCGCGCGCATAGGTGCGCAGGCGGTCCGGGTCGATGCCGGCCGACGTGCGTATCGTCGTCACGGTCACGGCCCGCTCGGAGGAGGCGGGCACGTTGAACGCCATCGCGCCCGCCTGGCTCCAGGCCTCCACGGCCTGATGCACCGCGCCGGACAACTGTCGCTGGGCCCGGAAGATCGTCTCCAGGCCGCGCTGCTTGATGAGGTCCAATGCCGTGCGCAGCGCGAACATGTGGTGCTCGGGCATGGTGCCGCAGAACTTGGTGTAGGACTCGTCGCCGATGCGCTGCATCCAATCCCAATAGCGCTGGAACCGGGGCGTGCTGCGCGCGGCCTCGATGGCCTTGTCGTTGGCCGCCACGATGGCCAGGCCGGGCGGGCACATCAGGGCCTTTTGCGACGCCGTGATGGCGACATCCACCCCCCAGGCATCCATGTCGAAGGGCATGGCCGCCAGCGAGGCCACGGTGTCGGCGACCAGCAGCGCGGGATGGCCCGCCGCGTCCATGGCCTGGCGCACCGCCTGGATATCGCAGCTCAGGCTGGCGGCGGTATCGACCTGCACGGCCAGCACGGCCTTGATGCGGCGCTCGGTGTCGCGGCGCAGGTGCTGTTCGATCTGCGCCGGGTCGATGCCCTGGCGCCAGTCGCCCTCGATGGTTTCCGCCTTGATGCCGAGCGCGCGGGCGTGGTCCGCCCATTCATGGGCAAAATGGCCGACGACCGGCACCAGGACCGTGTCCCCGGGCGCGCAGATATTGGCCAGCACCGCCTCCCAGCCGCCGTGTCCGTTGCCCGCGTAGATGAACACCTGGCCCTTGGTGCGGAAAATATCCTTCAGGTCGTCGAAGCAGGATTTCGCGAGCAGCTTGAGCCGGTCGTCGACGAGATCCAGGGGTTGCCGGTTCATGGCATTGAGAACCGGCTGAGGGATGTGGGTGGGGCCCGGGGAATGCAGGAAGTCGCGGCCTATCATGATGGCGGGAGGGGTATCGAGAGGAAGTGGACGGACGAAGCCGGGTTCGACGATCGATCGTCCAGCGCCCGGCATGCAGCGATGCTGCCCGAGAACGGCCGGACAGGCAAGCCGGGTTCTCGCCACGTTTATCTTTGTTTGCCTGCGGCAACACGAAAGCCGCGCTCAGCCTTCGGCCTGGCTCGAGCCAAGGTTGCCGCGCACCTTGCTCAGCAGCCGCAGCAGGGTCTGCCTTTCCTCGTCGCTCAGGCCCTGCATGGCCAAGGCGGTAATCTCGTCGCCCAGGTCCAGGACAGGCCCCATCGCCTCCTCGACCTTGGCGGTCACCCGCACCAGGAAGGACCGGCGGTCGTTGGGCGCCTGCACCCGCTGCACCCAGCCCGCCTCTTCCATGCGGTCGAGCATGCGGGCCACGGTCATGGGGGTGACGTCCAGCGTTTCGGCCAGCTTGGCCTGGCTCATGGGGCCCAGGGTGGAGAGGTATAGCGCCACCCGGCACTGGGCCCGGCTCAGCACCAGCCGCTGGCGCCCGCGCCGGTCGAACTGGGTGGCCAGCAGCCGGGCGATATCCGAGACCAGAAAACCAAAACGTTCTTCATAGGTGTTGGACATGGACCATCCCCGGAATTGCGCCGAACTCTTTGAGTAAATTAATAAGCTAGCTTATTATAAGCCGGCATACGTAACGAGCCTCCATGCCCCCCGCCGACACTTCCGCCCCATTGAACCGCGGCATGATCACCCTGTCGATCATGCTGGCAACCCTAATCCAGACCCTGGACAGCACCATCGCCAATGTTGCCCTGCCGCATATGCAGGGCGCGCTGTCGGCCTCGCAAGACGAAATCAGCTGGGTGCTCACCTCCTATATCGTGGCGGCGGCCATCGCCACCCCGTTGTCCGGCTGGCTGGCGGCGCGCTACGGCACCACCCAGCTGCTGTGCGCGTCGATCGCCGGCTTCACCGTGGCCTCCGCGCTGTGCGGCATTTCGGATTCATTGAGCCAGATCGTCACGGCACGGCTGCTGCAGGGCCTTTTCGGCGCCGCGCTGGTGCCGCTGTCGCAGTCCATCCTGCTCAACATCAACCCGCCCGAAAAACAGCCGCAGGCCATGGCGATCTGGGGCGTGGGCGTGATGGTGGGACCCATCCTCGGCCCCACGCTGGGCGGCTGGCTGACCGACAGCTACAACTGGCGCTGGGTGTTCTTCATCAACCTGCCCATCGGCGCCCTGGCCCTGCTGGGCGTCATGACCTACATGCCCAAGATCCGCCAGGGCGAACGCCACGCGCTGGATGTCTTCGGCTTCACCACGCTGTCGCTGTCCATCGGCGCCTTGCAAGCCATGCTCGACAGGGGCCAGCAAAAAGATTGGTTCAATTCGACGGAGATCTGCATCGAAGCCATCGTGGCCTTCGTCAGCTTCACCTTCTTCCTCATCCATACCGCCACCGCGGGCAAGAGATCGTTCTTCCGCGCCGAGCTGCTCAAGGACCGCAACTTCGTCACCGGCAGCCTCTTCATCTTCGTGATCGGCGCCATCCTTTACGCCACGCGCGCCCTGCTGCCGCCCATGCTTCAAAACCTGATGGACTACCCCGTGGCCACCACCGGCCTGGTCACCGCGCCCAGCGGTCTGGGCACCATGATCGCCATGCTCATTGCCGGCCGCCTGGTGGGCCGCCTGGACGTGCGCGGCATGCTCATCGCCGGCCTGCTGATCTCGGGCTACGCGCTCTACCAGATGATGGGCTACACCCTGACGCTGTCGGAAAGCGACATCGTCTGGCCCGGCGTGGTGCAGGGCGTGGGACTCGGCCTGGTGTTCGTGCCGCTGTCGGCCGTCAGCTTCGCCACGCTCAAGCCCGAGCTGCGCGCCTACGGCACCGCCATTTTCAGCCTAATGCGCAACATCGGCAGCAGCATCGGCATCTCCATCGTGCAAACCGTGGTCACCCGCAACAGCCAGACCGTGCACGCCTCGCTGGCCGAGCACGTGAGCCGCGGCGAAAGCGGCTGGCAGCAATACTTCGACCTGGCCACCGAAACCGGCCGTGAAAGCGTCAACCGCATCATCGACCAGCAGGCTTCAATGATTGCCTACCTGGATGCCTTCAAGCTGATGTTCATCGCCACGCTATGCATCCTGCCCCTGGTGATATTCATCCGGCGCCGCCGCAGCGCAGGCAGCGGCGCAGCGGCCCATGCCGTGATGGACTGACTGAGATGGCGCTGTCTCTTCAGCGCCCAAAGCAAAAACCCGGAACAAAAACCCGCAAGCGCGATTCTTGCGGGTTTTTCTCTTATCTGCTCGTGCTTCGTATTGTTCGACACCGAACCGATAAGGCCTCTGATCGGTGTCAAAGTGACTAGCGACATGATGTATGCCGGGATGGTTTTATCTCGACGCACGCTCCAACACACAGATAAGAGGGAGTCTCGCCATGCAGGGGAACCCAAGCCGGCCGTGCCCGTGGCAGCCATGCTGAATCCAGTCAGTGTTCTGATAGCCGCCATGATGCTCGTCACCATCATGAGCATGGCGATTTCCGGTTCGCTGCGGCATTCGACCGTCCCGGGCGTCTCGCGCTGGATAGGCGCGAACGCAGCGGCCATCATTGCCTTGATACTGTTTGCGCTGCAGCATGACAGCCCGACCATCCTGTCGGTGCTCGTGGCCAACTTGCTGCTGGCCTTCGCCAGCGTGCTGGGGTATCAGGGTTGCCGGCAATTTTTCCACCTCCAGCCTGTCACCATGCTGCCGTACGTCGGCTGCACCGGCCTTGTGCTGGGCATTGCCTATTGGACTTACGCATCGCCGAATATGGGCGCCTGTATTGCTACAGTGTCCATTTTCTATGCCTGTATGCACGCCAGTATCGGCTGGACGGCCTGGAAGCATCGGGCGCCCAAGCGGCCTTCCTACGGCTGCTGCTTCATCGTGGTGATCGCTTGCGCCAGTGCGCTGGGTCATGTGATCCGCGGACTCGTCTACGGCGTAGGCTTGCTGCCGCAAGGCAGTCTGCTTCAATCAGCCGTATCCAGTATTGCGTTTCCCATGGTCGGCATGCTTGTGCTGCCGGGGTTGTCCATGGGCATGGTGATACTCGTGCATGATCGACTGGCCGAACAGTTGGAGCGCTGGGCGAACGTGGACGATCTGACGGGGGCGCTTACCCGTCGCCGATTTTTCGCGAAGGCGCAAGAGATGCTCGAGCATGCAACCGCTTCCGGCGCGAGGCTATCGGTTGCGATCATCGACATGGACCACTTCAAGTTGATCAACGATCAATACGGACATGCGGCGGGCGACAGTGTGCTCGCGCACTTCGGCCGGCTGGTCAGGACGACTCTGCGCGAGACCGATGTGTTCGGCCGGGTGGGCGGCGAGGAGTTTGCAATCCTTTTCTCGAGAACCGGCCGGCAGGATGCCTGGTCGCGCATGGAAGTGCTGCAGGAGCGGACGAATTTCGACCGGCGCGGGATGCTGAACGATGCAAAAGATATACCGCCGCATCGCTACTCGTTCTGCGCGGGGATCGACGAGTATCGGTACAGCGACTCGCTGCCGGAGTTGCTGGCACGCGCGGATGCGGCGCTCTACACGGCCAAAACGCAAGGACGTGATCGCGTGGTCGATGCGCAGGATGTGCTCAGACCTGCCGCAGCCGCCAATGCCGCGATGGATCATGCCCTGGACTTTGGCTTGCTTCATCAATCGATTGACGCTTCAGGACAGTCTGCCAGCCCTAATGTACGGCACTGGACCAATGCGCCCAGGCCTTAGCATCAGCCTGGGCGGCAAAAGTCTTGGATAATTGGGGGTAATCCCTGCGCTGGATGCATGCGTTCCACTTGCCGTTGCGCTTGCGCAATGCGGCCGGACTCTCGTCTTCGAAGGACAGGAGTAGGACAGACAGATCGGGGGGAGTGCGCGCGGGGGGAGACAGAAGATCACAGCCGGCCAACTTAGCCTGAGTGCTTGATCTTCTTGTGGGAGTTTTTGGTGGGTGGTACAAGTTTCGAACTTGTGACCCCTGCCGTGTGAAGGCAGTGCTCTACCACTGAGCTAACCACCCAACAAAGAAGCAAGATTCTAGCACGCCCAATCGCTCCTGGCAAGCCGCAATGGGCCGGCTAGGCCTGCCAGCCTGTCGTTCCAGGCCTGGCGGGCAAGGCCAGAACCGAAAAAATCAGCACCAGTCCAGTATAGAAACTGGCATTCATGGTGATGCTGAACATGGTCTCGGTCAGGCCGAAGACCATATAGCTCACGACCACGAGGGCCCCGACCCAGCCCGCCGTCACCCGTTGCGGCTCGGCCGAGCGTATGGCGCGCACGAACAGGTAAAGCGGCACCAGGTAGGCCATCAGCCGCGCCAGCAGGCCCGGCAAGCCATTGGCCGCCAGCGACTGGAGATAGTCGTTGTGCAGGTGGTCGAAGTGCCCCGCATCCTGCGGCATCAGGCCGTGCGCCGCCCGGTCCTCGTAGACCTCCTGAATATGCTGCGACCCCACGCCCGCGAACGGATGCGCCAGGAACATGGCGTATCCCGCGCGCCAGAAGGACAGGCGCAGCCCGACCGACGTGTCCGAGGCAGCCAGGGCGCTCTTCTCCTCGCCGTGCGCCTGCACCGCGGCGGCGTATTCGGCGCTGGCCGTATGGATACGCATCTGCACATTCTTGTCCGTCAGGTACACCCCCGACAGGATCGCCACGGCCAGCACGCACAGCAACAGTTTGTAGGCGCCGCGCAACCGCGACAACAGCAGGAACAGGATCAGCAGCACCGGCAACGCGACCCAGCCGCCGCGGGTGCCCGACAACAGCGAGGCATAGAACCCGGCCAGGACGGCCACGACCTTGAGCAAAGGCTCCAGGAAAGACCGGGTCAGGCGCCACCCCAGGGTCAGCATCGCCCCCAGGCCCATGACCAGGCCGAGATTGCCGAACGTGATGGCCGAAGCAAACTTCGGCACATGGCGCATGCTCCCGTCCAGCGGCGCGACCCACAAGACCAGCGCGGCGCCGATCGCCCCGGCGCATAGGCCCCACTGCACGTGCCGCAGCCGCCGCAAGCGGGACGGCGGCAACCTCTGCAGGCAATACAGCAGCGGGACGGCCAGCAGGAAGCGGGATGGCGCGTCCATCGGCTGTCCATCGAAATCCCAATGGGCAAGCTGGGTCCACAACACCGCCACGCTGGGCAGCGCCAGGCTCACGGGAAGAATCGCCGGCAGATCGATCCCGCCGGCCGGGGCCGCCATGCGCTGCGCGTCCCGCCCGCTAGCGAAACACGTGGCAAACACGGCAGCCGCCAAGGCGAAATACCCGATATTGGCGCCGCCAGGCACCACCAGGGCAAGGCTGGGCACGGCAATAGCGCAGAGCACGATCAGGTACTGCCAGCCGGAGTCAGCCGAAAACGGAGGGGCGGATAATCTCATGGCGCGCAAGTATACCCGCGGGGATCGGGATACAAATGGCTGAAATACAGCCGACTATACGGCTTGTCTCCCAGGCACCGCGCCGCCGCCAGATTGTCCAGCAATCCGGACAAAATGCGCAAAAATGCCAACAAAACCGTAAGAATTTCCGGCAAACTCCCATACGGACAAATTCCCCGTTATACGGATACGGATCACATCGATGCGCTGGGGCATATGGCTTATTGCATTTGCCATCGTAATCGGAGCCTGCGTAGCCTCGACTGGCGCGTTCATTGTCGACGAAGTCGTCTATCAGGCCGGCGTCGATGCTTTCCAGCATCACCATACCCTGATACTCGAGAATGGGTACGGCACCTTCAGGGCTGAATCCCTGACGCTTTGGCTGCTGGCCGAGGGACCGCACGGCCTGACCCCGCAATATCCTGTCGGCACGGCCATCGCAGGCGGGGTATTGGCGCCGCTGCTGGGCGCTCGCTCGTTGATTTTTTTCAATGCGCTGGCCTCCGTAGGCACATTGTTCCTGGTACGCGCCTTGGCACGCATCTTGTTCAACCGCGAAGAGATCGCCTGGCGAGCCGTGCTCATTCTGGCGCTTGCCACTTATTGGCCGGAATTCACGGTAGGGATATGGCCTCACGCCATCAGTGTATTTGGAGCAACAGCCACGTTGCTGTGCGCCTGGTTGGCGATTACGCGTGATAGCCAAAATTTTCGCTGGGCCACCTTGTCGGGTCTATGCATGGGCCTGGGACTCCTGTTCCGGCTGGATGCAATCCTGTGCCTGCCCATTGCGGGCTTGGCAACCATGCTATTTGCCCCCCGCCGTGCCGGGATACTGCTAGCCGGATGTCTGGTAGGCATTCTGCCTGGACTCATCACGACATCGCTGACCAATCAATTCAAGTTCGGCACCTATAACCCGTTCTCCTACGGGAATACCGTTGCCGTAGCGATTGACAACGCTACGCTGTCGGGCCAGACCGGCGCAATCTTGCTAGTGCTTTTGTTGGGCGCAACACTGATCGCATTGCATTGGCTGCATCGTTCAAAAAAACTGGGGAAAGTCCATGTCCTGGCAAGCCTGGGGCTTCTCTTCGTCATTGCGTTGGCAATCCCCGCTACCCGAGAAGTCCTTTCTCACTACATGACTGGCGCACAAGGATTGATCTGGGACGCCACCACGATCATCGATCCTCATGACGGGGTGGTCAAAGGCGCATACGGCACCCTGTCATTCTGGGGCATGGCCAAAAAAGCGTGGGCTCAAAGCCTGCCCTGGCTGGGCTTGCTGTTTTTTCTTGTCTGCTCGCGCTGGAAAGACGCAGACCGAGAACCCATCGCTTTCATACTGATGGGTATTACCCTGTGGACCCTGCCCTTCATCTTGCATCTCTATCATGGTGCGCTAGGCAGCAATATGCGTTACTTCCTGCCGGCCCTGCCCCTGGCTGCGATCCTGGCCGCCAAGGTTTGGGAAGACCTCATCGTGGTGGCCGGGCAAGGGGGAAAGACGACCCATCTTGCAACACTGGGACGATGGGCGGTCATCATTGTGTTCGTAGCCTGGTCTTTTGCAGGGCCAGCGACGATATACGGCGCAAATCAAATATTCCCCAATTATCTATTCGCCGCGCTTGGTCTGCTTTGCCTGCTCGCTGGCCGAGAAGGCCCCCATCGCATCTTGTTTGCACGGATGGCCATCGCCTTCGGCGTTGGCGGATTCATGGCGGCAGGGATATTCAACATCATGGACTTGAGTGTGTCGCAAGCGCATCGCCATCAGAACAGGTTGATGAACGAGGCTTTTGCCAAGTTGCCATCGCCCTCCCTGTTCCTGGCCCTGCCGGAAGGAGCAATGCACCAGATCGGCCACCCGGACACGCTTGTCGCCGTAGCCGATCCCATCCATGGAAAAGTGGACGGTACGCTCTTGACGCAAGCCTTGAACAAGGGATATCGCGTTTTTGTCATTGCCCCCTGGCTCGCTCAAGCCCTGGCCTCATCCCCCCAACTGAAAGATGCGGGCGAGGTCAAGGAACTCGGAGAGCCCTGGCAAGACGCCGTACACGAATTGGTTGACAAATAAAACATGGAATTCTCGATTCTGATGCCATGCTTGAACGAAGCGGAAACGCTCGCAGCATGCATTGAAAAAGCCCAGGACTGGCTCCAAAGAACGGGAGCCCTCGGCGAAATCATCATCGCCGATAACGGTAGCCATGACGGCTCGCAAGAAATAGCGCGTAAGCATGGCGCCAGGGTCGTCGACGTCGCACTGCGCGGCTATGGCGAAGCCCTGTACCAGGGAGCCATGGCAGCCCGGGGCGAATACATCATCATGGGCGACTCGGATGGTTCGTACGATTTTGGCGCCCTGGACGGTTTTACGGAAAAACTGGTCCAGGGATACGACTTGGTCGTGGGAAACCGGTTCCTGGGTGGGATTTCTCATGGCGCGATGCCATGGAAAAACAGATACATAGGCAATCCACTGCTGACCAGGATAGGCCGGCTGCTGTTCAACTGCCCAGTCAAGGACATGCATTGCGGTTTGCGCGGATTCAGCAAACAAGCATTTCTGCGCATGGATCTGCGGACCACCGGAATGGAATTCGCCTCGGAGATGATCATCAAGGCGAGCCTGCTTGACATGCGCATCGCCGAAGTTCCAACGCGCCTGTCAAAGGACGGCCGCACACGCGCTCCGCACTTGCGTCCCTGGCGGGACGGATGGCGCCACTTCCGGTTCATGCTGCTTTTCAGTCCCCGGTGGCTGTTCTTGATCCCAGGCCTGATCACCATGTTCGTCAGCATCTTCTTCTACCTGGCCATCTTTGCGGGCCAGTTGAAAATCGGCGGTGTCGTCTTCGACATCAATACCTTGTTTTACGCGCAAACTGGCATCACCGTCGGTCTGATCGCCATCATGCTCGGACTGGCTGTCAGGATGTTCGGCATGTACGAAGGGCTGCTCAAGAAAAACCGGATGTTCGAAACACTTCGCGCAAAACCCATTCTGGAAATCGGTGGAATCCTCGGGATCGCGCTGGCGATTTTTGGCGGCTACCTGGGGGTCAGACTGCTCAAAAATTGGAGCTCTGCAGGATTCGGCGTTCTGCAACAGGGCATCTTCCTCAAAACCGTTAGCCTTTCCACGCTATCCATGACACTGGGTGGAATCATTTTTCTCATGTCCTTGATCATGGGCTTCCTGGCCTTGCCAATCAGACGAGACGTGGAAAAAAACCATGAAGGCCCTTGACAAGCTCCTGCGCCGATGGCGCTCCGACATAGCGTTGCGAGCCGCACCCAAAAAGCTGAGCCATGTCTTTGATATAGGTTGCGATGATGGCTATCTGCTCAAGCGCGTGGCTAATCGAAGCGCCATCCTGGACGGCTGCGACCCTCGCCTTGCCGCGCAACCCATGACCGCTGGGTCGGTTCTGCTTCAAGGTTGTTTTCCCTCAGCCTGGGAAGAGGCAGGACTGCATCGCAAATACGATGTCGTTTTTGCCCTGGCGGTACTCGAACATTTTTCCGAACAGGACTTGATCGGAGCGGCCCGGGCGATTGCGCAAATGCTCGCCGATACCGGAAGACTGGTCGTCACGGTCCCGGCGCCGATCGTCGACAAAATCCTGGATGTATTGATGTTCTTGAAGCTCATAGAAGGACAAGCGGTGGAAGAACATCACGGTTTCGACCCTGCTTCGTTGGTTCAGATTTTTTCCGATCACCTTAATTTGGTATCGCACAAGACGTTCCAATTAGGCCTGAACCATGTTTTCGTGTTCAAGAAAATCGCGTCATGAAATACGAGGACTGACTGCATGAAACATGCCGCCTCACACTGGCTCAACCGCGAACGCTTCACGCGCTATCCGCGCCTCTTCCTGCTGCTGTTCATCGTGCTCGGCATCGCCTGGGCGCTGCTTGCCAAGAATCATGTCGACCTCAAGGGCAAGCCGCTCGGCTACGACTTCATCACTTTCTGGGCGGCTTCATACCTGGGCCTGCACAACCATGCGCCGCTCGCCTACGACCTGGCTTCGATCTTCCGGGCCGAACAAGCTGCCGTCCCCGCGTCGAACAGTGTCTTCGTCTGGTACTACCCGCCGACGTTCTACGTCTTGATCCTGCCGCTGGCCTTGCTGGCTTATTTTCCGGCCTATTGGACCTTCATGCTGCTGACGCTGGCGGCCTATGTCTGCGCCATGCGGCGCATCGTGCGCACGCCGGATGCCATGTGGTGCCTGGCCGCATTCTCCGGCGCCTGGATGAATCTCTTCCACGGGCAAAACGCCTTTCTCACCGCCGCCCTGGCCGCTGCCGCCCTGCTCTGCCTGGAAAAGCGGCCCGTGCTGGCAGGTGTTTTCATCGGCCTGCTGGCCATCAAGCCGCACCTGGCGCTGCTGTTCCCCATTGCCCTGATCGCCATCGGCGCGTGGCGAACCTTTGTCGTGGCGGCGGCCACGGCGATCCTGTTCATGGTCATCAGCACGGCCATCATGGGCACGGATACCTTGATGGCCAGCGTGCACAGCCTGGGCTATGCCCGCCTTTTTCTTGAAACCGGTACGCTGCCCTGGCCCAAGATGCCCACGGTCTTTGCGTTCCTGCGCCTGCTGGGCACGCCCGTCTCTCTTGCCTACGCCGTGCATGCCGTCGTGGCGCTGGTCGCGATCCGCACCGTATGGCGGATCTGGCGCGGCAGCCAGGACCAGCGCCTGCGTGCCGCCGCCTTGATGACGGGCACTTTCCTGGTGAGCCCCTATGTCTTCGACTACGACCTGGCCTGGTTGGCGTTTCCCATTGCCTGGCTGGCTTTGTGCGGGCTTGAAACCGGGTGGCGCACGGCCGAACGGGAGATCCTCGCCGCGGCCTGGCTGCTGCCCTTGATCATGGCGCCTTTTGCGACGCCCACCCATATCCAGCTCGGCCCCATCGTACTGGGGGCCCTGCTGTGGATCACGTGGCGCCGCGCCCGCAGTCCTTACGCGGCGTCGCCTTCGGCGGCCAGCGGCTCATAAGCCCGCCACACCGTCTTGCCGCTGGCCTTGTCCAGCGCCTTCAGATAGGCCGCATGCTCGGCCAGCTCGTCGGCCGCCGCCGCGATCACCGGCAGCACCGAGGCATCGAAAGCCCCCAGGGACGAATTGCCCGCGCCCGCGCCGGGCGCGGCATCGTCGGTATCGATCAGCAGCGCGTCCTGCCCGCGCGTCATGGCCAGCCAGACCTCGGCCAGCAGTTCCGAGTCGAGCAAGGCGCCGTGCAGGGTCCGGTGCGCGTTGGAGATGCCGAAGCGATCGCACAAGGCATCCAGCGAATTGCGCTTGCCGGGGAACATGGCGCGCGCATGCAGGAGCGAGTCGGTAATGGACTCGCAGTACTGCGCGATTTCGCCGCGCCCGATGAGCTTGAACTCGGCGTTGAAGAACTTCACGTCGAAGGTGGCGTTGTGCGCGATCAGCTCCGCGCCCTGGATGAAGGCCAGGAACTCGTCGGCCACGTCGGCGAAGCGCGGCTTGTCGGCGAGGAACTCGGTGGTCAGCCCGTGCACGGCCAGCGCGCCCTCTTCGCTGTCGCGGCCGGGGTTGAGGTAGAAGTGCAGGGTCTTGCCGGTGAGGGACCGGTTGACGAGCTCGACGCAGCCGATTTCGACGATGCGATGGCCGTCCTCGGGTCTCAGGCCGGTGGTTTCAGTATCGAAGACTATCTGTCGCATGGGTGGTGTTCCGCGCAATGAAAACGGTGCCGGCTAGTTTACCCGGCACGCTGGCGCACGCTGTCCACGCCCAGGTTGGCCAGGGCATCGGCGCGCTCGTTGCCCGGGTCGCCGGCGTGGCCCTTGACCCAGCGCCACGACACTTGGTGGCGGGACACCTGTTCGTCCAGCGCCTGCCAGAGCTCGGCGTTTTTGACCGGCTTCTTGTCGGCGGTGATCCAGCCGCGCCGCTTCCAGTTGGCGAGCCACTCGGTCATGCCCTTCATGACATATTGCGAATCGGTGTGGATGACCACCGTGCAAGAGCGCTTGAGGACACGCAGACCTTCGATGACGGCCAGCAGCTCCATGCGGTTGTTGGTGGTCTGCGCCTCGCCGCCGTGCATTTCCTTCCGGTGCCGGCCCGCGAGCATCAGCACGCCCCAGCCGCCCGGGCCGGGATTGCCCTTGCAGGCGCCGTCGGTCCACATTTCCACCCGGTCGGCGTCCTGAATTTCTGATGACTGCATGAATATCCTTGCTACAACAATGAACGGGCGCGAAGCCCGGTGAATCAGAGCTCGCTGCGATGCACGGCCACCGACGCCGTGCTGGCGGACTGGCGCTTTTTCTTCCAGGCCGGGCCGATGATGCGCATGCCGATCACGCGCTTGGTGGCCGACATCACATAGACCGCGCCGCCCAGGGTCCACCAGCGCTGCCCCGGGGCTTCCAGGAAGTGCCAGCGCCGCAGCCACTGGTCGGTACGGCAGGGCGGCACATAGCAGCCGAAGCGCGTAGCATCCACCTCGAAGGACATGAGCTTGAGCCAGTCCTTCATGCGCAGCGGCGACACCTGCGACGACACGGGCCGGGGCAGCCAGGCCTCCATGCCCGGCATGGCGTTGCGCGCCCCCCAGAGGCTCCAGGGATTGAAGCCGGAGATCACCACGCGCCCTTCCGGCACCAGCACGCGCTCGACCTCGCGCAGCACCTGGTGCGGCGAGTCGGTGCACTCGAACGCGTGCGGCAGCACCAGCAGATCGAGGCTCTGCGAGTCGAAGGGCAGCGCCTCGGGCAGGGCGGCCACGCCGTTGCGCCAGCCGATGGTAGCGTCGTCGATGGCGATCTCGGCGCCCACCACGGCCTTGAAAGGCATGCGGTTGGCCCGCAGCAGATCGAGGCCGGGCAAGCCCACCTGCCAGGCCTGGAAACCGAACACATCGGCCACCCGCTCGTCGAACTGCGCGCGCTCCCAGGCCAGGACGTATTGTCCCGGCGGCGTCTGGAACCACTCGGCCAGTTCTACAATCGGCAGCATTTGCTCAGCCATTGGTCTTCGCTATGAAACCTTCCATTCCGTCCTCGCAAGGCGCCGAGCTGCTGCCCGTGCCTGCCTTCACCGATAACTATATCTGGACCGTCATTCGCGACGGCCTGGCCGCGGTGGTCGACCCCGGCGAAGCCGGCCCGGTGCTGCAATGCCTGCAGGCGCGAGGGCTGGAACTGCGCGCCATTCTACTCACCCATCACCATGGCGACCATGTCGGCGGCGTTATGGAATTGTCCCGGCTGACGGGGGCCACGGTATACGGGCCGTCCGGAGAAGCGCTGCCCCGCTGCGACGTGCGCCTGGCCGAGGGCGACCACGTCGTCCTGCCCGAGCTCGGCCTGGACCTGGCGGTGCTGGACGTACCCGGCCACACGGCCGGCCACATCGCCTATTTTGGCCGAATCGGCCAGGAGGCCGGCCAAAAGCCCGTGCTGTTCTGCGGGGATACCCTGTTCATGGCGGGTTGCGGACGGCTTTTTGAAGGGACCGCCGAACAAATGGACCAATCTCTGGCAAAATTGGCAACATTGCCAGGCAACACGCAGGTTTGTTGCGCTCACGAATACACGTTGTCCAATCTGCACTGGGCCTTGGCAGTCGAGCCCAATAACCGCGCCACGCAAGCGGCGCAAGAACAGGCCCGGCGTCAACGCGAAAACAATCTGCCGACCCTGCCTTCGAGCATCGGTCAGGAATTGCAGATCAATCCTTTTCTGCGTACCCGCCACCCCATGGTCGTCCAGGCCGCTTCCGCCTGGGCAGGCCGCCCTTTGACCTCGCCAGTCAATGTTTTTGCCGCCCTGCGGCAATGGAAGAACGAATTCAAATAAGCCCATGACGTTGATCCGAAACCTGCTCCTCCTGCTACTCGTCTTGCTTGCCGGCTGCGCCGGCATCGATCGCCAGGCGGACCAGACCAGCGCCATGGGCGTGCGCATCGCCCGCAACACCTCCCGCACCATCGACCTCACCCATCCCCCGCACGACGCGTGGGACCGCATCCGCCGCGGCTTCGCCATTCCCAACCTCGACAACGACCTGTCGCAGCAATGGACGGAGTATTACGCGGCCCACCCCGAGGCCGTCGAGCGCATGGCCCAGCGCGCGGGCAAGTACCTGTACTTCATCATCGACGAGGTCAACCGCCGCGGCCTGCCCACCGAGCTGGCCCTGCTGCCCTTCGTGGAAAGCGCCTACAACCCCACGGCCCAGTCGCCCGCCCAGGCCTCGGGCCTGTGGCAGTTCGTGCCGGCCACCGGCGAACACTACAACCTCAAGCAGGACTGGTGGCGCGACGAGCGCCGCGACCCCATCGCCTCCACCTACGCCGCGCTCGACTACCTGGCCGAGCTGTTCGAAATGCAGGGCGACTGGTACCTGGCCCTGGCCTCGTACAACTGGGGCGAAAACGCCGTGCAGCGCGCCATCGCCCGCAACCAGAGCCTGGGCCTGCCCACCGACTACCTGTCGCTGGACATGCCCGATGAAACGCGCAACTACGTGCCCAAGCTGCAGGCCATCAAGAACATCATCTCCAACCCCGAGAAGTACGCGGTCACCCTGCCGCCGGTGGAGAACACGCCTTATTTCGCCATGATCAGCGAGCCCGGCGACATGGACCTCGAGATCGCCGCGCGCCTGGCCGAAATGCCGCTCGACGAGTTCAAGGCGCTCAATCCCTCGTACAAGCGCCCGGTGATCAACGGCCAGGAAAACAGCACCCTGCTGCTGCCCAAGGACAAGGTCGAGGTCTTCAACCACAACTTCGCCAATTACCAGGGCCGGCTCAGCAACTGGCGGATCTACCAGCCGCAGCGCGGCGAGAAGGTCGCCTCGGTGGCCAGGCACCTGGGCATCTCCGAGCTCCGGCTGCGCCAGCTCAACGGCATCGCGCCGCACGCCAAGACCGTCTCCGGGCAGAACCTGCTGGTGCCGGCCGGCGACGTGGGCGATAGCGCTCCCCTGGCCCTGGCCGCCGCGACCGACGGCGACTCCGAACCGGTCGACCCGCCGCCCGCCCATGCCAAGACCGCGACAGGCCGCAAACAAAGCGCGGACCATCATGCGTCCCGCGCCCGGCAGACTCGCGGCACGGCCCGCAAGGGCAATGCCAAGGCCATCGGCAAGCTGGCCGACAAAGGCCGCGCCCAGGCCGCCGGCCGGGGCGGCAGCAAGCGCGGCGCCCAAGGCACCAAGGGCGGCCGCGCCGTCAAGGTGGCCAGCGCGGACAAGAAGCATCCGGCCAAGCGGCACTAAAAGCGGCATTAAAATACGCCGCATCGCGCCGCGCCATGGGCTGGCGCCACCACAAAAAGGACAAATCATGGGCTTTCTCGCCGGCAAGCGCATCCTGGTCACCGGGGTGCTTTCGAACCGATCCATCGCCTACGGCATCGCCCGCGCCTGCCACCAGCAGGGCGCGGAACTGGCCTTCACCTATGTAGGCGACCGCTTCAAGGACCGTGTCGGCGAATTTGCCGCCGAATTCGGCAGCAGCATCGTGCTGCCTTGCGACGTGGCCGAAGACGCGCAGATCGAAGGCGCTTTCGCCGAGCTCGGCAAGCATTGGGACGGCCTGGACGGCCTGGTGCACTCGATCGGCTTCGCCCCGCGCGAAGCCATCGCCGGCGACTTCCTCGACGGCCTGTCGCGCGAAGCCTTCCGCATCGCCCATGACATTTCGGCCTACAGCTTCCCCGCCATGGCCAAGGCCGCGCTGCCCCTGATGCAGGGCCGCCCGGCCTCGGTGCTCACGCTCACCTACCTGGGCGCGGAAAAGGTCGTCCCCAACTACAACACCATGGGCCTGGCCAAGGCCTCGCTGGAAGCCTCGGTGCGCTACCTGGCCACCACGCTGGGTCCCAAGGGCATCCGCGCCAACGGCATCTCGGCCGGCCCCATCAAGACCCTGGCCGCCAGCGGCATCAAGGACTTCTCGTCCATCCTGAAGTTCGTCGAGGCCAACGCGCCCCTGCGCCGCAACATCACCACCGAGGACGTGGGCAACACCGCGGCCTTCCTGCTGTCGGACCTGGCGGCCGGCATCACCGGCGAGATCACCCACGTCGACGCGGGCTTCTCGACCGTCATCCCCGGCATGGAAGGGTAAGGACCGGCGCAACGCGCAACTGGCATGCCGTGCCGGACAAAAGGCCGATCAGGCCAGTTCCGTCGTGATCTGCACGTCCGCCGTCGCCATCAAGCGGTGGATGGGGCATTTCTCGGCCACGGCCAGCAGCTCGGCGCGCTGCGCTTCGCTCAGGTCGCCGTTGAGCCTGAGCCGGGCCGTCAGCTTGTAGACGCCGCGCTTTTCCTCGCCGGCGTCACGCACGACATCCACGTCCACCGAGGTCAGCGGCAGCTGCTTGCGCTGGGCGTACCACATCAGCGTGAGCGCCTTGCAGCCGCCCAGCGCGCCATCGAAATAGTCATGCGGATCGGGGCCGTCGCCATCAGGCCGGGGAAAGCCCAGCGGCATGCCATGGCCCTCGGCCGTTACGGTGTAGCGCAGGGCGCTTGCAGGCTGGTTGGCACGGACTTCTATTGTCATGTCGGTCTCCGCTCGTCTGTCTCGCCTGCCGTCGGCTTTCACGCGGTGAAGGCAGGCCCTCAGACGTGTTGTAACACTTCTCCCGCTTTCGAATCATGCATCGCAGCAAGCAAGGTGCACAATGAAGATTCCAGCCCCCGCCCGCACGGTGCCCATGCCTCCATCGCCATACGCCATGCCGCTTTCCGCCCGCCCCCCCTTGTCCATCAACGGCTTGTCCACCCTGTTGCGCCGCGGCGCATGCATGGCCCTGGCAGCCGCCGGCCTGCTGGCCGATGCCAGCGCGCAAGCCGCCACGCCGTGCGCTCCGCCACGCCATGGCTTCAACCTGGTCCAGGATGACCGCGCCCCGCTGGGTTCAGCCCAGGCCGAAGCCAGCCTCAAGCAGCTGCGCGGCACCGGCGCCAATGCCGTGGCCATCGTGCCCTTCTTCCGGCAACCCCGGAGCGACTCCACCGATGTGTCCCGCGGTTCGGACATGAGCGACGGCGAGCTGGCCCGCGCCATCCGCACGGCGCACAAGCTGGGGCTGGCCGCCATCGTCAAGCCGCATGTCCAGATACCCGACGGCGATCCGGGCGACGTGCGCATGGCCAGCGACGATGACTGGGCCCAGTGGTTCCATCATTACGAACAGGCGCTTGCCGGACTGGCCGCGGTCGCAAAAGACGAGCATGCCGAAGCCCTGGTGATCGGCACGGAGCTCGACCAGAGCCTGGACCGGCCGGAATGGCCGGACCTCATCGCGCGGCTGCGCAGGATATTCCACGGCAAGCTCGTGTACGCGGCGCGCGGCGCCGAGGGCGCCGAACGGGTGCCCTTCTGGAACAAGCTCGATGCCGTGGGCGCCACGCTCTACCCCACGCTGGGCGCCGACAACGATCCCGACAGCTGGCGCGCGGCCATGGCCAGCGAACGCGACCATCTGCTGGCGCTGGCCAAGCAGGCCAAGCGGCACCTCTTCATTGCCGAGATCGGCATACGCTCCGCATCGGGCGCGGCCGCCCGGCCGGGCCAGCGCCCCGATGAAAACGGCGCCCCCGCCGACGAGGCGCTGCAGGCCAAGGTGCTGGCCACGTGGATGGCCGAGCTGTCCGATCCGGCCATCCATACCGTGCTGGTCTGGCGATGGAACAGCGATCCGGACAGCGGCGGCGCTTCGGACACGGACTACACCGTGCAGGGCAAAAGCGCCGAGCGCGCCCTGACCAAACAATGGCGATCCTGCAGCCGGACAGTCGCGGTCTGGTAACGCGCGGATATCGAACCGGGAGCGGCGCGCGTGACAAATTGGCGGACGGACTGAGTGCTATAGTCCTCCGGTAATTTTTATTACAAATGTATTAAAAACGTATTGTTGCGTGCCCACCGTCCATGCCTGACCAGCCTTTGCGCCCCGACGGCGCCATCGACACCTTCCAGGACAACGAGCTGTACGACCCGGCCTGGGCTTGCATCCTATCCGCCTTGCAGGCCGATCTCCGCCCCAAGGCTTCGGCCATCGCCGCGATGTTCTACGAGCAGACCGGCGAGACCGATACCGACGACATCATCGGCATGCTCACCACGGCCGGGCTGCAGCACTTGCAAGCGCAGCAGGCCCAGAACCTGCTGTTGCTGGCGTCGCCGGACTTGTCCGCCGAACGCCATCGCGCCACCGCGCTGCGCATCGGCAAGATCCACGCCATCGTGGGACTGACGCAAAAAGACCTGTTGCGCGGACAGGACATCCTCCACACCACCCTGCGCGGCCTCGTCGATGCCAACCGGCATGGCAAGGCCCTGGGGCTGCTGGGACGCCGGCTCATCCGCGACCTCACCTGGCAGACCGAGGCCTACCAGCTGATGCAGGCCGCGCGCTACGAGGTCCTGCTCAACCTGAGCCAGCTGGTGTGGACGGCCGACAACTACACCGACCTGATCAGCCAGTCCGCCGAACTGCTCAGCCAGCATCCGGAAATCGCCGCCTGCGCCTTCGGCAAGCCCGACCAGGACGGCATCTTCCAGTTCGAATTCATGGCGGGCGAGCCCGCCATGCTCACGTCGCTGGTCGAGCAGCCCATGCCCTCGCTGCTCGAAGACGAGACACACACCCAGGGCTTGACGGGCCGGGCCTGGCACACCAAGCAGGTGCAGCACTGCCGCAACTTCGAGACCGATGAGCGCCTCGCTTTCTGGCGCGAACGGGCGGCACGCTTGAACGTGCAATCGTTTGCCGCGATCCCGATCTGCCATGCCGAGCAGCCGCCGCGCAGCATCCTCACGCTCTACAGCCATTATGTCGGCGGCTATGCATCGGCCGACCAGCAGTCCTTCATCCGCCAGATCCAGTCCCTGCTGATGTTCGCCTGCGCCCGCCTGGAAGGCCAGGCCGGCTACAGCGATACCGTGCCTTACGCGGTGCGCCAGCGCTGGGCCCGCCTGATCCGCTCCGATGCGCTGCAGATGCACTACCAGCCCATCCTGGAGCTGAAGACGAGGCGCGTGCTGAAGGTCGAGGCGCTGGTGCGCCTGCACGACGGCAACCAGGTCATTGCGCCGGGCACGTTCTTCCCCGCCCTGTCGTCCGACGACTTTTTCGAGATCTATGCCCGGGGCCTGGACCAGTCGCTGGCGCAATGCACGCGCTGGCTGGCGGCCGGGCTGAATTTCTGCGTGTCCGTCAACCTGCCTTCGAAAGCGCTGGCCGATCCGCGCTACCTGCAGGTCACGCGCCAGACGCTGGCCCGCCATGGCTGCCCTGCCGGGAACCTGGTGCTGGAGATCCTCGAAACCGACGCCCTGCCCCGCGACGTGGACGTCGCCGTCGCGCTGGGCCGGTTCAAGGCCCTGGGCGTGGGAC
>DASWPO010000332.1:0-22999 GCA_036404015.1 Bordetella sp. | reverse complement strand
CGGACTGGACGCAGAAGGATTCGACCATCTGGCCGGTACAGGCCTTTGCCTGGCGCGATCTGACGGCCAGGCGGGGCGCGAGCTATCTCTACAAGATCACGCCGGTATCGGGGGATCCGGCCGCGGGCCTGCCCCTGACGCTCGACGAGGCCGGGTCGCTGATGGCCGGGCCGGTGACGCTGACGCCCAAGCGGGGGAAATTCTCCACCTACTTCAATCGGGGCATTCTTTCGACCCAGTGGCTCGCGCACCAGCTGCCCGAAACCGCCAATGGGACGCCGGACTCCGCCGTGCTCGTCAAGGCGATCGCCACGCCCGGGGACAGGATCCGGACCGCGCTGGCCGGGGACATCATCGCGGGCGTCACGTCCCTGCTCGACCGGGCGGCGCACCAGGGCGGCGCCTGCTATCTGGCGCTCTACGAGCTGCAGGACGAGGAGCTGATCGACCGCCTGATGGCGGTGAGGAACCTGCACCTGATTCTTTCGAACACCGGTTCCAAGGACAGCGAGAACGCGCCGGCGCGCGAGCGCCTGCATGGCAGGAAGGGCGCGCAGGTCATCGACCGCTTCGTGCCGAGCGGGCATATCGGCCACAATAAATTCTGCGTCTATGTCGACGCCACCAAGGTGCCGCAGGCCGTCCTGCTGGGGTCGACCAACTGGACCAATACGGGCCTGTGCGGCCAGTCCAACAATGCCCTGGTCGTGGAGGACGAGGTCCTGGCAAGCGCCTATTTCGACTACTGGGGGCGGCTGCGCGACGACAGCCTCGAGGACGATTCGCGCCAGGGCGCGGCGCTGCGGTCATCGAACGCGACGCCCGGCGCCAAGGACGTGCCCGTGGACAAAGGCAAGGCCACCGTCTGGTTCTCGCCCAACACGCCGCATGCGCGCGCCAGCGGCCAACGCAAGAAGAACGAGGCCACGCCGCCCGACCTCGCCGACCTGTTCACGCTGATGGCGCAGGCACAGCAGGCGATTCTTTTTCTGGAGTTCGAGCCGGGAACGCCGAGCGTCATCGACCAGGCGGCCGCCTGCCTGGATGCCAGGCCCGGGCTTTTCGTGCGCGGGGCGACGACCGACAGGAAGTCGCCCGGCGCGTTCGCCACGCAGCTGACGCATCGCGGCGGCGAGGGCGACGACGTGGTCTCGGCCATGGCGATCACCAGCCCGCATGCCGACTGGGAAAAGGAGTTGCTCAAATCGTCCGACGGCGCGCACGCCATCATCCACGACAAGATCGTCGTCATCGATCCCATGTCGGAGCGCTGCGTGGTGGCGACCGGCAGCCATAACCAGGGCTTTCGCGCGTCCTACAACAACGACGAGAACCTGATGATCGTCCAGGGCCACCAGCCATTGGCCCTGGCCTATGCCGCCCACGTCCTGGATGTCTACAGCCATTACCGGTTCCGCTACAACGTGTCGCGGTCCAGCAGCAAGGCGTTCAGCGCGCTGTCGCCCGACGACAGCTGGCAGAAGAAATACTTCGACCCCGCCAATCCGGCGAGCAAGGACGCCGGGGTCTGGTTCCCGGGCTGATCGCGCCGCGGTCAGTTTTCGATAAAGGCGGACGGCTCGAGCGAGATTGTGCCGGCGTGGTCCGTATCGCCGAAGAGATGGCAAGTCCAGGCGCCCTCCCTGAACTGTGCCCACGGGTCCGCAGGGGTGAACCCCGGCGCGTCGCCCCGCGCGAAGCTGCCGATCGCATGGCGGAAACACCGCCCGGCACGATCGAACGCGCGGTCATCGATTCCGGCAAGCATGGCGGCGTCGGTCCACTGCCGCCTGTTCGCAAACAGGAATGGCAGTTCCATGCAATGCGGGCTATGGAGGTCTGGCGTGCCCGATTGCAGGTCGAAGCGGTAGAGCCAGCTGTTCAGCCCGCGCCTGCCGAAGCTGGCGGCGACTTGAACCGTGGGCGAGGCGAAGCTGATGTGCGTTCCGCCGTCGACCAGGGAGGTATAGGGAGTCGGCGCAGGCCTGAGCGAGTCGAGGTAGGAACGCTTGATGCCGCCCATGGCGCCAAAGTGCCCCCGGAACCATTGGTCGACCGCGGCGGGGTCCGGATTCCGGGTGCGCGGGTCCTGGATCATGAAGGCCGCGTTTTCTTCCCGCGTGTAGCCTGCCAGCGTGCCCTCGATATGCGCATCGGCTGCCGACTTCGCATAGTCGAAAAGCGAGGCGGGAACTTTCCCGTCGCTGGCGACCGGGTAGAAGCCCAGCGTCAAGTCGCCAAACCGCGCGGTTCCCCGCATGACTTTGCCTTGCACGGCAAGCAGGTCTTCCACGGCGGCCTCGGACGGATCCGCGCCGCCGAGCATCTCGCCAAAGGCCGCGGCAAGTTCCGCGGCCGCCGCTTGCGCCATGGGCGGGAAGAACGGCAGGCTGAACAGGACGTTCCGGCGCAGCAGGCCCTGGGCGGCTGGGCTGACGCCCAGCAGGTAGGCGTACCATGCGCCGGCCGACTGGCCCGCGACGGTCACGTTCGCGGGATCTCCGCCGAAGCGGGCGATGTTGTCCCGGATCCAGCCGAGCGCGCAGAGGATGTCGTCAAACGGGAGATTGCCGTCGCTGACACGGTCGATGGCCAGGTGCCCCAGGGCGCCGAGCCGGTAATTGAGCGTCACCACGATGGCCGACTGCTCTTGCGCAAACATGGCCCCGTCGTAGCGCGTGCCGGATCCTCCTCCGGAAATGAACGCGCCGCCGTGTATGAACACGAGTACGGGCAGTTTGCCGGCGTGGTTTTCCGGAACCCAAAGGTCCAGAAGAAATGCGTCCTCGGCCTGGGGAAGGCCGTGGATCGCATCGCCCATCACGAACTCGAGCCGGTTTTTGTTCTGCGGGAAGGCGCATGGCGGCACTTGCGGCGATGCGCCGCTTTGCGCGATGGGCACGACCGCCTTGAACCGGCCGGCGTTGGCGCCATACCGGATCCCTTGGAAAGCATGGACTCTGCCAACGGCGGCGCCATGGATGATGCCGGCTGGCGTGTCGACGGTCGGGTTCTTGCTTTGCATGGTGAAGGGGCCTTGTTCGCGTGGACGGGTCAGCCGGCTTGCCTGGAGAGCGGCAGCGCCGGGCGCGCCACCGCCAACAGGCCGATAAGAATCAGGATGATGCCGACCACCGGGACCGAGGAGACGACCATGATCATCTCGGGGCTCAGCTTCGACGCTACGAGCATGCCGCCGATCGCGGGACCGACGATGGAACCGATCCGGCCAACGGCCGCGGCGGCCCCGACGGCCGAGGTGCGCAAATCGGCGCGAAAGCGGAGCACCGAAAGCGTGGACTGGCTGACGCAGGCGCTCACCAGGCCCGCCCCCACGCCCGCGATCGCGACCAGCACCAGCATGGGTTGCAAGGCGCCGATGGCCAGGGCGTAAAGACACACGATGCACAGCAGCGACGTGGCGATCACCAGTCGTTCCGGACCGTACCGTTTCACAAAAGGCAGGATGACGAGATTGCCGAGCACGCCCCCGAGGCCGAAGGCGCCCGATCCGAGGGGAGCCTGGGACGGCGAGAACTTGAACAGGGTAAGCAGCGTGGGCACCCAGAACATGAACAGGTACGTCACCATGAAAGAGACGAAGGCCAACGCCCAGATCAGGATCGTGGAGCTTGCCTGTCCTTCTTTGAAGAGCGCCGCCAGCCCGCCGTTCGCCGTTTTTGCCGTCTCGGACTCCAGGCCATCGGTCGCCAGCGACTGCCAGACGAAGGGGACGAGACAGAACGCCAGTACGCCGCCCGTTATAAAGACCGACTGCCAGTCGAACCGCACCATCAGGAACGCGGCGAGGAATCCTCCCGCCGCCGCGCCCAGCGACAGGCCGGTGGTCACGAAGATCGTCACGGCCGCGCGCGTGCGGTCGTCGCTATGGTCGGCCGCGGAAGAGATGGCGGCGGGGACGACGAAGCCCAGGGCGATCGCCGTGAAAAGCCGGATCGCCGTCAGTTCGGTCAGCGTGCCGACATACGCGGTGGCAATGGTGAGCACGCCGAAGACGAAGATGCTCCATGCGATCAGCTTTCGCTTGCCCAGGCGGGCGGCGGCCCAGCCGCTCAGCAGATAGCCGATGACCGCGCCTATGCTGGTGGCGATGAAGGCCGGGGCGATCTCCCCCCGGGCGAGCTGCCACACGGCCGAGAGGCGCGGCGCCACATAGGCGATGGTGGTTGTGTCGAATCCATCGATGATGATGGCGAGAAAGCAGAGCAGATAGATGGTTCGGCGTTTCGCGGCGCTCAGCGTACTGGCTTGTGGTTCCATGCGGTAATTCCCCTTGTTTTTCGTACGATTGAACTTTGGCTGCGCGGGGCTTCGATCAACGGCCCGACGTCATTTGCACGGCGATGCGATCTCTTGAGTGCGACCTCTCAAGCCAGGTTGAAAAAAACCTTGGCGTTGTCGGCCAGGATCTTCTTGCGCGCCGCTTCGTCCAGGTACGGGCTGCCTGACACCAGCGACCCGATGGGCTGCTCGCCCAGCGGAAACGGATAGTCCGATCCCATCATCACGTGGTCCACGCCCACGGCGTCGACCAGCATGTCCAGGGCCTTGTGGTCGAACAGGGCCGAGTCGCACCACAGGCGCCTGGCGTATTCGGACGGCGGGCGCGGGCAGTCCTGGCGGACGATGTCGCGGTGCTGCCAGGCGTTGTCGACGCGGCCCAGCAGGTAGGCGAAGCTGCCGCCGCCGTGGGCGAAGCAGAGCTTCAGCGTTTCGGGGATATGCTCGAGCGCGCCAGACAGGATCAGCGACAGCATGCCCAGCTGGGTTTCGGCGGGCATGGCTACCAGCCAGGGCAGCATCCACTTCTTCATTCGGCCAGGGCCGCCCATCATGTCCCAGGGGTGGGCGAAGACGGGGATGCCTTCCTCGGCGCAGAAGGTGAGGAAGTCGATCATGTCGGGGTGGTCCATGTCCTTGTCGCCGACATGGTTGCCGATCTGCACGCCCACGCAGCCGCGCAGCTGGGCGCGCTTGGCTTCGGCGGTGGCGAGCTTGATGTCCTGCATGGGCACTTGCGACAGGGCCTTCAGGCGGGTGGGATGCGCGGCGCAGAAGTCCACGGCCAGGTCGTTCATGCGGGCGGCCCATTCGGCTGCCTTGGCCGCGTCCCACGAATAGCCGAACATCACCGGCGTGGCGCAGGTGAGCTGCATGGCCACGCCCTGCGCGTCGAGTTCCCCGACGCGGTAGCCGGCGTCCCACAGAGCACGGTAGACGGGGCGGAAGGGCTTGTCGCCCAGCATGATCTGGCCGGTGTCCTGGCCCTCGTCGACGCGCAGCCAGACGGCGCGTTCGGCATCGAACTCGCGGGCCAGGGCTTGCGGGATTTCCGGGAAGAAGTGGGAGTGGATGTCGATCATTGCCGAGGTGCCTATGTGTGTGTGGGTGCCCATGCCGTGCGCGCTATAGATCCGGATGCCTGGCGTTCAGGTCCGCGTGCCAGGTCTGGTAGTCGCGGCCCGGGTGCACATGGCCGCATTGCGGGCAGGCGCGCTCGGCCTCGGAAGTTCCATAGAACTGCTCGTAGACCGGCGGCAGGTCGACGACGATGTTCTCGAGCTGGAATTCGTAGCGCTTGACGACCGTGCCGCAGTGCGCGCAGTCCCAGTGCAGGGCGTCGGGCTGGCCCTTGGGGCGCACGCGCTCGATGACCAGGCAGCGGCTGTCGGGTTCGGGTCGCTGCGGCGAATGCGAGACGTGCGGCGGCATGAGGAACATGTCGCCTTCTTTCAGGTGCACGCGCTCGTAGCGGCCGCGGTCCCAGAGCAGCAGGTGGGCGTTGCCCTTGAACTGGTAGAAGAACTCTTCGAGCGGGTCGTCGTGGAAGTCGGTGCGCTGGTTGGGGCCGCCGACCACGGTGACCATGAAGTCGCTGTCTTTCCAGATCTGCTGGTTGCCGACGGGCGGCTTGAGCAGGTGGGCGTTGTCGTCGAGCCAGCGCTTGAAGTTGAATGGGTAGCCGTATTGGAGCGTGGACATCCGTATCTCCTTTCGTTATGGGTGAGTACCAAGCGGAGAGTAGGCCGTGGCCTTGATTTCGATGAGCAGGTGCGGATGCGGCAGCTGGTGCACGGCCACCGTGGTGCGCGTCGGGCCGGTGTAGTCGAAGAACTCGGCCCACACTTCGTTGAAGCCGCCGAAGTCGTTCATGCTGACCAGGAAGACCTGCGCTTCGACCAGGTCGGCCAGGCCGGCGCCGGCGCCGGCCAGGATCTCGCCGATATTGTGGATGACGGCGCGCGTCTGCGCGCGGATGTCGAGGTTGGTGACGCCCAGCGGGTCGACCTGCACGCCCTCGAAGCTGTTGTCGGGACGGCGCGAGCTGGTGCCCGAGACGAAGATGAAGTCGCCCGCGCGCTTGTAGTGCGGGAACTTGCCGCGAGGCACGGCCTTGCCCGCGATGACGCCGGCGCTTTGGTCTGCAGACTTGTCGCTCATGCCTATACCTTGATGCAGATGTTGCTGATGTCGGAGAAGAAATTCAGCGAATACTCGCCGCCTTCGCGGCCGATGCCCGACAGCCCGCCGCCGCCGAAAGGCGTGCGCAGGTCGCGCGAGAACCAGGTGTTGATCCAGACGATGCCCGCGTGCAGCCTGGGGCCGAACCGGTGCGCGCGCGACAGGTTGGTGGTCCAGACGCTGGCGGCCAGGCCGTAGGCGCTGTCGTTGGCGCGGCGCGCGACTTCGTCCTCGCTGTCGAAGGGCGCGATATGGCAGACCGGGCCGAACACTTCTTCGCGCATGCAGCGCGCGGTGTCGGGCAGGCCCGTCCAGATGGTGGGCAGCACATAGGCCCCGCCGTCGCGCGCATCATGGAATACCGGCGCGCGGCCGCCGGCGACCACCGTGGCGCCTTCCTGCACCGCCAGGTCGAAGTAGGAGAGCACCTTCTCGCGATGGCCGCGCGAGATGAGCGAACCCATGAACACGTCCTCGTCGTCGGGCCAGCCCACCTTGAGCGCCTCGGTGCGTTCTTTCAGCGCGGCGACGAAGCGCTCGAAGATGGGCCGTTCGACGTAGACGCGCTCGGAGCACAGGCAGACCTGGCCCGCGTTGGTGAAGCTGGAGGCGACGATGCCCTGCACGGCCGCGTCGAAGTCGGCGTCGGCGAAGACGATGGCGGCGTTCTTGCCGCCCAGCTCGAAGGAGATGTCCTTCACGCCGTCGGCCACGGCGCGCATGATGGCCGCGCCGGTGCGCGATTCGCCGGTGAAGGCCACGGCGTCGATCCCGGGGTGGGTGGTGAGCGCCTCGCCGGCCGAGCCGGGGCCGAAGCCGTGCACCAGGTTGAAGACGCCGGGCGGCACGCCGGCCTCGTGGAAGGCTTCGGCGATGAGGGTGGCCGACGACGGCGTTTCCTCGGAAGGCTTGCACACCACGGCGTTGCCGCAGATGAGCGCGGGCGCGGCCTTCCAGGTGAGCGAGAGGATGGGCAGGTTCCAGGGCGCGATGATGGCGACCACGCCCAGCGGCTTGCGCGTGACGTAGTTGATGAGCTGCGTGCCGTCGCCCAGGCGGGTCTCGAAGAACTCGCTGCCGCGCAGCCGGCCCAGGTCGGCGAAGGTGCGGAAGTTGGCGATGCCGCGGTAGACGTCGAGCTTGCGCGCCTGGGCGAGCGGGCGGCCGGTGTCGGCGATCTCGGCGGCGAGGAAGTCGTCGAAGCGGCGCTCGATGATGTCGGCGACCTTGTGCAGGCAGCGCGCGCGCTCGTCGACGGACATGGCGCCCCAGGGGCCTTCGAGCGCGGCGCGGCCGGCGCGCACGGCGCGGTCGACCAGGGCGGCATCGGCCTCGCACACCTCGGCCAGCAGCCGGCCGTCGATAGGGCTGATATTCTGGAAAGTTTTATCAGTGGCGACGAATTCGCCACCGACGTAGTTGCGGGTCGGCCGCAGGGATGCGGGCAGATCGAACGTTGCCAATTTCAAATTCCCCATGCATGGGCCGTTTCCGTCGACGGCCCCGTTGTATCCGGCTATGCCTTGAATGTATCGGGCGCGGGGGAGCTTGAATAATGAATTCCCTGGGCGGAAATATAAATATATGGAATACCAGGGGGCAGCTAGGGCAGTTCGATCACCCAGTCCGGCTTGAAGCCTTCCTGCTCGCCCTTGTCGGCATAGCCCAGGGGGTTGGCCACCACGCGGCAGGACACGGCCCGCCCGTCGCGCTGCCCGGGCACCCGGTAATCGTTCGGGCAATGCAAGTGGCCGTGTATCCACAGGTCGGCGTAGGGCAGCAGGTCATCGAGCCCGTTGCAGAAACCCGCCGTGCCCGGCGTCATGCCGTAACGCGGGTCGGCGCTTCGCAAGGTCGGCGCGAAGTGAGTAACCACTATCGTTTTGCCCGTGTAGGGCTGGGCCAGGGCCTGGCGCAGCCAGCCCTGGCAGTCCAACCCGAGCTGGCGCAGGTCTTCGGCCAGCATGGGCTGGCCGTCGAGGAAGGTGGTGTTCTTGTTGAGGTAGAAGTTGGCCGCGCGATAGGCCTTCTCGCGCTGCTGCTGGCGGCGGGTTTCGGTGTGCTGCCGGGCGGCCAGGGCCTCGAAGTCCGTCCAGAGCGTGGTGCCGACAAAGCGGATGCCGTCGATGACCGCCACCTCCCGCTCCAGCCAGGCGATGCCCAGGCGCTCGCAGGTCTGGCGCAGGCGCTGCGTCGTGGCGTCGAAATCCAGGCCGTCGAACTCGTGGTTGCCGGGTACGAACAGCACCTTGGGCCAGTCCGCCGCGCGGCCCAGGGGCGTGTAGCGCTCCAGCCCGAAGTCCGGGCCGTCCAGCGCCGAGCCTTCCTGGTACGAACCGATATCGCCCGCCAGCACCAGCACGTCCACGCCCGGCATGGGCGTAAAGGCGAAATCGGGATTGGCCTCGAGATGCAGGTCGGACAGGATTTGCAAGCGCATGGGTGGGAAGGGAATGGGGTTTGCTGACGTTTGCGATGGGCGCGGCTTATTCCACGGCGACGTCCTTGAGCGCCATCAGGAAGCGCTGGACGGCGGGCGAGGCGGGGCGGCCGCGCGGCACGGTGTAGCCGATGGGGCCGAAGGGGATCTCGCGGCCCAGCGGCAGGATGCTCAGCACCCCCAGGTGCACGAACTTGCGCGCCACGCTGAAGGGCATCACGGCGATCATCCGGGATTCGACCAGGAGGCCCAGATTGGTCATGATGGACACCGACTCGACGATGCGCGCGGGCTTGCGAAAACCCAGCTCGGCAAAGAGCGCGTCGACCGCGTGCATGGCCTCGGTGTCGGGGGTGGGCAGTATCCAGTCCACGGCCTCGAACCGGGCCGGATCGATGTTCTGGCTGGTGGCCAGCGGGTGCTGGCGGCCCGCCACCACGCAGAGCGTCTCGTCGTAGAGCTTGACGTGCTCGAAGACCGGGTCGTCGGCGTGGTCGGGCATCAGGCCCACCATCACGTCCAGCTCGCCGCGCACCAGCTCCGGGAACATCTTGTCGTTGACGCCCACGCGCACCTGCACCGACACATTGGGCGTGGTCTCGCGCAGGCGCAGCACGGCCTGGGGTAGCAGGTGGGCGGAGGCCGCCAGCAGCGATCCCACCGCCACGTGCCCGCTGACCTCGGCATCCCAGGTTTCGGACGAGTTCCAGGCATTGAGCTCGTCGGCCAGGCTGCGCAGCTCGGTCATGAGCGACTGCGAGTGATTGCGCAGCATCAGGCCGAAGTCGGTGGGCTGCACGCCGCGCCGCGTGCGGATCAGCAGCGGCTGGCCGAAATGCTCTTCCAGCTCCTGGATGGCCTTGCTCAGGGCGGGCTGCGTCATGTGCAGCTCGCGCGAGGCGGCCAGCATGGAGCCGCAGGCCAGCACGCTTTCGAAGATGGCCAGCTGCTGCAGTTTGAGGCGCCGCGCGAGGGAGTGTTTGGAGTAGGCCATGGGTGCAGTAAGAAGTATAGTGGCCCGGCACATGGAGGCCAGTATGGATTGGAAGTCGATATGCGATATGACGGCGTTGCAGATGCGCGTTGAAATCGAAACCGGGCACCTGAGCGCGCGCCAGGCGGTCGAGGCGCACCTGGCCAGCATCGAGGCCCGCAACCCGGCGGTCAACGCCATCGTCACGCTGGATGCCGAGGGCGCGCTGCGCCAGGCCGACGCCGCCGACGCCGCGCAAGCCGCCAGCCGGCCGCTGGGCCTCTTGCACGGCCTGCCGGTGGCGCACAAGGACAGTTTTCTCACGGCCGGCATGCGCACCACCTACGGCTCGCCGGTGTTCCGCGATTTCGTGCCCGCGCGCACCAGCCTGCCGGTGACCCGCCAGCGCGAGGCCGGCGCGATCACCCTGGGCAAGACCAATCTGCCGGAGTTCGGCGCGGGCTCGCATACCTTCAACCCGGTGTTCGGCGCCACGCGCAACCCCTATGACCCGGGCCGCACGCCCGGCGGCAGCAGCGGCGGCGCGGCCGCCGCCCTGGCCGCGCGCATGCTGCCCCTGGCCGACGGCACCGACATGGGCGGGTCGCTGCGCAATCCGGCGAGCTTCTGCAATGTGGTGGGCCTGCGGCCTTCGCCGGGCCGGGTGCCGCAATGGCCTTCGGCCACGCCGTACAGCACGCTGACGGTGGCGGGCCCCATGGCGCGCACGGTGGCCGATGCTGCGCTGATGCTGGCCGCGCTGGCCGGCCCCGATGCGCGCGACCCCTATAGCATCGAGCAGGACCCCGCCAAGTTCGCGGGTTCGCTCGAGCGCGGCTTCGCCGGCACGCGCATCGCCTGCGCCCTGTCGTGGGGCGGGCTGCCGGTGGAGCCGGCGGTGCTGCGGGCCTTGCAGGCGCAATTGCCGGTGTTCGAGCAGCTGGGCTGCAAGGTGGAAGAAGCCTGCCCCGATTTCGGCGATGCCGACGGCGCCTTCCATGCGCTGCGCGCGCAGAACTTCGCCGTATCGCAGGGCGAGACCCTGCGCAAGCACCGCGACAAGCTCAAGCAGACCGTGGTCTGGAACACCGAGCTGGGCCTGAGCCAGCCGGCCACGGCCTTGATCCATGCCGAGCGCGAGCGGGCCGCGCTGTTCGAGCGCATGCATGCCTTCATGGGGCAGTACGAATTCATGGTCGGCGTGGTGAGCCAGGTGGCGCCCTTCCCGGTGGCGACCGAATACCCCACCGAGATCGACGGCGCGCCCATGCGGAACTACATCGACTGGATGCGCTCGAGCTACTACCTCACCATGACCGGGCATCCGGCGATTTCCGTGCCCTGCGGCTTTACGGCCGAAGGCCTGCCGGTGGGCATCCAGATCGTGGGGCGCTATCGCGACGAATGGGGCGTGCTGCAGCTGGCGCACGCCTTCGAGCAGGCCACGCAGTTCTGGAAGCGGGCGCCGAGCCTCTAGCCAGCCGCCGTTCCTTTCCCCATCCCTTTCCTACACTTGCTCGAAGCGCCCATAACGCTTGTCGATGAACTGGCGCTCGGTCTCGAGCTCGCTGACCACGGCGGCCGGCGGGCCGCGGCGCAGCCACTCCAGCATGCGGTCGACCTGGTCGGGCGTGCCCTGCACCAGGGCCTCGACTGTGCCGTTTTCCAGGTTCTGCACCCAACCGGTGACGCCCAGCAGGTGGGCGTGGCGCACGGTGGCGTGGCGGTAGCCCACGCCCTGCACTTTGCCGTGGACGGTGACGAGCAGGGTTTCGAGGTGGGGGGTGGACATAGGGGGCTCCTGGCAAGGGGTGCGGCGCGGCGGCCGTCAGGCCGACGATTTATACTTTCTTCCAATATTTTGCCTTTTTGGCGGCCAAGCGAAAAACCACAATGAGCCAGAACCTTTCCACCGTCACCACCATTGAAGAGCTGCGCATCATCGCGCAAAAGCGCGTGCCGCGCATGTTCTACGACTACGCCGACTCCGGCGCCTGGACGGAAAGCACCTACCGCGCCAACGAGAGCGAGTTCCAGAAGATCAAGTTCCGCCAGCGCGTGGCGGTGGACATGGACGGCCGCTCGCTGCGCACCACGATGGCCGGCCATGACGTGGCGATGCCCGTGGCCCTGGCGCCCACGGGCCTGACCGGCATGCAGCACGCCGACGGCGAGATGCTGGCCGCCCAGGCCGCGGCCAGCTTCGGCGTGCCCTTCACGCTGTCGACCATGAGCATCTGCTCGATCGAGGACGTGGCCGCCGCCACGAAGCAGCCTTTCTGGTTCCAGCTCTACGTGATGCGCGACCGCGAGTTCGTGATGAACCTGATCGACCGCGCCAAGGCGGCCAACTGCTCGGCGCTGGTGCTCACGCTCGACCTGCAGATCCTGGGCCAGCGCCACAAGGACATCAAGAACGGCCTGTCGGCGCCGCCCAAGCCCACGCTGCGCAACCTGATCAACCTGGCCACCAAGCCGCAATGGTGCCTGGGCATGCTGGGCACCAAGCGCCGCACCTTCGGCAACATCGTGGGCCACGCCAAGAGCGTGACCGACCTGTCCTCGCTGTCGTCGTGGACGGCCGAGCAGTTCGACCCGCGCCTGTCCTGGGACGACGTGGCCTGGATCAAGGAGCGCTGGGGCGGCAAGCTCATCCTCAAGGGCATCCTGGACGCCGAGGACGCGCGCCTGGCCGCCGATAGCGGCGCCGATGCGCTCATCGTCAGCAACCATGGCGGCCGCCAGCTCGACGGCGCCCGCTCGACCATCGAGGTGCTGCCCTCGGTGGTGGAGGCGGCGGGCTCGAAGATCGAAGTCTGGCTCGACAGCGGCATCCGCTCGGGCCAGGACGTGCTCAAGGCCGTGGCCCTGGGCGCGAAGGGCACGATGATCGGCCGCTCCTTCCTCTATGGCCTGGGGGCCTACGGCCGCGCCGGCGTGACCCACGCGCTGGAGATCATCCGCAAGGAAATGGACGTGACCATGGCGCTGTGCGGCCGCAAGAACATCGCGGACGTGGATCGCAGCATCCTGGTGCCGGGCACGTATCCCGAGTAGGCAGGCCCGCGCCGCGCCGCCATGGGGGACCCTGTCCATATCCCTGCCACCGACGGTTATGCGCTGCGCGGATTCGTGTGGCGGCGCGCGGGCTCGCCGCCGCGTCCCGTCGTCATCGTCAATAGCGCGACATCGGTTCGATGCCGCTACTACGAACGGTTCGCGGACGCACTGCACGAGCAAGGCTGCGACGTGCTGACTTACGACTATCGCGGCATAGGCGAATCGCGGCATGGTTCGCTGCGCGCGCTGTCGGCGGGGTGGCTCGATTGGGGTGAACGCGACTTCGAGGGCGTGCTTCGGTACGTGGCCGCCAATTTCCCGGGGCAGCCGATCCGGGTGGTCGGTCATTCCATCGGCGGCTTCGTGATCGGCCTGGCCGCCTCCTCGCACTTGATCGACCGGATCTTCACCATGGGCGCGCAGTTCGCCTACTGGCGGGACTACGCGCCGGATTCGCGTTCGCGCATGTTCTTGCGCTGGCACATCGTCATGCCGCTGATTGTCCGGCTGTTCGGCTACGTGCCCGCCAAGCGGCTGGGCTGGATGGAAGACACGCCCAAGGGCGTGGCGCTGGATTGGGCGCGCATGGGGCCGCGCTTCGAATCATCCTTGCGCCGGGACGGCCAAGCCATGGCGGGCCGCTTCGGCCAGCGCTTTGGCCAGGTACGCGCGCCGATGCTTGCGCTCGGCATCGACGACGACCCTTTCGGCACGGTGCCCGCCATCGACCGGCTGCTCGGCTACTACACGCACAGCGAACGCCACCATCTGCGCCTGGCGCCGAGCGCGGTCGAGCAGGACGCCATAGGCCATTTCGCCTTCTTCCATAAGCGGTTCCGGGAGTCGCTCTGGCCGCTCGCCTCGGACTGGCTGCTCAGGCAGCGCTTGCCCGAGCCATTGCCCGGGACATTGATGCGCTATCCCGCGGCGGATATGCTTTGAGTGGGTTCCATCGCGCCTGGACCCCCAGGTTCAGGAGACGCCATGCAAGACATCGAACAACGAATCGCCGCCAGCTTCGGCGCACAGGGGTTGATGGAAACCCTGGGCGCGCGGCTTGCCCTGGTGGAAGAGGGTGAAGTGCATGTCGCGCTGCCGTTCTCCAGGCATATTGCCCAGCAGCATGGCTTTTTGCACGCCGGCGCGGTCACCAGCATCGTCGATAACGCCTGCGGCTATGCGGCGCTGACGAAGGCGCCGCCAGGCTGTGAAGTCGTCACCGTCGAGTTCAAGGTCAATTTCCTGCGGCCGGCATTGGGCAGGCATTTCCTGGCCGTCGGAAAAGTGCAGAACGCGGGCAGGCAGCTCGCGGTCTGCACCGGCGAAGTCCGGGCGTTTGCCGGCGACGACGCTTCCTACAAGGTGGTCGCCCTCATGCAAGCCACCATCGCCAACGTCCGCAACGAGGTGACCGGCCGGTGATATGTCCGGTTGCCTGATTCGGCCGTTCCGGCATTCACGGGCCGGATGTGCCGGACACGCGCTCGGCGATGTACTGGCGCAGCCAGGCATGGCCCGGGTCGTTGTGGTAGCGCTCGTGCCAGTAGAGCGAGACGGCGATGTTCGGCAGGGCGAAGGGCACCTTGACGATCTCGGTGCGCGTGGCGGCCTGCATGGCCCGCGCGACGCTGGTCGGCATGGTGGCGATGAGGTCCGAGCTGCCGATGACGAAGGGGCAGACCAGGTAGCTCGAGAGCGTGGCGGCGATGGTGCGCTGGCGGTTCTGGCCCTGCAGCACGCGGTCGATGACGTTGCCGAAGAAGCGGGTGTGGGCCGCCAGGTCCAGGTGGCCGTATTTGAGATAGGCGTCGAGGTTCCAGCGCTTGCGCAGGCAGGGGTGGTTTTCGCGCACCACGCAGACGGCCGGTTCGTCGTAGAGCAGGCGCGCGCGCAGGTCGGGCGTGGGGTCGGGAAAGTAGCCGGCGATCAGCTCGACGTGGTTGGTGTCCAGCATGCTGAGCCCGTGGCGCGGCCGGGCCGGCACGATGCGCAGCTGGAAGTGCGGGGCGTCGCGGGCCAGGTCCGGCAGCACGCGCGGCAGCAGCGTGTACTGCACATAATCGGTGGCGTAGAGCGACAGCGTGCGCGAGGAGTGCGCCGGGTCGAAGGCGTCGGGGCCGCGCGTGCTGCGGCGCCATTGCGCGAGCAGCGGGGCAAAGCGGCGCTGCAGGTCGGCGGCCTGCTCGGTGGGCAGCCAGACGCCGTGCTCGCGGACCAGCAGGGGGTCGTTGAACAGGCGGCGCAGGCGGTGCAGGGCCGCGCTGACGGCGGGCTGGCTCACGCCCAGCTGTTCGGCCGCCCGCGTCAGGCTGCGGCAGCTCATGAGTGCGTCGAAATGCAGCAGCAGGTTGAGGTCGGGATTCTTCACTGGGCGGGCGTCATCAATGAGATTGATACCAATATAAGCGTTAACCGCTGCTGCTAGAACCGCCATGCGCCTAGCATGAGGCTGTTTTGCAGTTGAACGGCGATGGGCGGAGCCGGCCGCGACGCATGGCATCCGCCCCGGGAATGGATTCGACCAATACAAGGGGAAGTACATGGCAGCAACTCGTTTGCGCCGCATCGGCCGTGCCGCATTGGCCGGCATGGCGCTGGCCGTCGGCAGTACCGTTTGCAACACCGCATGGGCCGCCTGGCCGCATGACAAGACCATCCGCCTGGTGGTGCCGTTCGCGGCGGGCGGGTCCACCGACCTTATCGCCCGCAAAGTGGCCGAGGGCCTGAGCAAGGACCTCGACGCCAATGTCATCGTCGAGAACCGGCCGGGAGCGGGCGGCACCATCGGCTCGGACTTCGTGGCGCGCCAGCCGGCCGACGGCTACACCATCCTGATGGGTTCGGTGAGCACGCACGGCAGCGCGGAATGCATCTATGCCAAGCTGCCCTACGACCCGATCAAGGACTTCACCCCGCTGGGCGTGGTGGCCTCCATTCCCAACCTGATGGTGATCGGCCAGAGCGTGCCGGCCAACACCCTGCAGGAATTCATCGCCCTGCTCAAGAAAGATCCCGAGCATTATTCCTATGCGTCCAACGGGCTGGGCACGTCCAACCACCTGGCGGCCGAGCTGTTCAAGGCCACGGCCGGCGTGTCCATGACGCACGTGCCCTACCGCGGGTCCGGTCCGGCGCTGATCGACGTGCTGGGCGGGCAGGTGAACATGATGATGGACGTGGTCATGACGTCCTACCCCTATGTGAAGGACGGCAAGCTCAAGGCGCTGGCCGTCACGTCCAGCCAGCGGCATCCCATGCTGCCCGACGTGCCCACCGTGGCCGAGCAGGGCTTCCCGGGGTTCGAGGCCATCGTGTGGTTCGGCCTGCTGGCGCCGGCCAAGCTGCCGGAGGCCGTGAGCAAGCCGTTCATCGCCAGCTTCGAGCGCGTCATGCACAGCCCCGACATGAAAACCTACCTGGAAGGCCAGGGCGCCGAAATTCCCGACATCACGGGGCCGGCCTTCGCCACCATGATCCATGACGAAGTGGACAAGTGGTGCAAGGTGGCCAAGCAGGCCAATATCCATCTGGATTGACCCCTCCTCCATTTCGTTCAGACGCTTCAAGGCAGCACACGCATGTACCGCATAGGGATAGACGTCGGCGGCACGTTCACCGACTTCACGATGATCGACGAAGGCACCGGGCAGGTGCACTTCCACAAGGTTCCGTCCACGCCGCACGATCCGTCGGAGGCGATCGCCCAGGGGATCGCCGGCCTGCTGGCCGACCAGGGCGTGGCGCCGGCGCAGGTCTCGCACGTGGGGCACGGCACGACGGTCGCCACCAATCTCATCATCGAGCGCAAGGGCGCCCGCGTGGGCCTGATCACCACCCGGGGCTTTCGCGACATTCTCGAGATCGGCCGGCAGACGCGGCCGCACCTGTACGACTATGGCGTGGGCAAGCCGCCGGTGGCGGTGCCGCGGCAGTTCCGCATCGAGGTGGCCGAACGCATCGATGCGTCGGGGGCGGTGCACGTGCCGCTGGACGAGGCGGCCGTGCGCGAGGCGGCCCGGTATTTTGCGCAGCACGGCATCGGCGCGGTGACCATCTGCTTCCTGCACGCCTACCGCAATCCGGCGCACGAGCAGCGGGCCCGCGAGATCGTCCAGCAGGCGTTGCCGGGCATCTACGTCAGCCTGTCGTCGGAAGTGCTGCCCGAGTTCCGCGAGTACGAGCGGCTGTCGACCACGGTGCTCAATGCCGCGGTCGGCCCGCGCATGGCCGGCTACCTGGAGCGCTTCCTGGAGCGGGTGCGCGAGCTGGGCATCGATCACGAGCCACACACCGTGCATTCGAACGGCGGGCTGATGTCGATCGCCAGCGTGCGCCAGTTCCCGGTGCGCACCTGCCTGTCAGGTCCTGCGGCCGGCGTGGTGGGCGCGGCGGCCGTGGGGCGCGCGATCGGCAGTCCCGACCTGGTCACGTTCGATGTGGGCGGCACCAGCACCGACGTGTCGCTGATCTGCGACGGCCGGCCCATGTTCACCTCGCATCGCCAGGTGGCGGGCTATCCGGTGCGCACGCCCATGGTCGACATCCACGTGATCGGCGCGGGCGGCGGCAGCATCGCCTGGATGGACGACGCGGGCGCGCTGAAGGTCGGCCCGCACAGCGCCGGCGCCGTGCCGGGCCCGGTGGGCTACGGCCGCGGCGGCGCGCAGCCCACCATCACCGATGCCGAGATCACCCTGCAGCGGCTCAATCCCGTGGCCCTGCTCAACGGCCGCATGCCCGTCTACGCCGAGGCGGCGCGCGCCGTGATCGGCGAGCAGGTGGCCAAGCCGCTGGGCCTGAGCGTGGAAGACGCGGCCGAAGGCATATTGCGCATCGCCGCGGCCAATATGAGCCGGGCCATCCGCGCCGTGTCCACCGAGCGGGGCTACGACCTCTCCAGGTTCGCCCTGTTCGCCTACGGCGGCGCCGGCCCCTTGCACGCGGTGGAGGTGGCCGAGGAGTGCGGCATTCCCCGCGTGATCGTGCCGCAGGAGCCGGGCACGATGTGCGCGCGCGGCATCCTGCTGTCCGATATTTCCTTCGACTTCGTGCGCAGCCAGATCACCCTGGCCACGCCGCAGAACTGGCCGGGCGTGGCGCAGCGCTTCGAGACCTTGCGCGCGCAGGCCACGTCCTGGCTGGAGCAGGAAGGCGTCGCGCCCGCCTTGCGTGCGATCAACTTCGCGATCGACGCCCGCTACGAGGGCCAGAACTTCGAGGTGCAGGTGCCGCTGGCCGGCATCGGCGCGAGCGGCGCGGAAGGGGTCGAGGCTTTCCTCGCGGCCTTCGCCGAGGCCCACGAGCGCGAATACGGCTATGTGGTCGACGGGCGCGCGGTGCAGATCATCAACTGCCGCGCCCAGGCCGTGGGCCAGGTGATCAAGGCGCCGCTGGCCCGGCGCACGGTGGCGGGCACGGTAGAAGGCGCGCGCATCGGCGCGCGGCGCGCGTATTTCGGCGCGACGCACGGCTGGGTCGAGACGCCCGTGTACGACCGCAACCAGCTGCCCACCGGCGCAACGCTGGCCGGCCCCGCCCTGGTCGAGGAAATGAGCTCGACCACCGTGGTCGGCGTGGGCCACCGCGCCCAGGTCGACGACTACGGCAACCTGATCATTCTGCTGCAAGGAGCCGAGCATGGCTGAACCCACCATCGAACGATCCGCCGACGCACTGACCGACCCGATCGGCATGGAGGTCTTCTGCAACCGGCTGCTGTCGATCACGGAAGACATGAACAACACCCTGGTGCGGGCTTCGTTCTCCACCAACATCAAAGAGCGCAAGGATTGCTCGGTGGCCCTGTTCGACGCGGCCGGCCGGCTGGTGGCGCAGGGCACGCAGATCCCGCTGCACCTGGGCTCGCTCAACGGCGCCATGCAGGCCGTCCTGGCGGCGCACGAGATCGAGTCCATCGCCGACGGCGACGTGTTCATCTGCAACGATCCCTACCTGGCCAACGGCAGCCACCTGCCCGACATCAATATCGTCACGCCGGTGTTCTGGGAGGGCGCGCTGCGGTTCTTCGCGGCCAATATCGCGCACCATTCGGACGTGGGCGGGCCGGTGCCGGGCTCGATCGGCGGCAACCTGGGGTCGATCTTCGCCGAAGGCATACGCATTCCGGTGTGCCGCATCGCGCGCGCCGGCGTGGTGGACGAAGACCTGCTCAATCTCATCTGCGTCAACACGCGCGACCCGGAAGAGCGCCAGCTCGACCTGCGGGTGCAGATGGCGACCAACCGGCGCGGCGCCGCGGCCATGCAGGGCCTGATCCGCCAGATGGGCCTGCAAGACGTGCTGCGCTCGGTGGACGACGTGATCGCCTATACGCGGCGCCGGCTGCTCAACCGCATCGCCGAGCTCAGGCAGGGCAGCTACACCTTCCGCAACGAGCTCGACGACGACGGCCTGGGCGGCGGCGAGCCCGTGCCCATCCAGGTCACGCTCACCGTCGGCGCCGACGGCCTGCACTTCGATTTCACCGGGTCGGGCAAGCAGGCGCGCGGCGCCATGAACCTGCCCGTCAATGCGCTGCGCGCCTCGGTCTACTACGCCGTCAAGGCCCTGCTGGACCCGGACATCGCGCCGAACGCGGGCTTGTTCGAGCCCATCACCATCCATGCGCCGCCGGGCACCATCACCAATCCCGAGCACCCGGCCGCCGTGGGCGCGCGCTCGATCACGGCGCAAAAAGTGGCGGGCGCCATCTTCGGCGCCTTCCGCGGCCTGCTGCCGCCGGAGAAGATCATGGCCTCGGGCAACGATTGCTGCCCGGCCATCGTGTTCTCCGGCAACTGGTCGACGCGGCCCGGGCAGTTCGTCTACCTGGAAACGCTGGGCGGAGGCAGCGGCGCGCGCTTGGACGTCGACGGCATGGACGCCGTGCATGTGCACATGACCAACACGTCCAACCTGCCGGTCGAGGCGCTGGAAAACGAATATCCCCTGATCATGGACGAATACGCCATGATCCAGGATTCCGGCGGGGCCGGCCGCACGCGCGGCGGCATGGGCATCGCCAAGCAGATCCGTTCGCTGGTGCCGGGCATCGTGTTCTCGGCGCGTTCCGACAGCCACACCGTGGGGGTGGCCAGCGGGGTGGACGGCGGCGCCGACGGCCGGCGCGCCCGGCTCCTGCGCAACCACGGCACCGACCGCGAGCAGGTGCTGTTTTCGAAGACCTCGAACATCACGCTCGAGGCCGGCGAGAGCGTGCGCATCGAGACCTCGGGCGGCGGCGGCTACGGCGACTGGCATGAACGGCCGGCCGACCTGGTCGAGCGCGACCTGCTCGACGGCAAGATCAGCGCGCAGCAGGCGCGCGAGCGCTACGGCTACCGCGGCCCGCTGGCCTAAGGGATCAATCGGGCCAGTCCACTTGCAGCGACATCGAGTATTTCATCTTGTCGTGCGGGAAGGTGGTGGCCGTGACCAGCATGGGGATCTGGTGTTCGCCGTAATAGCGCCGGGTGATGACCAGGCCGGCAGTCTTGGGGGCGACCTTGAGCTGTTCGGCCATGGCCTTGGGGATGGGCGTGGCCGAGAAGTCCTGGCCGACTTCGCGGATGCGCTGGCTGTAGCGGGATTCGATCAGGGCCGACAGGGGCATGCGCACCTTGCCGATATCGTCGCGGATGGCGGCGTAGTCGGGGTGCACGAAGGCTTCGGAATAGGCCACCGGCTCGGATTTGCCGCCCAGCAGCTTGACGGCGCGCACGTGCAGCCATTGCTGCCCGAGCGGGCAGCCCAGCATCTCGGCCTGCCGCGCATTGGCCTTGATGGCGCGCACGTCGCGCAGCCGCAGGTCGGCATTCTGGATGTAGAGAAAAAGGTCGGCGAGCTGCGAGATGCGCTGCGTATAGCGTGTCGGCGGCTTCGCGGCCTCGATGCGCGTGCCCACGCCGGCGCGGCGCGACACCATGCCGGTCTCGGTCAGCATGCGGATGGCTTCGCGCACCGTGTGGCGGCTGGCTTGGTACTGCGCGCACAGCTCGAGCTCGGTGGGCAGCAGGGACATCACCGGATAGCGCCCGGCGCGGATGGCCTGGGCGAGATCCTGGTAGATGGCCTTGTAGCGGGGCGCGCGGTCTTGCCCGGCCTCCGGCGCGGCGGAGGCCTGGATCATGTCGGGGGCGGGCGTCGTGGTGGATTTCATCGCGGGTGGTTTCAGGACAACCTCGTATTGACAAGATTGCCGCGCTGGCAGGATTATTTGTCCGGACATTCATGTCCGGACAAATTGTACGGTCAAATCTCAAGGCCGGATATACCGGCAAACATCGCTGAACCGAAATCGGGGGGATCATGAACAAGGTCTTTGCAGTGCTCACGGCGGCCGTCCTGGCCGCCGGCTGCGCCATGGATGCAAGCGCGCAGCAGAAACTGGTGGTCGCGGGCTACGGCGGTTCGTTCGAGGACGCCATGCGCAAGGACATCCTGCCGGCCTTCGTCCAGGCGCACAACGCCACCTTCGACTACGTGGCCGGCAACTCCACCGACACGATCGCCCGCCTGCTGGCGCAGAAGAGCAACCAGCAGATCGACGTGGCCATCGTCGACGACGGCCCCATGTACCAGGCCATCGCCCTGGGCCTGTGCGCGCCCATCCAGAGCCTGCCCAAGGCCGACCTGTACCCCAGCGCGCTCTTCCCGGAAGACAAGGGCGTGGGCCTGGGCCTGAACGCCACCGGCATCATGTACAACAAGAAGGTCTTCGCCGACAAGGGCTGGGCGGCGCCCACCTCGTGGAACGACCTGAAGGACCCCAAGTACAAGCAGCTGCTGGTCATCCCGCCGATGAACAACACCTACGGCCTGCACTCGCTGATCGAGTACGCCAAGCTGGGCGGCGGCGGCGAGAAGAACATCGACCCCGGCTTCAAGACCTTCAAGGACGCGGTCGGCCCCAACGTGCTGGTCTACGAGCCTTCGCCGGGCAAGATGACCGAGCTGTTCACCAGCGGCCAGACGGTCATCGGCGTGTGGGGCAGCAGCCGCGTCAAGGCGCTGGCCGACACCGGCTTCCCGGTGGGCTTCGTCTACCCGAAGGAAGGCGCCTACGCGCTGATGGTGGCGGGCTGCCCGGTCGTCAAGTCCAGCCCCAACCCGCTGGCGCAGGCGCTGCTCACCTACCTGGCCTCGCCCGAGGGCCAGGCCAAGATGGCCGTCGCCCTGGGCGCCGCGCCGGTCAACAAGAAGGTCGTGGCCAAGGACGATCCCAACGTGCCCCTGCCCATCGGCCAGCGCGCCGCCGACCTGATCGTGGTCGACTGGGACACCGTCAACCAGCAGCGCGACGACTGGAACAAGCGCTGGACGCGCGAGATCGAGCGTTGATGCCCCGCCTTTCAGCCTTTCATCCACGCCGCGGCCGCAGAAGTCTTTCATGAGCTATCTCGTCTTGAACGGGCTGGGCAAGCGCTACGGCGACATGGTCGCCGTGGACAAGCTGAGCCTGTCGGTGGCGCAGGGCGAGTTCATCTCGCTGCTGGGGCCTTCGGGGTGCGGCAAGACCACCACCCTGCAGATGATCGCCGGCTTCCTCGAACCGACCTCGGGCAACATCATGCTGGCCGGCCGCAGCCTCAACCGCACGCCGGCCAACAAGCGGGGCATGGGGCTGGTGTTCCAGAACTATGCCCTGTTCCCGCACATGACGGCCGCGCAGAACGTGGCCTTCGGCCTGGAAATGCAGGGCGTGGGCAAGCAGGAGCGCGCCGCCCGGGTGGGCGATGCGCTGGCGATGGTGGGGCTGGCGCACCTGGCCGACCGCTATCCGGCGCGCATGTCGGGCGGCCAGCAGCAGCGCGTGGCGCTGGCCCGGGCGCTGGTGATCAAGCCCTCGGTGCTGCTGCTCGACGAGCCGCTGTCCAACCTCGACGCCAAGCTGCGCGAGGAAATGCAGCTCGAATTGCGCGCCATCCAGCGCACCGTGGGCACCACCACCATCCTGGTCACGCACGACCAGTCCGAGGCCCTGGCCCTGTCGGACCGCGTCGTGGTCATGAACCAGGGCCGCGTCGAGCAGGTGGCCGACCCGT
>DASWPO010000331.1:0-6282 GCA_036404015.1 Bordetella sp. | reverse complement strand
GCGCGCGTGGCAGCCCGGGTCCCGGGCATCGGGAAACTGCAAGGCGTCGTAGACGCGCGCCAGCATGCCGGCCGAGTCGGCAAAGGGGCCGAGATGATCGATGCTGTGCACGAAGGGATAGCTGCCGCGCCGCGACAACCGGCCGAAGGTCGGCTTCAGCCCCCAGACGCCGCACAGCGAGGCAGGCACGCGTATCGAACCGTTGGTGTCCGACCCCAGCGCCGCCGGCACCTGCCCGGCCGCCACGGTGGCGCCTGAGCCGCCCGAGGAGCCGCCCGCGATGCGCGCCGGGTCGTGCGGGTTGCAGGTGGGGCCGTAGTGCGTGTTCTCGGTGGTAAAGCCGTAGGCGTATTCGTCCATATTGAGCGCGCCGACCAGCACGGCGCCGGCCGCCCGCAGGCGCTGCACCAGCACCGCGTCGGCGGCGGCCGGCGCGTGGCTGCGGTTGACCTTGGAGCCCGCCAGCGTGACTTCGCCCTCGATGTCGAACAGGTTCTTCACCGCATAGGGCAGGCCGGCCAGGGGCGGCAGCGGTTGGCCCGCGGCCCGTAGCGCGTCGACGGCGTCGGCTTCGCGCCGGGCGCGCTCGAACGTGCGCAGCGTATAGGCGTTGACCCGGCCGTCGGTGGTTTCGACGCGGGCGACGCAGTCTTCCAGCCAGGCGCGCGCCGTCATCTCGCCGCGCGCGACCGCGTTCAATCTGTCCAGGCCATGGCCCGGGGAAATCTCGGGAAAATTCATCGTGATCGTCTCGAACGGCAAGCGGGCGGCGCCGGCAAACGGCTAGGCCCCGGGCGCTTCGGGAAACGGCGCGGGCCGGTAGACCTCGGCCGGCTCGTCGTCCTCGGCCAGCGGCGCGGCTTCCAGCAGCCGCGCCATCCCGGCCGTGCGGGCCATGTGCGCGGCGACCCGGCCGGCCTGCGCATCGTCCAGCGGCAGTCCCAGCAAGGTTGCGCTGGCGCGCACGAAATGCAGTACGGTGTCCGCGCTCATCGGCGCACCTCGCGTTGGAATATCTCCAGACTGAGCTTCTTGGTCTCGATGAAGCCGGGCTGCGACAGGGTCTCGACCGTGCGCGGCCGCGCATCGCCGTAATTCAGTATCTCGGCCACGCGCGTGGGCCGCTTGGTGAGCAGCAGCACCTGGTCGGCCAGGTACACGGCCTCTTCGAGATCGTGCGAGACCAGCATCATGGTGGTGCCGGTCTGCATGAAGACCTCCTGCAGCTTTTCCCTGATGAACAGCGTCATCTCGAAATCCAGCGCCGAGAAGGGTTCGTCGAGAAACAGCACCTCGGGCCGCGGCGCCAGGGCGCGCATGATGGAGGCCGTCTGCTGCTGGCCGCCGGAAAGCTCATAGGGATAGCGTTTGAGATCGAACTTCACGTCGAACGAGGCCACCAGCTCCTGCATGCGGCGGTCGACCTCCGTCTTGCTCTTGCCTTCGAGCAGGAGCGGATAGGCGATATTGTCGATGGTGCGCATCCAGGGAAACAGCGCCTCGCGGTAGTTCTGGAAAACGTAGCCGATGCGCGTGTCCTTCAGCGATTTGCCGTCGAAGAGGATCTCGCCGTGATCGATGGGCACCAGGCCGGCGATCATGTTGATGAGCGTGCTCTTGCCGCAGCCATTGGGCCCGAACACCGAGACGATGCGGTTCTTGGGAATATCGAGATCGAAGTTCTCGTACAGCGGCCAGCCGGCGAAATACTTGGTCAGGCCCCGGATAGTGATGTGCGTGCCGGTCGGGCCGGGCACGAAACGCGGCGCCGGCACGTCGGCGTAGGCGGGGACGTTCAATACCGTGGTCATTATCTTCCGCTCCAGTGAACCACGCGCCGCTCCAGCATGAGGAACAGGATATTGAGCACGTAGCCCAGCGCGCCCGCCGCCAGGATGGCCGCGTACATGGTCTTTACGTTGAGGACCTGCTGCGCGTCGATGATGGCGTGGCCCAGGCCGTTCTCCGAGCCGATGAACATCTCGGCCACGATCACGATCACCAGCGCCATCGACACCGCCGAGCGCAGGCCCACGAAACTGGGCTGCAGGCTTTCCCAGACGAGCACGTCCTTGAAGATGCGCCAGCGCGAGGCGCCCATGACCTTGGCCGCCATGACCCGCTGCTTGCGCGCGTTGATCACGCCGTAGGCGCTGTTGAACACCACGATGAGCAGGGCGCCGAAGGCCGCGATCGCCACCTTGTTGATGTCGGACACGCCGAAGATCAAAAGAAACAGCGGGATCAGGGCCGATGAAGGCGTGGAGCGGAAAAAATCGATGAGGAACTCCACGCTGCGGTAGGCGCGCTCGTTGCTGCCCAGCAGCACGCCCAGGGGCATGCCCACCACGGCCGCGATGACGAAGGACTCGAGCGTGCGGCCGACCGTCACCAGGAAATCGGTGAGCAGGTCGCCGCCGGCCAGCCCGCGCGCCAGCGCGATCAAGGTGTCGAGGGGGCTGGGCAGCAGGATCGCCTTGATCAGGCCGAAGCGCACCACCAGGTCCCAGATGATGAACAGCACCACCGGCCCCACGAAAGGCAGCATGCGGTCGCGCAGCGGCGCCCTGGCCGGCGCCGCATCCCGGGAAACCGGCGGCGACCAGCCGCTGGCCGTGGGCGTGGAAGCAGGTGTCTTATCCATGGGAGTCAGGCCTTGTAGAGCATGGATTCGACCATGAGGCGCTTGGAAAAAATGCCGTTGTCGGAGAACAGGTCGAAGAATTTCTGGAAGTAGGCCACGTCGCTGGGCTTGAAATCGCCGGAGAACAAATAGTCCGACATCGGCACCTCGGCCGTCAGCGCCCCCTCGATCGCGGTGTAGCCCTTGAGCGAGGGCCGCGCCTCGTCGGGCTTTTGCTGCACGAGATCGACGCCGCGCTTGTAGGCGGCGATGAATTTCCGCGCGACATCGGGGGATTGCTTGATGAAGTCCGTCGTCAGGCTGGCCGAGCCGCCGAACCAGGGCGCCATGGGATCGCCCAGCACATACTTGGCGATCACGCCGACTTCCAGCGCGCGCGTGGTTCCGTTCATGCGCCCCACGGTGCCGGTGGGCTCCAGCGTATAGACCGCGTCGATCTGGCCCGCGGCCAGCGCCGCCACGTGCTGGCCGATGGGCAGTTCGGTCACGGTCATCTTGCCGGCGCCGGCGCGCTCCAGCACGGTCTTGGCCAGCACCACGTTCTGCACGCCCGGGCCCGAGGCCACGCGCTTGCCCTTGAGCTCGGCGATGGATTGGATCGGGCTGTCCTTGGCGACGAGGAACTCATCGAGCACGAATTTCTGGTTCGTCGGGTTGGCGCAGAAAATCTTCAGCAGGCCGGGCTGGGCGATCTCGCCGAGCCCCAGCGCCGCCGAGGCCGTGCCGTTGGCGCTGCCTTCGGCGCGGCCGGCCAGGATGGCCTCGATCACCAGCTGGGCGCTGGCGAACTTCAGCGGTTCGACGTCCAGCCCGGCCTCCTTGAAATAACCCTTGTCCACCGCCGCGAAGAAAGGCAGGCCCGCGGCCACCGGCCAGAAGCCGATGCGGATCTTGGGCAAGGTCTGCGCCCGCACCAGCGCGGGCGCGGCCAGCACGCCGAACAGGCCGGCGGCCGAGCGCAAGGCGCGCCGGCGGCCGGCGCTCGATAGCAGGGAAGCGGGGGAAGAAGGCACTTTACTCATGGCGAACTCCTGGATGTCGATTGAGGGTCGAAGGCACGGACAAAAGCGGAATGCAGTACAGCAAAGACGATTCAGGGCATGCTGGCCAGGTAGGCGCGCCAGCCGCCGTGGCGGCTGACGTCCTCGGCGCCGTCGAACGCATGCCCTTCGCAGATGAAACCGTGCAGCCAGCGGCCGTCGGCCACCTCGACGCTGCCCAGCCCCAGGGGCGGCGGCACCTGGGCCAGGAAGCGTCCCACGGCGGCAAGCGGCACCTGCCAGACCTCGGCCGCGATGGACGCGCCGCCCTCGCCCACCCGCCGCAGCCCCGGCCGGCGCGGCGCGGCGCCGGGCAGCGCATACAGCCGGTAGCGCGGCGCGGTCCGCACCGCTTCGGCCAGGCTCGCGCCCAGTTCGGTGAGTTGGCCGTTGAGCGACAGGCCCGACAGGTGCGCCCCCACCACGACCAGCGGCAGGTGCGTGGCGGCCGTGGGCCGCAGGGCGGCGACGGGTTCGGGTTCGGGCAGCGGTTCGCCCGTGGCGCCCTGCGTCAGCCCGCTGGCGTGATGCAGGCGCTGGCCCAGCTCGGCCAGTTGCCAGTCGCTGCCGGCCTGGCCGATCAGCGTGACGCCGAAAGGCAGGCCGTCGGGCCGCAGGCTCGCGGGCACCGACAGCGCGGCATAATCGAGCAGGTTGACGAAATTGGTGTAGTAGCCGAGCTCGCGATTGCGCAGCACCGGCTCGGCCAGCATGGCGTCTATCGTGCAATGCGTGGGCGCGGTGGGCACGCACAGGATGTCCATGCCCTGCCACAGCGCGCGGGCCTGCTGGCCCAGGGCCTGCAGCCGATGCTGCGCGTCGAAGACATCGGCGGCCGCATAGCGCGTGCCGGCGCCCACGATGGTGCGCACCGGTTCGATCACCGCATCGGGCGACGCATCGAAGAAGTCGCGGATGGCGGCATAGCGTTCGGCCACCAGGGCGCTTTCATAGAGCAGGCCGGCCGCCTCGGCCAGCGGCGTGTAGTCGATCGGCACGGGCGTGCCGCCCAGCGCCCGCAACTGCTCGACGGCCAGGCCGAACGCCGCCCGCGCCAGCGCATCGCCGAAGAATTCGGGCGCCGCCGGCACGCCGAAGCGAAAACGCGCCGGCAGCGCCTGCGCCGCCAACGCCATCGGGCGCGAATACGGATCGCGCGCGTCGTAGCCCATGGCCACTTCCAGCACCCGGACCGCCATGGCCACCGTGCGCGCGAAGATGGAGACGCAATCCACGCTCTGCGCCGCCGGCAGCACGCCATGCATCGAAACCAGTCCCTTGCTGGGCTTGAGGCCCACGATATTGTTCAAGCCCGCGGGCACCCGGCCCGAACCCGCCGTGTCGGTGCCCAAGGCGAAATCGACTTCGCCGCGCGCGACCGCATACGCCGAACCGGAACTCGACCCGCCGCTGACATAAGCCGCGTCGAAGGCGTTGGGCACGGCGCCGTAGGGCGAACGCGTGCCGTTCAGGCCGCAGGCGAACTGGTCCAGGTTGGTCTTGCCCGCCAGGCCGGCGCCGGCCGCGAGCAGCCGCGCCACCACGGCCGCGTGCGCCGCGGGCGTGGTGGCGTAGGCGGGACACGCCGCCGTGGTGGGCACGCCGGCCACGTCGATATTGTCCTTGGCGGCAAAGCGCAGGCCGGCCAGCGGGCCTTGCGCAGCGCCGGACAGGGCTTGCGGGAATTTGTCGATCCACGCGGCCGCCGGGGTAGCGGTGGAATGCTTGGGCATGATTCTTCTGTAAAATCCAAACTTGTACACAAGATAAAGAAAGCCGGCCGAGACAGAAAGCCGGGAATACCCCAGGCCAGTTGTATAGACCACCATGTGACAATCAGGTCATCCAAGGCGCCGTCCTGGCGGGCATCCCCCGCCCGGCGCCCCAGCCTCAGACACGCAACCCCGATACCGTCCCGATTCATGACCAGCATCCAGGCCTCTTCCGGCTCCGTGGCCCTGTACCAGCAAGTCAAGGATTTCATCGTGCGCAACATCATGAGCGGCACCTGGCCGGCCGGGTACCGGCTGCCGTCCGAGCACGAACTGGTCGCGCAGTTCGGCATCTCGCGCATGACGGTCAACCGCGCCCTGCGCGAGCTGTCGGCCCAGGGCCAGGTCGAGCGCATCGCCGGGGTGGGCAGCTTCGTGGCGCGCGAAAAGCCGCAGTCCACCCTGCTGCACATCGCCAACCTGGCTGAAGAAATCCGCCGCCGCGGCCATGACTACCACTGCGACGTGCTGGTGAGCGAGCGCGTCTCCGCGCCGCTGGACATCTCCACCGCGCTCGACCTGGACATCGGCATGTCGGTCTTCCACACCCTGTGCGTGCATCGCGAGGACGGCGTGCCCGTGCAGCTGGAAGACCGCTACGTCAACCCGCTGGCCGCGCCGCAGTTCGGCCAGCAGGACTTCACCCAGGTCCAGCCCTCCGAATACCTGCTGCGCAACGTGCCCTGTGACCAGATCGAGCACGTCATCGACGCCGTCCTGCCCACCGCCGACCAGGCCCGCCAGCTCGAGATGGAGTCGGCCCAGCCCTGCCTGCTGCTCACCCGCCGCACCTGGACGCAAAGCACCCCCGTCACGCTCGTGCGCT
>DASWPO010000330.1:0-5257 GCA_036404015.1 Bordetella sp. | reverse complement strand
AGGGCGGCACGGCGCTGGGCATCACGATGATCTGCTCGTTCTTCGCGGCGTCGTTCGGCATCCTGGTGATGATCTTCGCCTCGCCGCTGCTGGTCGAGATCGCCTTCAAGTTCGGCCCCACCGAGATCTTCTCCATCATGCTGCTGGGCCTGCTGGCCGGCGCCACCATGTCGCGCGGTTCGCCGCTCAAGGGCGTGGCCATGACGCTGTTCGGCCTGCTAGCCGGCGTGGCCGGCACCGACGTCAACACCGGGCAGATCCGCTTTTCCTTCGGCCTGGTCGACATGTCCGACGGCCTGGAACTGGTGGCGGTGTCAATGGGCCTGTTCGGCGTGGCCGACTTCCTGATGAGCGCCAACCGCATGGCCTCGATCAACACCAGCACCACCAACCTGCGCATCCGCGACATGCGGCCCAGCCTGTCCGAGCTGAAGCAGGCCTTCTTTCCCATGGTGCGCGGCACGCTGGTCGGGACCATCTTCGGCGCCATGCCGGGCACCGGCCCCACCATCACCACCTTCATCTCGTACGCGCTCGAGCGCAAGCTGTCCAAGACGCCCGAGAAGTTCGGCACCGGCATGATCGCCGGCGTGGCCGGGCCCGAAGCCTCCTCGCACTCCAAGACGCAGGTCGATTTCATCCCCACCATGAGCCTGGGCATCCCCGGCGATGCGGTGATGGCGCTGATCCTGGGCGCGCTGCTGATCCAGGGCATCCAGCCCGGTCCGCAGCTGATCACCGAGCACCCGGACATCTTCTGGGGCCTGATCGCCAGCTTCTGGGTGGGCAACGTGCTGCTGATGGTGCTCAACGTGCCGATGATCGGCGTGTGGGTGAAGATGCTGCAGGTACCGTACCGCTACCTGTTCCCGTCGGCCCTGTTCTTCATCGCGGTGGGTGTGTTCAGCACGCAGAACAACCTCTTCCAGATCTGGGAAGTGCTGGCCTTCGGCATCATCGGCGCGCTCTTCATGACCTTGGAGTTTTCGGTGGCCCCGATCCTGCTGGGCTTCGTGCTGGGCCCCATGGTCGAAGAAAACTTCCGCCGCGCGCTGCTGCTGTCGCGCGGCGACATGGGGATCTTCATCCAGCGTCCCATCAGCGCCTGGTTCGTGGCGGCCAGCGCGCTGCTGATCGTGCTGCAGGTTGGCGCCTTCGTGCGCAAGGTGCTGCGCGAGCGCAAGGCGGCTGCCACCCAGACGGCCTAGGCCTCCGGGGTTCAGCGGTTCATGCCGCCTGGCTTTCAGGCGGCATGTCGACGTGGCGGTAGGCGGGCGGCAGGCGTTCCGACAGGAAATCCAGCAGCGCCCGCACCGCCGGCATCATGCCCCGCCTCGAGGGGTAGATGCAGTGCAGTATCCCCTCAGGCGAGCGCCAGTCCGGCAGCACCCGCACCAACTGGCCGCGGCGCATCTCCTCACGCACGGCTTCATCGGGCAGCAATGCCACGCCTCGGCCGCGTACCGCCGCCTGCGTCAGCATGATGAAGTCGTTGCAGCACAGCTGCGGCTGAACCGTCACTTCCATTTCTTCGCCCTGCAGATTGCGCAGCGTCCAGTGCACCTCGGGCTGCGGGTCGTTGAAGCTGAGCGTGGTGTGGTTCACCAGGTCCTGGGGCGATTCCGGCATGCCATGGCGCTGCAGATAGGCCGGGCTGGCAACCAGCGTGCTCATGGCCGTGCCGAAGCGCCGCACCACCAGCTCGGCGTCGGTGTCCAGGCGTGTGCGCACGCGTAGCGCCAGGTCCACGCCTTCGCGGATCAGATCGACCCGCCGATTGGTCACCAGCATCTGCACCGAGACGGCCGGCCAGGTATCCAGGAATTCGGGCAAGAGCGGCGCCAGGATCTGCTGGGCCAGGGATACCGGGCAACTGATCACCACCGGGCCCGAGGGCTCGGATTGGAGCTGCCGCATGGCATCTTCGGCGGCGCGCGCCGAGGCGGTCATTTCCCGGCAGTAGCGCAGGTAGCGCTCACCGGCCGTCGTCAGGCGCAGGCGCCGCGTCGTGCGCTGCAGCAGCCGCACGCCCAGCCGCTCTTCCAGTTGCGAAATCCGGCGCGACAGGCGCGACTTGGGTATATCCAGCATGCGTGCCGCGGCGCTGAACCCGCCTTGTTCCACGACTTGGGCGAAGTAGTACAGGTCATTGAGGTCTTGCATGACGGATTCGACTCCGGACTGTTCTATTTTTGGAACTTAGAGTTCATCTTAATCAGATTTATGCAAATAATCAGCTGCTTTAGAGTGTCGGTCATGTTCAGGCGGCGAGCTACCGCCTCCCTTTCCGGAGATATTCATGAAGACCCTCGTCATCAAATCGTCGATCCTGGGCGAGAACTCGAAGACCAAGGTTTTGGTCGACCACTTCACCGCCAGGATCAAGCAGGCGGATCCCGCCGGCACGATCACCGTGCGTGACTTGGGCGCCCAGCCTGTCCCGTATTTTGACGGCGCCACCATCGGTGCGCTCTTCACGCCCGCCGATGCCCGTTCTGCCGCCCAGAAGGAAGTCGTGGCCTTCAGCGACAGCCTGGTCGCCGAACTGTTCGATGCCGATCGCATCGTGTTCGCCGTGCCGATCTACAACTTCAGCCTGCCGGCCCAGCTCAAGAGCTATATCGACTACGTCTCCCGCGCCGGCGTGACCTTCCGCTACACCCCCGAGGGCGTGCCCGAAGGCTTGGTCACGGGCAAGGAAGTCATCGTGCTGGGCGCCCGCGGCGGCAAGGCCGAAGGCACCCCCCACGACACGCTGACCCCCTACCTGACCCAGATCCTGGGCTTCCTGGGCATGACCGGCATTACCTTCGTCGCCGCCGAAGGCATGGCCATGGGCCCCGAGTCCGCCACGGCCGGCCTGGAGCAGGCCAAGGCGCGTATCGACGCCCTGGCGATCAAGGCCTGAAAGCCTTTCAGGCAGCGGTTTCTGCCGTTTGCCGTCCAGGCATGAAAACACCCCCGAGGGCTGGGCAAAATCCCGGCCTTCGGGGGTGTTTGTTTGCGGGCCCGGAGCGCTTTTGGAAAGCGCGGGCCGCGTCCTGGGGCTTGCCTGGTGGCTACAGCGCGGTATCGCGCGTGATCTTGGTCCCGTCGATGGAGACGCCGGCCATCAGCCCCGCATTATTGAGGACGAAGCCTACGACAGGCTGTTTCACGGTGTTCGTATCGATGCTGCCGTTGGCTCCGATCTTGGCGATCGCCACCGTGGCGTCGGCGCCCACCGTCCATCCCTGGCTTTTCTTGAACGCGGCCAGGGCGTCGTCCGTCATGAAAAGCAGCACCGTGGCGCGAGACTGCGCGCCGGCCTGAAAGCCCAGCGAACCCGATGCGGTGGAATAGTAGGCAACAGGCTTGCCGCCTTCGCGCAAGACGCCTTTGCCGTATTCGCCGCCCACGATGAAGCTGGCGCTGATGACGGAGGGGAAGATCAAAACCCCCTTGGCCTGGCTGACAAGGCTCTGTGCCTGGGACGTTGATTGATACAGCTTGGACAAGGTCGAATCGGCCCCGGCATTGATTTCCGAGCGCTGGTTGGAAACGCTGCCCGTATCTTTCTGGGAATTCGTGGTGCAGCCCGTAAAGGCAAGGCCGGCAAATGCCACGGTCGCGGCGGCAAGACCCGTACGCCGGAAAAGCTGTCGTGAGTACGCCATGATTTTCTCCTTGGTTGTTCTGGCTTTATCAATTTACCCTTTCCTTTCCTGACGATTGTGAACGGATGTTCTAAAAGGAAAGAAAGCCCCTCCCCGGGCGATAGGTATGGAAAGCCGCGCTGAGGCGGCTGGAGAGGGCGCCAGATATCCGCCGGGAAGGGCTGGTGGCTATCGACGGACTGCGCGCTTGTTTTGCGCGCGGCTGGCGCGGATCACTCCTCTTCAACGAACGTCTCTTCGCGCTTCTTGCGGATCGAGGGCAGGGCCACCACGATCACCAGCACCACGACAACGGCCAGCAACGACGCCGACAGCGGACGCGTGACGAAGGTGGCATAGTCGCCGCGCGACAGCAGCAGGGCGCGGCGGAAGTTTTCTTCCATCATGGGGCCCAGCACCAGGCCCAGCAGCAGCGGCGCGCCCTCGCACTTGAGCTTGGACCACAGATAGCCCACCAGACCGAAGCCGGCCGTCATCAGGATGTCGAAGGTGTTGTAGTTCAGCGAATACACGCCGATCGTGCAGAACACCAGGATCGCCGGGAACAGCACGCGGTAGGGCACCTTCAGCAGCTTGATCCACAGGCCGATCAGCGGCAGGTTCAGTATCACCAGCATCAGGTTGCCAATCCACATCGAGGCGATCAGTCCCCAGAAGAGGTCGGGATGGCTGGTCATGACTTGCGGGCCGGGCTGGATGCTGTGGATGGTCATGGCGCCGACCATCAGCGCCATCACCGCGTTGCCGGGTATGCCCAGCGTCAGCAGCGGAATGAACGAAGTCTGCGCGGCGGCATTGTTGGCCGACTCGGGGCCGGCCAGGCCGGCGGGGTGGCCCTTGCCGAAGCGCTGCGGCTCGCGGGTGATCTTCTTTTCCAGCGTATATGAGGCGAAGGACGACAGCACCGCGCCGCCGCCCGGCAGGATGCCCAGCGCCGAGCCCAGCGCCGTGCCGCGCAGCACGGCGGGGTAGGCCTCCTTGAACTCCTGCTTGTTGGGAAACAGCGTGCCCACCTTGTCGGTGACATCCACGCGGTTTTCCTTCTGCTCCAGGTTGTTCATGATCTCGGCGAAGCCGAACACGCCCATGGCCACGATGGCGAAGTCGATGCCGTCCTGCATCTCGGCAATGCCGAAATCGAAGCGCGCCACGCCCGAGTTGACATCGGTGCCCACCATGCCCAGCAGCAGGCCCAGGAGGATCATCGCGATGGCCTTGGGCAGCGAGCCCGAGGCCAGCACGACCGCGCCCACCAGGCCCAGCACCATCAGCGAGAAATATTAGGCCGGGCCGAACTTGAAGGCAACCTCGGCCAGCGGCGGCGCAAAGGCGGCCAGGAGCAGCGTGGCCACGCTGCCGGCAAAGAACGAGCCCAACGCGGCAATGGCCAGCGCCGCGCCCGCCCGGCCGTTGCGCGCCATCTGGTGGCCGTCGAGGCAGGTGACGACGCTTGCCGCCTCTCCGGGCATGTTCATCAGGATCGAGGTGGTCGAGCCGCCATATTGAGCGCCATAGTAAATGCCGGCCAGCATGATCAGGGCGCCCGCCGGCGGCACGTAGAAGGTGATCGGCAGCAGGATCGCCATGGTCGCCACCGGGCC
>DASWPO010000329.1:0-5601 GCA_036404015.1 Bordetella sp. | reverse complement strand
CTGCTGCCGAACAACTTGCCGCTGGACGCGCTCTGTCGCAACGTCGAGATCAGCGTGGGAGGGCTGCTCGGCGACACCAATCTGCCACGCCCCCTGGTGCCTCAGGATGGCGTGATGCTCTAAGTTGCTCCATCCATGCCGGCATGGATGACGCCACGCGGGACACGTTCATGGGTGAGCGGCTGTTCGGCGGGAACTCTTGCCAGCAGCGACTACCGGCGCATCCTGCGGGCCATGCCCTTCGGCTATACCGTGGGTGCGGGACGGCGCGGCAGAAATAGTAGGTGCTGCCGCGCTTGTGACGGTGAGTCCATATGGTTGCTGCCTTGATGGGGCAGGCCGATAACAGGCACATTTGCCATTTTCGTAGCCGCACCTATAATACTGTATAAAAATACAGTACTTGGGCACATGGAGCTATCCACCAAACTTGAGATCCTGGCGGATGCGGCGAAATACGACGCTTCATGCGCCAGCAGCGGTGCCCCCAAGCGGGACTCGCGTGGACGCGACGGGTTGGGCGCCAGTACGGGCGCCGGCATCTGCCACAGCTTCACCCCAGACGGGCGTTGCGTGTCCCTGCTGAAGATCCTATTGACCAACTTCTGCCAGTACGACTGCCAATATTGCGTAAACCGGCGCTCCAGCAATGTCCCGCGAGCACGATTCTTGCCCCGCGAAGTCATCGATCTGACGCTGGACTTTTATCGCCGCAACTATATCGATGGCTTGTTCCTCAGTTCCGGCATTATCCGCAGCGCCGACTACACCATGGAACAGTTGGTCGACGTAGCACAGACGCTGCGCGAGGCGCACAGCTTTCGCGGCTACATTCACCTCAAGACCATCCCCGATGCCGATCCACGGCTGATCACCCTCGCGGGCCGGTACGCCGATCGGCTCAGCGTGAACATCGAACTCCCTACCGACGGCGGCCTGCATCGCCTGGCGCCTGAAAAAGACGCACGCACCATCAAGCGGACCATGGGGTCAATCCGGTTGGCGCAAGAAGAGGCGCGCGAAGAGAAGCGGCGCAGCGCCCCGGCGGGACAAAGCACGCAGATGATCGTGGGCGCGGACGAGGCCGACGACCGCACCATCCTGCAGACAGCCCAGGCGCTGTACGGCGCGTACCACCTCAAGCGTGTGTATTACTCCGCGTTCAGCCCCATACCCGACAGCCCCTCGACGCTGCCCGCGCAGCCGCCGCCGCTGTTGCGCGAGCATCGCCTGTACCAGGCGGACTTCCTGCTGCGCGGCTATGGGTTCCGGGCTGAGGAACTGTTCCAGCAGGCGGGCGACCTGCCGCTGGATATCGATCCCAAGCTGGCCTGGGCGCTGGCGCATCGCGAGGCCTTCCCGGTCGACCTGAACCGTGCGCCGCAGCGCCTGATCGCGCGCGTGCCGGGCATCGGCGTGCGCAATGCCAAACGGCTGGTGGAACTGCGCTGCCTGCGTGCTATCCGCTATCAAGACCTGGTGCGTCTGCGCTGCGCCATGGAGAAGGTCAAGCCCTTCATCGTCGTGCAGGACTACCGGCCCGGCCTGGCCGAACCCCCTTCGGAACAATTGCGGCGTGCGCTGACGGCTGCGCCGGTGCAGCTGTCCTTGCTATGACTATCGGCACTATGCCCGCGCTGGCGGTCGAAGGCGGCTATGCGGGCTGGCGCGCGCAGGCGCTGCGGGCGCTGGCGGCCGGCTGGCCGCCCGAGGCGGTGACCTGGACCGAGCGCGCCGGCACGGCGGGTCGCGGCGCGCAGCAAATGGCGCTGGACTATGCCGCGCCTGGACCCGCGCCTGCGCCGGCCGGCATGGCGCCAGCGCCGCCGGCCGGCGCCGGGAACGCCGCGCCCGCCGTGCGCATCTCGAAGGGCCTCGCCGCCTTGCTGCGCGACGCCGCGCTGTACCGTTCGCCGGACCGCTGGGCCTTTCTGTACCGCGTGCTGTGGCGCTGGCGGCATGGCGACCGCGCCGTGGCGTCGGCCGCCGACGGGGACGGCGCGCGGCTGAACGCCATGGCCAGGGCCGTGCGGCGCGCCAGGCACGACATGATTGCCTATGTGCGCTTCCGTCGGCGCGAGGGCGCCGGCATACCGCAGTATCTGGCCTGGTACGAACCCGAGCACGACGTGCTGGCCGATGCGGCGGAACATTTCTCCCGGCGTATGGGCGCCACGACATGGTGTATCGGCACCCCGTTTGGCGCGGCCCTGTGGAACGGCCAGGCATTACAGATCACGGACGCGCCCGCCGATGCCCGGGCGATGCGAGCCGACACCGCGGCTGACCGGATCGAGCCGCTGTGGCTGCTCTATTACAAGAGCATCTTCAATCCCGCCCGCCTGAACGAAACCGCGTTGCACCAGCGCATGCCGGTGCGCTTCTGGAAAGGCCTGCCCGAGGGGCCGCTGATACCCGCCATGGTCGCCGAGGCGCGCCATGGCGCGCGCCAAGTTGGGCAGGCCAGCGCCGTGGGAGTCATGCCCGGTCGGCGGATCGCGGTCGACGCGCCGCGTGCGCAGCCGCTGCGCGCAGCCCCGACGTCGCTCGAACTGTGCCGCCGCTGCGAGCTCTGGCGCCACGCCACGCAGCCCGTGCCGGGCCAAGGCCCCGAGACGGCGCGCCTGATGCTGATCGGCGAACAGCCCGGCGACCATGAAGACCTGGCCGGCCGCGCCTTCATCGGCCCGGCCGGCCAGGTGCTGGACGAGGCGCTGCGCCGCGCCGGCGTGCCGCGCGACTCGCTCTTTCTGACCAACGCGGTCAAGCACTTCAAGTGGACCGCGCGCGGCAAGCGGCGCATGCACAAGACGCCGGCGCAGCGCGAGGTCGAGGCCTGCGCGCATTGGTTGCAAGAGGAGCTGGCGCGCGTGCGGCCCGCCGTCATCATCACCCTGGGCGCCACCGCGCTAGGCGCCGTCCTGGGACGCACCGCCAGCCTGCAGGATCATCTGGCCGCGCCGGTGCGGCTGGGCGAGGCCTGGCTGGTCGCCACTTGGCATCCCTCGTACGCGCTGCGTGCGGACGGCACGGCGGCGCGCAAGGAAGTCATTGCCGGCATCGCCGAGGCCATCTCGCTGGGTCGGCGGCTAGCGGCGGATGACTCGGCGGCACGATAAGGGGAAGACGTCCGCGCGCCGCCGTTGCGGATGATCGCCGCATGCAAGAAACAGATACCTGTCCGTTTCATACATCGGGGTATAACCATTCTCAGACGTCCTCGATGCGCGATGCGCCGCTGGACGCGGGAGCCCGCCATGCCTGACCTCGTGCAACTTCGCCCCGAAGGCCTGTACTGCCCGGATGGCGATTTCTTTATCGATCCGTGGCGGCCTGTGCCCAACGCGGTGGTGACGCACGGCCACGGGGACCATGCCCGGGCAGGCATGGGCTGCTACCACACCAGCGCCGAGGGCCTGCCCATCCTGCGATGGCGGCTGGGCAGGCAGGACTATCGCCCGCGCGGCTACGGCGAACCCTTCACCCTGGGCAAGGCTCGCGTGTCCCTGCACCCCGCCGGCCATGTGCTGGGTTCGGCCCAGGTACGCATCGAGGCAGGAGGCCGAGTATGGGTGGTGTCCGGCGACTACAAGCGCCAGCCCGATCCTACCTGCAGCCCCTTCGAAGTCGTGCCCTGCGACACTTTCATCACTGAAGCGACCTTCGGCCTGCCGATTTACCGCTGGCCCGCCACCGTCGACGTGGCGCGTGAGATCGTGCAGTGGCGCGACCGCTGCGCCGCGCGCGGCGAGGCCGCCATCCTCTATTGCTATGCGCTGGGCAAGGCGCAGCGGATACTGGCGGAACTGGCGCCGCTCGTCGACCGGCCGGTCTACCTGCACGGCGCCATCGCCGCCGGGGTCGACGTGTACCGGCAGGCGGGCGTGGCCATGGCGGACACGCGGCTGGTCATCGACGCCGAGGGCGCCGCGCCGGCGGCCGGCGCGGGCTTCGCCGGCGAACTGGTCCTGGCGCCCCCCTCGGCGGCTGGCAGCGCGTGGCTGCGGCGGTTCCGCAAGGCCCAGCAAGGTTTCGCCTCGGGCTGGATGCGGCTGCGCGGCAACCGGCGGCGGCGCAACATGGACCGCGGTTTCGTCGTCTCCGACCATGCGGACTGGCCGGATCTGCTGCGCACCATCCACGAGACCGGCGCGGCGCGCGTGATCGCCACGCACGGCGATACCCATGCGCTGGTGCGCACGCTCAACGAGGCCGGCGTGGCCGCCGAGACGCTGGCCACGCAGTACGGCGACGAAGAATAGGGTAAAAGGAGGCGACCCCGGACATGAAGCGATTCGCGGCGCTGTACCAGGAACTGGACCGCTCCACCGCCACCTTGGACAAGCGCGCGGCGCTGGCGGCGTACTTCCGCGAGGCGCCGCCGCGCGATGCGGCATGGGCGCTGTACCTGCTGGCGGGCAGCAAGATCACCAGCGCGCGCCGCAAGATCGCGGGCACGGGCGAATTGCGCGCCTGGGCCGCCGCGGCGTCGCACACCCCGCCCTGGCTGGTCGATGCCAGCTACGATCAAGTGGGCGATCTGGCCGAGACCCTGGCACTTCTGGTGCCCGATCCGGTGCAGCCTGCGCTAGAAAGGAGTTTGGCGGACTGGATCGAAGACGTTTTGTTGCCCTTGGCCAATCGCGACGAGGCCGAGCGCCGCGAGGTCGTCGTCGCTGCCTGGCTCGCCTTGCGGTTCGATGAGCGGCTGGTTTTCAATAAGCTGCTGACGGGCGCGCTGCGGGTGGGCGTGTCGCAGCGCATGGTGCAGCAGGCCCTGGCGCAGATGTCGGGCGTGCCGATCGCGCGCATCGCCCAGCGCATGCTGGGGGCGTGGACGCCCAGCCCGGCGTTCCTGTCGCTGCTGCTCAGCCCGGAAGAACTTCCGGAAGACCGTCGGCAACCTTATCCCTTCTTCCTGGCCTCGCCGCTGGAAGGCGAGCCGGCGAGTCTGGGTCCCCTCGGCGATTGGCTGGTCGAATGGAAATGGGACGGCATTCGTGCGCAGTTGATTCGGCGTCACGGGGAAGTGGCGCTGTGGTCGCGCGGCGAAGAGCGCCTGGACGGGCGCTTTCCCGAGGTCGAGACCGCGATGGCGGCCCTGGGCGCGGACTGCGTATTGGACGGCGAACTGCTGGCTTGGCAGGACGGCGCAGCGGGGCCGATGCCGTTCTCGGCGCTGCAGACCCGCATCCAGCGGCTGAAACCCGGCCCCAGGTGGCTGGCCGAGGCGCCGGTTCGGATGCTGGCGTACGACCTGCTGGAATTGGATGGCCAAGACCTGCGCGAACTGCCGCAGCGGGAACGACGCCACCGGCTGGAAGCGTTGCTGCAGCGGTATCCTCAGCCGCGGCTCTGTCTGTCGCCCCTGGTGCGGTCTTCCGGCTGGGAAGAAGCCGCCGCGCTGCGCGAGGAATCGCGCGAGCGCGGCGTGGAGGGCTTCATGCTCAAGCGCGCCAGCTCGCCCTACCAGAGCGGCCGGCGGCGCGGCGACTGGTGGAAGTGGAAGATCGACCCGCTGACCATCGATGCGGTGCTGCTGTATGCGCAGGCCGGCCACGGGCGCCGCAGCACGCTCTACACCGACTACACCTTCGGCCT
>DASWPO010000328.1:0-6385 GCA_036404015.1 Bordetella sp. | reverse complement strand
GAAGCCCGCGGCGTGCAAGGCATCCAGCACGCTGGCGAGATGGGTACGGCCGCGCGTTTGCAACACGAGCTCGACATCGACGTTCTGCGCCGCCAGCATCGTGAACGCGCGCTGGTGGTGCACCTCGTCGATGTTGGCGCCCGCTTCTGCCACAGTGGCCGTGATGTGGGCGAGCGAGCCCGGCACGTCGCGCGCGCTCACGCGCACGCGGGCGAGCCGGCCGGCCCGCACCATGCCGCGTTCGATGAGTTCGCCCAGCATGAGCGGATCGATATTGCCGCCGGTCAGCACCAGGCCGACGCGCTTGCCCTGGAACCAGCCGGTCTGCCCTCGCGCGCGGGCGCTCAGCAAGGCCGCCAGGCCGGCCGCGCCGGCGCCTTCGACCACGGTTTTCTCGATTTCGAGCAGCACCACGATGGCATGCTCGATGTCGGCCTCGCTGACCAGTTCGATGCTGTCGACCAGGTCGCCGACGATTTTCCGGGTGATGCGCCCGGGCGACTTCACCGCGATGCCCTCGGCAATGGTGTATTGCCCCGGTTGCATGTCGCGCCCGTGCACGGCCGCATACATGGCGGGGAAGCGCTCGGTCTGCACGCCGATGACCTGGATGCCGGGCTTGATGCCTTTGGCCGCGGTGGCGACGCCCGAGATCAGTCCGCCGCCGCCGATGGCGATGACCAGGAGGTCCAGGTCGGGCTGGTCCTCGAGCATTTCCAGCGCCAAGGTGCCCTGCCCCGCGATGATGGCTTCGTCGTCGTAAGGATGGATCATGACCAGGCCGCGCTGCCCGACGAGTTCATAGCCATGCGCCTGGGCATCGTCGAACGTGTCGCCCGCCAGCACCACCTCGGCGCCGAAACGCCGCGTGTTGGCCACCTTGACCGTGGGCGTGAAGCGCGGCATGACGATCACGGCCGGCACGCCCATGCGCTGCGCGTGATAGGCCACCCCTTGCGCATGGTTGCCCGCCGATACGGCGATGACGCCCTTGGCGCGCTCTTGCGGCGACAGGGCCAGCATGCGGTTGAGCGCCCCCCGTTCCTTGAACGAAGCCGTGAACTGGAGATTCTCGAACTTGAGCCAGATTTTCGCACCCAGCATGTCGGACAGCGTGCGCGACAGCATGAAGGGCGTCTTGAGCACCTGCCCCTGCAGGCGCTGGCGGGCGGCTTGTATGGTGGAAAGATCGATCACGATGGCGATTCCGGTCAGCGCACGGGCAGGAAATTGAAGAACATCAGGCTTTGTGCATAGTTGATGCCGATGCGCCGTATATTTTCGCCCAGAAGATTGGCCTCCAGGTCCAGGCGGCCGATGAGGGCGCCGAATTCCCGTTCAAAACTCAAATTGACCTTGCCGTCCCCCATCTCATTGGACAGCAGCAAGGGGCCGCCCCCGGGCGCACGACGCGTGGACAGCAGCCAGTCCGCGGCCTCCACATTGCGCGCCGCGTTGTAGATGCGCTGGCCGTCCAGCACGTCGAGGGCATGGAAGCGCACCTTGTCGCCATGGGCGGCAATGATGGTGTCGGCCAGGCCGTAGACGAAGGCCGCCACCCGGTCGTCCGAATAATTGGGGTTGAGCGCGACGGCCAGGATCTGGACATCGCGCAGGCCGGCCAGGCCCGCGGGCGGTTGGCGCTGCTCGATCAGCGTCTTGACCCGCTGCACGGCGGCTTTCTCGTCGGCCTGGCCGCTCTTGCGCCATTCGCGCGGATTGCGGCGGTAGAGCTTGTCGAGCAGCACGTACAAGCCATTGAGGTTGTCGCGCATGGCCATGGTGACGGTGCGGTTGAAGTCGGTCTGCACCATCTGGTCGACCGACATGGACTCGCCGTTCGGCGTGCCGCCGTCCTTGCCTGGCGGCGTCGATGAACACCCTGCCAGCAGCAGGATCCCCCATACACCAAGCAGCAGCCACCGCCCTGTTGCCATGCATCGGACCTTCTTCGGTTGCGAAGTGCCCTGACTTTACCCCGAAACGGCAGGCATTGGCGCAGGTGCCGGCGGACAAGAAACGCCCCCACGCTGCGCACTACGTGCTTGCTGCCCCCCGAGGGGGCCGTTTTTGCTTTGAGGCGGCTCGGCAGCAAAAAAACGCCCCCACGCTGCGCACTACGCGCTTGCTGCCCCCCGAGGGGGCCGTTTTTGCCTCGAGGCGGCTCGGCAGCAAAAAAGCCCCTTAAAGGGGCTTTTGAAAAACGAACCTGCGGGCTTATTCGGCCTGCGGGGCGGTTTCGGGCTGTTGCTGCTGTTCGATACCGCCGAGCGCCTTGATCGACAGGCGCAGGCGGCCCTTGTCGTCGGCCTCGATGACCTTGACGCGGACCTGCTGGCCGACCTTGAGCACATCGTTGATGTTGGCGATGCGGTAGTTGGCGATCTCGGAGATGTGCAGCAGGCCGTCCTTGCCGGGGATCACCTGCACGATGGCGCCGAAGTCCAGCAGGCGCAGCACCGAACCTTCGTAGACCTGGCCCACTTCGACCTCGGCGGTCAGCTCGGCGATGCGGCGCTGGGCTTCCTTGGCCTTGTTCTCGTCGGCGCTGGCGATCACGATGGTGCCGTCGTCCTGGATGTCGATCTGCGTGCCGGTTTCTTCGGTCAGCGCGCGGATGGTGGCGCCGCCCTTGCCGATCACGTCGCGGATCTTCTCGGGGTTGATCTTCATGGAGATCATGCGCGGGGCGAAGGCCGACAGCTCGCCGCGCGAGCCGTCTTGCGCTTCGCGCATCTTGTCGAGGATGTGCAGGCGGCCTTCGCGGGCCTGGGCCAGCGCCACCTGCATGATTTCCTTGGTGATGCCCTGGATCTTGATGTCCATCTGCAAGGCGGTCACGCCATTGACGGTGCCGGCCACCTTGAAGTCCATGTCGCCCAGGTGATCTTCGTCGCCCAGGATGTCGGTCAGCACGGCGAACTTGCCTTCGTCCAGGATCAGGCCCATGGCCACGCCGGCCACGTGATCCTTGACCGGCACGCCGGCGTCCATCATGGCGAGCGAGCCGCCGCACACCGAGGCCATCGACGAGGAGCCGTTGGATTCGGTGATTTCCGACACCAGGCGGATGGTGTACTGGAAGTCTTCGTGCGCGGGCAGCAGCGCCGCCAGGGCGCGCTTGGCGAGGCGGCCGTGACCGATTTCGCGGCGCTTGGGCACGCCCACGCGGCCGGTTTCGCCAGTGGCGAAGGGCGGCATGTTGTAGTGGAGCATGAAGCGGTCGCGGTATTCGCCCATGAGCGCATCGATGATCTGCTCGTCCTGCTTGGTGCCCAGGGTGGCGACCACCAGGGCCTGCGTTTCGCCGCGGGTGAACAGGGCGCTGCCGTGCGCGCGGGGCAGCACGCCCAGGCGGATGCTGATGGGGCGCACCGTGCGGGTGTCGCGGCCGTCGATACGGGGTTCGCCGTTCAGGATCTGGCCGCGCACGATGCGGGCCTCCATGTCGAACAGGATGTTGTCAACGGTGACGCCGTAGGGGACGTCCTGGCCGGCAGCCGCGGCCTGCTCGGCCAGCTTGGCCTTCACGCTTGCGGAGACTTCGCGCAGCTTGGTGGTGCGGGCCTGCTTTTCGCGGACCTGGTAGGCGGCAACCAGGCCTTCCTGGCCGGCGGCGGCAACGGCGGCGATCAGCGCTTCGTTCTTGGCTGCGGGCTGCCAGTCCCATTCGGGCTTGCCGGCGTCGCGGACCAGGTCATGGATGGCGTTGATGACGGTCTGCATCTGCTCATGGCCGTACACCACGGCGCCCAGCATCACTTCTTCGGACAGCTGCTTCGCTTCGGATTCGACCATCAGCACGGCGGTTTCCGTGCCGGCGACCACCAGGTTGAGCTGCGAGTCCTTGAGCTGCGAGGCCGTGGGGTTGAGCACGTACTGGCCGTCGGCATAGCCCACGCGCACGGCGCCGATGGGGCCGTTGAAGGGGATGCCGGAGATGGCCAGCGCAGCCGACGAGCCGATCATGGCGGCGATGTCGGGATCGATCTCGGGGTTGACCGACAGCGTGTGAATGATCACCTGCACGTCGTTGTAGAAACCCTCGGGGAAGAGCGGACGCAGCGGACGGTCGATCAGGCGCGAGGTGAGGGTTTCTTTTTCGGAAGGCTTGCCTTCGCGCTTGAAGAAACCGCCGGGGATGCGGCCCGCGGCGTAGGTTTTCTCGATGTAGTCGACGGTCAGCGGGAAGAAGTCCTGGCCGGGCTTGGCCTTCTTGGCCGCCACCACCGTGGCCAGCACGACGGTGTCTTCAATGGAGACCACCACGGCGCCGGAAGCCTGGCGGGCGATCTCGCCAGTTTCCAGCGTAACCGTGTGCTGGCCATACTGGAACGTCTTGGTCACTTTATTGAACATGACTGATTATTCCTAAAATTAAAAAACCGTGGCCGCTGCGACAAGATCGCATCGACCACGGTTATGTTCATGGGGCTCTCGACCCCGGGGAGCCTGCCCCGTCGATCACTTGCGCAGACCGAGTTTTTCGATCAGAGCGCGATACGCGTCGGGATTGCGGCCCTTGAGGTAGTCGAGCAGCTTGCGGCGGCGGCTGACCATGCGCAGCAGACCGCGGCGCGAATGGTGGTCCTTCATGTGTTCTTTGAAGTGACCGGTCAGCTCGTTGATGCGGGCGGTGAGCAGAGCCACCTGAACTTCGGGGGAGCCGGTATCGCCTTGGGCGCGTTGGAATTGCGAAACGATATCGGCTTTGTTGATGTCGGCAACAGACATATTATTGACCTCTATGGACTGGCGCCAGGGCTGAGGTTATGCCTATAAAAGGCATGGCCCGGACGTGGGTTTGAAAATTACCGCCCATACAGACGGCAGTCAGCAATTATAGCTGATAGTCTAGAATCTCCCTAATACGCGGGGCCGGATCATTCTTAGCTTCGACCCCCTCCAAATCAGAGCGGGTCGAGACATTATGCGTCACCTATTATTTCGCTGCGGCGCCGCCGCAGCCCTGCTTGCCGGCCTGTCCGCCTGCCAGAACATAGACCGCGCCGTAAAGCCCGGCGACGCCTACGCCGCCGTCCTGGCCAGGTACGGCAGCCCCAAGCTCGTCTGCCCCCGCCCCGACGGCGGGCAGCGGGCGGTCTGGACCTTGCAGCCCCTGGGACAGTACGCCTGGGGCGTCAATGTGGGCGCCGACAGCCGCGTCGAGCGCGCGGAGGCCGTGCTCACCGACGAGCATTTCAAGGTGCTGGACACCGGCGACTGGACGCCGGACCAGGTCCGCTGCGAATTCGGCCCGCCCTCCGAGGTCGAGACCGTGGGCCTGGGCGACATGCGGGAAGTGGTCTGGTCATACCGCTATAAAGAACAAGGCGTCTGGAATGCGCAGATGCATATATTCATGGGCCCCAAGGGCGACCATGTCACGCATCACTTCCACGGCCCCGACCCCATCTACGAGCGCAGCAGGCTCGGCTTCTACTGACCCGCCCCGCCGCGGCGCTCCTGCTGCAGGCGGCGCGCCCGGCTCCAGCGCCAGGCCCAGGTCACCCAGCCCGACAGGCCGTACAGCACGAACAGCACGAACAGGATGACCGGCGGGTCGCTGGACACGAAGACGAACACCAGCACCACCAGCAGGATGCCCCAGAAGGGAACGCTGCGGCCCAGCGCGAACTTCTTGCCGCTGAAGAACGGCGCGTCGCACACCATGGTGATGCCCGCATACATGGTCAGGCCGAAGGTCGTCCAGGCCATGAGGTGGTCATGGATGGGCAGCTTGTTATCCACCGACAGCCAGACGAAGCCCGCCACCAGCGCCGCCGCAGCGGGGCTGGGCAAGCCCTGGAAAAAACGCTTGTCGACCACCGCGAGATTGGTATTGAAGCGCGCCAGCCGCAGCGCGGCGCCCGCCACATAGACGAAGGCCGCCAGCCAGCCCCAGCGTCCGAGGTCCTGCAGGACCCATTCATAAGCCACCAGCGCGGGGGCCACCCCGAAGGAAGTCATGTCGGAGAGGGAGTCGTACTGTTCGCCGAAGGCCGACTGGGTATTGGTGAGCCGGGCCACCCGGCCGTCCATGCCGTCGAGCACCATGGCCGCGAAGATGGCGATGGCGGCGATGTCGAAGCGGGCGTTCATGGCCTGCACCACCGCGTAGAAACCGGCAAACAGGGCGGCCGTGGTGAAGGCATTGGGCAGCAGGTAGATGCTGCGATGGCGATGCTCAGCATCGCGCTGAGGCATATTGGTCATATCGGTAACCTTGTAAACCACGAACAGGGTGAAGGTTAACCGAAGTTGGGTGTGTTCTTGAGCCGGTCCGGTCGTTCTCAAGCAGCCGGGGATTGTTTCTTTAAGCCGCCGAGGCTGCCCTGCGAAATTCCGATGCTCGGCGCCACTGGCGCCTGCGCTTCGGATTTCT
>DASWPO010000327.1:0-18209 GCA_036404015.1 Bordetella sp. | reverse complement strand
TCGACCCGGCAGGCCATCGAGGCCGCGTTCGATGCCCACGGCATCAAGCCCCAGGCGACCCTGGAAATCGGCAGCCGGGAAATGATCTGCAGGGCCGTGCGCCATAACCTGGGCTGCACGCTCATGCCCATCGGCGACGTGTCCCAGGACGGCGACCTGCGGCAGGTGTCCATCGCGCCCGAGGCGCCCATTCTGCACGTGTACCTGTATTGCCTGCGCGCGCGCGCCGAAATGCCGATGACCGAGGCTTTCATCGCCAGCCTGCCGGACCGCCGCAAGGCCGCACCCACAAAAGCCTGATGCCGCAATAGGCAGGTTTCGCCGGAATGACACGCCGGCGTCGCCGCACCCCGCCAGAATGTCTTCGGTTCGCCGGATATGCCGTCGAACCGCAACGGTGACCAGGGGTGGAAATGAAACGAAAGACGGTAGTGCGGCTGGCCTGCGGGCTGGCCTTGATCGGCGCGTTGAGCGCATGCGGAGACGACGACACGCCGCCGGCGGCGCCCCAGCCGCCCGCGGCCGGCACGCCGGGCCCGGCCGCCTGCACGTCCATGCATTGCGCGCCGGCGCCCTGAGAGCGGCCCGGCTTGTTCACGTCAATTCAGGGATAAAACGGTATGACCTTCAATGCTTCCAAGCGCAGATTCCTGCACAGCTCGCTCGGCATGGGCGCCGCCGCGACCGTGCTGAGCACTTTCCCGCCGGCTATCCGCCGCGCGCTCGCCATCGAGGCCAACAACGCCACGGGCACCATCAACGACGTGCAGCATGTGGTGCTGCTGATGCTGGAGAACCGTTCCTTCGACAGCTATTTCGGCACCTACAAGGGCGCGCGCGGCTACGGCGACCGCTTTCCGGTTCCGGCTCCGGGCACGCCCAATATCTTCTACCAGACCTACACGGGCGCGGCCGCGCCCGGCGCCGGCACGCTGATTCCCTATCACCTGGACGAGACCGCCGGCAACGCGATCCGCGCGGGCGGCACGCCGCATACCTGGGTCGACGCGCAGGCCGCCTGGGACAGCGGTCGCATGAGCAACTGGCCCGACAGCAAGACGCCGCTGTCGATGGGCTACTACGAGGCGGCGGAAGTGCCGTTCCAGCGCTCGCTGGCCGAGGCCTTCACGCTGTGCGACCACTATCACTGCTCGATGCACACGGGCACGATCGCCAACCGCCTGTTCTACTGGACCGGCTCCAACGGCCCGAACGGCACCGATCCCAATGGCGGCGCCTATACCCCGACCGCGGGCCTGAACAACGAGTTCAACGGCGGCAACGACATCGGCCCGTCCACCACCGGCTGGACCTGGACCACCTATGCCGACCGCCTGGAAAAGGCCGGCGTGAAGTGGAAGGTCTACCAGAGCCTGATCGACAACTACGGTTGCAACGAGATGATGGGCTTTCGTCATTGGCGCAAGGCCATCGAGGACATGCCGGCCGGGCGCCGCCCGATCTACGTGGCCACGGAAAACATCCAGACGCAGCCCGCCACCGCCGCCGGCCCGTTCTACGATCCGGCCATCGACGACGCGCTCAGCCCGCTGGCCAAGGGCTTCGGCAACACCATGCCCTACGGTTTTCTCGAAACCTTCCGCGACGACATCCAGAACGGCAATCTGCCCGCGGTGTCGTGGATCATCCCGCCTTCGATCTACAGCGAGCACCCCGGGCCTTCGAGCCCGGCGCAGGGCGGCTGGTACGTGCAGGAGGTGCTGGATGCGCTGACCGCCAACCCCGAGGTGTGGAGCAAGACCGTCCTGCTGATCAATTTCGACGAGAACGACGGTTTCTTCGACCACCTGCCGCCGCCGACCGCGCCCGCGCACAATCCCGACGGCACCCTGGCAGGCGGCCAGACCTTGTCCGACAGCGACATGGCCGTGGAATACCACAACTATGCGCCGATCGACGGCACTCAGCCGGCGGTCGACGGCCGGCCCTTCGGCCCCGGCCCGCGCGTGCCGATGTGGGTGGTCTCGCCGTGGAGCCGCGGCGGCTTCGTCGATTCGCAGGTTTTCGACCACACCTCGACGCTGATGTTCCTGGAAAAGCGCTTCGGCGTGAAGGAGCCGCAGATCAGCAACTATCGCCGCGCCATCTGCGGCGACCTGACCTCGTGCTTCAATTTCGTCAATCCGAACAGCGCGCCGCTGGCCACCCTGACCGGCCGCACGGACAAGGTGACGGCCGACAACCTGGCGGCGTCGCAGGCCGCCCTGGGCGCGGTGCCGAAGTCCACCGCCACCCCCGGCTCCCCCCTGCCGGTTCAGGCCGCGGGCACGCTGCCCTCGCGCGCGCTGCCCTACGAACTGCACACCACGGCCCAGGTCGCCGCTGGCGCGGGCACCGTGACGCTGGCGTTCGCCAACAACAGTGCCGGCAATGCCGGCGCCGTGTTCCATGTGTACGATAAGAAGCACTTGGACCTGGTCCCGCGCCGCTACGCGGTCGAGGCCGGCAAGACGCTCAACGGCGTGTGGACCATTCCGGTCGCGGACAACGGCGCCTATGATCTATGGGTGCTGGGACCCAATGGCTATCACCGCGAGTTTGTCGGCAACCTCGATGAGCTGGAGCCCGCGGGCGGTCCCGAGATCCAGGTCTGCTACGAGGTGTGCAGCCCCGCGCAGGTGGTGGCCAAGCTCTACAACAAGGGCAGCAGGGCCTGCACCTTTAGCGCAGCCGCCAAGGCCTATTTCACCGATGGTCCGTGGACCGCGACCGTCCAGCCGGGCGCGGTGGGCGAGCTGACCTGGACGCTCGGCGGCAGCGGCAACTGGTACGACTTCGTCGTGACCTGCGATGCCGCGCCCTCGTTCCAGCGCCGCTTTGCCGGCCGGGTCGAGAACGGCAGCGACTCGGTGACCGACCCCGCGATGGGCACAGGCGCCCATTAAAAAACAGGCACACCCGGCATCACGGCCGAAAAACCCGCGGCCTCGGAAGAGGCCGCGGTTTTTTGCCTTGCAAGGCCGTTTGCCGGCGCTTGGGCGGCCTGTCAGGCGCAGGCTGCTAAAATCGTTTATCTACAGCCATCCGGGGCGCTTCTTTTTTCGCGCCGTCCGGAGCCCAACCGATGAGTCAACCTATTCCTATCGACACGCCCGCCGCGGACGTACCCGCCGCCGAGGCCGCTTCCCGCACGTTTGCGGAATTCGACCTGCACCCGCTGCTGCTGAAGTCCATCGCCGATACCGGCTACACCACGCCCACGCCCATCCAGGCGCAGGCCGTGCCCGTGGCAATGCAGGGGCGCGACGTCATGGGCGCGGCGCAGACCGGCACGGGCAAGACGGCGGCCTTCACGCTGCCCATCCTGCACCGCCTGATGCCGATGGCCAATACCAGCGCCTCGCCGGCCCGCCACCCGGTGCGCGCGCTCATCCTGACGCCTACGCGCGAACTGGCCGACCAGGTCTACGAAAACGTCAAGCGCTACACCAAGCACACGCCGATCCGCTCGGCCGTGGTGTTCGGCGGGGTGGACATCGGCCCGCAGAAAGAGGCGCTGCGCGCCGGCTGCGAAGTGCTAGTCGCCACGCCGGGCCGCCTGCTCGACCACGTCGAGCAAAAGAACGTCAACCTGGGCCAGGTGGGCATCCTGGTGCTGGACGAGGCCGACCGCATGCTCGACATGGGCTTTCTGCCCGACCTCGACCGCATCATCCGGCTGCTGCCGGCGCAGCGCCAGGGCCTGCTGTTCTCGGCCACCTTCAGCAACGAGATCCGCAAGCTGGGCCGCACCTTCCTGAACGACCCGGTCGAGATCGAGGTCGCGGCGCGCAACGCCACGGCCGACACCGTCACGCAGGTCGCCTATGCCATGCCGGGCGAGGCCAAGCGCGCGGCGGTGGTGCATCTGGTGAAGTCGCGCGGGCTCAAGCAGGTGATCGTGTTCTCGAACACCAAGATCGGCACGGCGCGCCTGGCGCGCCTGCTCGAGCGCGACGGCGTCAAGGCCGAGTCCATCCATGGCGACAAGAGCCAGGCCGAGCGCATGAAGGCGCTCGAGGCCTTCAAGGCGGGTGAGCTCGAAGTGCTGGTGGCCACCGATGTGGCTGCCCGCGGCCTGGACGTGGCCGGTGTGCCCTGCGTCATCAATTACGACCTGCCGCATAGCGCCGAAGACTACGTGCACCGTATCGGCCGCACCGGCCGCGCCGGCGCCTCGGGCGAGGCCATCGCGCTGTACTCGCCCGACGAAGAGCGCTACTTGCTCGACATCGAAAAGCTGATCAAGCGCCAGGTGCCGCGCGGCAAGCTGGACCTGCCGGCCGAGGCGTCGAGCCGCGCTTCCGGCGAACGTGAACGGGGCGATCGTGGCGAACGGAGCCCCCGTGTCGAGCGCGGCGAGCGCCGCGAGCGCTCCCCCCACGACCACCGCGCGCCGCGCGCCGCGCCAGTCGACGAGTTTTTCCTCAAGCCCTACGAACCCTCGCAGGACCCGTCGGCCGAGTCGGAGGCATCCAAGCCCGCGTCCACGGCGGGCAAGCGGCCCCTGGCGGCCTTGCTCGGCGGCGGCCGCAAGGCCTCGTAATTACCGCTGCGCCAGCCGTTGCGCCACGTCGGGCAACTGCGTGCTGACGGCGGGGCTGTCCATCCCGAGATTGTCGAGCAGGCGCTCCAGATGCCCGATATGCGGCAGCATCGGGCCGTAGAACAGCACGCGCCCGCCCGCCTGGATGAGCAGGGTGGGAAAGTTCTCGACGTCTTCGTCGCCCAGCAGATCGGGTTCGTCCTCGATGTCTATCCAGGCGTAGGCGTGTTGCGGCCTGGCCTCGGACAGGGCTTGCAGCTTGGGGCGGTATTCGGTGCAGGTGTTGCACCAGGCGGCGCAGAAGCAGGCCACCAGCCAGGTGCCGGGGGCGGCCAGGGCCTGGCGCAGGGCCGCGTCGTCGGTTCCGGGTACGAAAAGAGACATGTGAGCAAATCGCGGGGTCTTTGACCTATGATACCCGCCATTTGGTCCTCTTCCGGTTGGCGCCCGCCGTCCATGAGCTATCCCTCCCGCAATGTCTCCCGGCCTTATGGCCAGTCCGCCGCCGTGGCGCGGGCGTTCAAGCGCGCGCTGGTGTCGCAGTGCCATCCGGCCATGCTGTTCGCGGTGCTGCTGCCCTTCCTGATCGCGCTGGTCGGGGCCATCCTGCTGCTGTGGCTGTTCTGGATGCCGCTGACCGACTGGCTGCGCATGGAGTTCGCCCGCTGGGGCGCCATCGACCGCATCGACGGCTGGCTGACGACGGTGGGCCTGTTTTCGCTCAAGCTCTATCTCACCCCGGTGATCGCGGCGGCCATTCTGCTGCCGGTGTCGGGCATCCTGGGCCTGGCGATCGCGGCGGTGTTCGTCATGCCGCTGGTGCTGGGCCACCTGGGCCGCGGCGAGTACGCGGGGCTGGCGCGGCAAGGCCGCCACGTCGCGGCGGTCAGCGTCTGGAACGCCCTCTGGGTGAGCGCGGTGTTCGCCGTGGGCTGGCTGCTGACGCTGCCCCTGTGGCTGGTGCCGCCCATGGCGGTGCTGCTGCACGTGTTCTGGTGGGCCTTCGCCTTCTCGCGCATGCTGCGCGTGGATGCCATTGCCGATCACGCCAGCCCGGCCGAGCGGCGCCTGCTGCTCAAGCGGCACAATATGTCTTTCTGGGGCATCGGGCTCGTCTGCTCCCTCATCAACCTGCTGCCGCCCGCCTGGGTGGTGCTACCGGTATACAGCAGCCTGGTGTATGCCCATTACGGCCTGGATGCGCTTGCGCGCCTGCGCGGCGAGCGTACGATCGACGTCTGAATCTTTTTGGAACCACGCATGGCTACTTCCTCTCGCCGCATCGGCCTCATCATCGTCGGTGACGAAATCCTGTCCGGCCGCCGGCAGGACAAGCACTTCTCCAAAGTGGTCGAAATGCTGGGCGCGCGCGGCCTGCAGCTGGCCTGGGCCGAGATCCTGGGCGACGAGCGCGACCAGCTGGTCGCGGCCTACCAGCGCAGCTTCGCCTCGGGCGACATCGTGTTCTCGTGCGGCGGCATCGGCGGCACGCCGGACGACCACACGCGCCAGGCCGCGGCCGCGGCGCTGGGGCTGCCGCTGGAACTGCATCCCGAGGCGCGCGAGGCCATCACCCAGCGCACCATCGAGATGGCCCAGAAAGAAGGCCGTCCCGCGCCCGACATGAGCACGCCCGAACACCAGCAGCGCCTGCAGATGGGCGTGTTCCCGCGGGGCTGCGAGATCGTGCCCAACCCCTACAACCGCATCCCGGGCTTCTTCATCCAGGACCATACCTTCGTGCCGGGTTTTCCGGTGATGGCCTGGCCCATGCTCGAATGGACGCTCGACACGCGCTACCGCGCGCTGCACCACGTCGAACAGCGCGCCGAGCACGCCTTCCTGATCTACGGCCTGCCCGAGTCGCGCATCACGCCGGCCATGGAAACCGTGGAGCAGCGCTGGCCTGGCGTGCGCGCCTTCAGCCTGCCCAGCGTGGGCGAAGACGGCAACCGGCCGCACATCGAGCTGGGCGTCAAGGGCGAGCCCGGCCCCGCGGCCGAGGCGCTGGCCTTCCTGCACGCCGAAGTCGAGCGCCTGGGCGGGCGGCTGACCCCGTAGGCGGCCCGCTGGCAATCCGGCCCGGCGGGACGGGCCGGATTGCCAAAACCCGTGCAAGATTTCACAATACGGGATATGCCCGCCTCATCCCCCGACTCTCCCACCCCGGCTGCGCAGCCGGATGCCGACTCCAAGAGCGGCATCCGCTCGTCCGAGGTTGCCATCCAGGTCATCGACCGGGCCATGCGCCTGCTCGACGCCCTGGCTGCCCAACCCGACCCCGTCACGCTCAAGGAGCTGTCGGCCACCACCGGCCTGCATGCCTCCACGGCCCACCGCATCCTCAACGATCTGGTGGTGGGGCGCTATGTGGAACGGGTCGACAACGGCCTGTACCAGCTGGGCATGCGCCTGCTGGAGCTGGGCTCGCTGGTCAAGGGGCGGCTGAACGTGCGCGAGGCCGCCCAATCGGCCATGCGCACCCTGCACCGGCAGACGGGGCAGACGATCAACCTGTCGGTGCAGCAGGGCGACGAGATCGTCTACATCGACCGCGCCTGGAGCGAGCGCTCGGGCATGCAGGTGGTGCGCGCCATCGGCGGCCGGGCGCCGCTGCACCTGACCTCCACGGGCAAGCTGTTCCTGTCCATCGCCGACGCCAGGCAGGTGCGCGCCTACGCGCAGCGCACCGGGCTGTCCGGGCACACGCGCAACAGCCTCACCGACATCGACCGCCTGCAGCGCGAGCTGACCGAGGTGCGCCGCCACGGCTATGCGCGCGACAACGAAGAGCTGGAGCTCGGCGTGCGCTGCATCGCCGCCGGCATCCAGGACGACACCGGCAAGCTGGTGGCGGGCTTGTCCATCTCGGCGCCCGCCGAGCGCATGCGCGACGAATGGATAGACCTGCTCATCCATACCGCCGCGGGGATTTCCGAGGCGCTGGGCTACGAGGCGGGCGTGTCGGCGGCGCGCTGAGGCGCGGCCGGCTGCCGCCTGCCGGGCTTGCGCAGCCGCGCCTTAGGCGCGAACCGACGCCGGCAGGGCCTTGCCTTTGATGGGGTGCAGGGCGCGCAGAATACGCAGGAACAGCTCGGCCCGCTGGCTCAGCTGCCGCGATGCCAGCATGACCGCGCAGCCGGCGTGCGAGTAGGTCTCACCGCGCCCGGCCTGGCGCAAGCCGAAGCGCTCTTGCAGCAGTTCGCCATAGTGCGTGGGCAGCAAGCCCTGGTAATAGCCCGTGGCGACGAGCGCGCCGACGCCGTCCAGGCCGCTTGCTTCCGGGCCGCGCTGGTAGCGTCCCGTGGCCAGCGCCCGATCCACATAGGGGTGGGGCCGGTACACCAGCGGCAGGCGGGCCTGGTCTTTGGCGCGGGTTACCCGGCTCGGCACGTAGATGCGATGCGTCTCGATATAAAGCGGCAAATAGCTGAAGTCGCGGTCCTCGCTGTATTTGCCGCGTATGGCGATGTCGATGCGCTGGGTGCGCAGGGCCTGATCCAGGTCCTTGAAGGACATGACCACGATTTCCGGCTGCACATGGGGCGCTTGCTGCTGCAGCGCGCTCAGGGCCTCGGGCAGCCGGCAGGTCGGATGCGTCAAGGTGTGTTCGCCGAGGCCGATGGTCAAGGGGCCGGACAGGACGCCATGCGCCGCATCGATTTCCGGCCGGATGCGGCTTAGCGCCCGCAATGCGGTCGTCGCCAGGTTCAGGGCCACGGCGCCTTCCGCGGTCAGGCGAAAGCCGCCTGGGCCGCGCTCGCACAATCGCACGCCCAGGCGGGTCTCCACATCCCGGACATGGCGGCTGATCGACGCCTTGGACATCAGCAGGCGCTGCTCGGCCGCGGCGAATCCGCCCGCCTCGGCGACGTGGCAGAAAACGCGCAGCGAGCGCAGGTCGCGCTCGTCGAAATCCAGCTTGAGCATGGCAGCGGCACCTAGGGAATACCCAGATAAAGGTCTTGAATTACAAGACTATATCGATAAAAAATTCATTTTTCTAATTTCAAGGCCATGGATAAAGTTTCTCGCGCACCTTCTTCCTGGCCGTTCCCATCGGCCTTAATCGCGACAAAACCATGGCCAACCCACCGCTTACCGTTCCCCCCAAAACCGGACATAAAACGCTGCTCTATTCCGAACTGGTCACGGAGATGGAAGGCTTGAACTCGGATATCGCCGTCCTCGGCATGCCGTTCGGCTCGCCCTACGCGCCGCAAGCCTTCAGCAATGACCAGACTCGCGCGCCGCAGGCAATCCGCGATGTCACGGACCGCATGGTGCGCGCGCCGGAACACTATGACTTCGACATCGACGGTCCGCTGCTGCAAGGCCGCGCGGATATCCGTTTCGTGGACTGCGGCGACGTCATTCCCGACCTGGGCATCCCGGGCGGGCACCTGCGCCGTTGCGAAGAGGCCATCCGCCACATTCTGCGCGGCGGCGGCATGCCTATCGTCCTGGGCGGCGATCATGGCATCACCAACCCCGTGCTCAGGGCCTACGAAGCACTGCACGAGGAGATCACCCTGGTGCACGTCGATGCCCACCTCGATTGGCGCGATGAGGTCAACGGCATTCGCGACGGCCTCTCCAGCCCCATCCGGCGCGCCTCGGAACTGCCCCATGTGGGCAAGATCATCCAGATCGGCCTGCGCGCGCAAGGCAGCGGCCGGCCCGCGGACTACGAGGCGGCCAAGGCATACGGCGCGGAACTGATCACCGCCTATGAACTGCATGACGTAGGCATGCAGGCCGTGCTTGACCGCATCCCCGATGGCGGCAACTACTACCTCTCGATCGACGCCGACGGCATGGACGCCACGGTCATGCCCGCGGTCGACGGTCCGGCGCCGGGCGGCGTGACTTTCGTCCAGGCCCGCAAGCTCATCCACGGGCTGGTGGCCAAGGGCCGGGTCGTCGGCATGGACATCGTCGAAATCCAGCCGTCCAAGGATACGGCGACCAAGCTGACCTGCGTGACCGCGGGCCGGCTGATCGTCAACCTCATCGGCAGCAGCATACGCGCGGGTTATTTCGACCGCGCCTGATTCGTCCGCTTCTCGACAACCTGGATACGCTTCGCACCATGGCACACACTCGCATTCGCAAATTCAACACTCGGGAAACCTATCCGGAACAGAGGATCGACAACGATCTCTGCCAGGCCGTCGTCGCGCGCGGCACCATGGTCTTCCTGCGCGGCCAGATCGGCCAGAATCTCGACACCTCGGCGTGCGTCGCGATCGGCGACGTCGCCGGGCAGGCCGAACAGGCCATGAAGAACATCGACATGCTGCTCAAGGAAGCGGGCAGCAAGCTGGACCACATTTGCAAGGTCGTCATCTACATCTCCGATCCGCGCTATCGGGAAGACGTCTACAACGTGATGGGCAAATGGCTGAAGGGGGTCTTTCCCGTTTCCACCGGCCTGGTGATCAGCGCTTTTGCCCGGACCGAATATCTGGTCGAGATCGACGTCACCGCCGTCATTCCCGACTGATAAACCGAGGGGCGACAGCCCCCGGATCGACCCTCAAGGGGAAGCTGAGGCGTCGCATAGAGCACCGGGCCGTCCTGATTCAGGCGGCCTCTGGTGCTTTTCAACTATGAACGGCTGCACTTATCGAGGACTTAACATGAAAATCAAGAAATGGATCATTGGGGCTGCAAGTGTCTTGTCGTGCATCGCGGCTTTGCCAGCGCAGGCCGCCGACCTCCTGGATGAAATTACCAGCCGCGGCACCCTCCGCGTCGCCGTGCCGACCGACTACCCGCCTTTCGGCTTCGTGGGTCCGGACATGAAGGCGCAAGGCCTGGACGTCGAAATGGCGAACCTCATCGGCCAAAAGCTGGGCGTGAAAGTCGAGCTGGTGCCTGTCACGGCGCCGAACCGGGTGCCTTATCTGCAAACGGGCAAGACCGATCTGACGATTTCGTCGCTCGGCAAAACGGCGGAGCGCGCCCAGGTCATCGATTTCAGCATCGCCTACGCGCCTTTCTTCGACGCGATCTTCGGCGCCAAGGGCAGCACGGCGAAAACGTATGACGAACTGTCCAGCAAAGAGATCGCCGTGACGCGCGGTTCGATGCAGGACCAGGAGCTCAAGGACCTGGCGCCGAAAGCAGTCGTCAAGCGCTACGAAGACAACAGCAGCACGATTTCGGCTTTCCTTTCCGGGCAGACCGAGTTTTTCGCGAGCGGCACGCCCGTCGCCGCGGCGCTCACGCAGCGCAATCCCAAGCTGGACATGGAGCTGAAGGTCGTGCTGGCCAATTCGCCCTGCTATATCGGCGTGCGCAAGGATCAGCCCAAGCTCCTGGCCAAGGTCAACGACATCATTCGCGAGTCCAAGAAAAACGGGACGCTGGATCGAATGTCGCTGCATTGGATGGGCGCGCCGGCGGGTGATCTGCCCGAATAAGGCCGTTCGCGCGAACGGTTGATGGGCCGGGCGCGGCCACGCGCGCCGGCCAGGCAAACACAGGGGAGACGCGTGGACAGCCATGCATCGATCGCCAGCGAACGCCTGGCGCGCTGGGCGTGCCAATTGTCGGATGACCAGGTGCCGGATCCGGTGCGGCGCAGGCGTTATGCCTGCCGCACGAGCAGGGCCCGTGCACGATCCTGGGCCTGGGGAGCGGCTATTCCCCCGGTCTGCCTGTCATCGCATGCGGCCGCCGATGCCTTGGGCGAATTGATGGCGCGTTACCGGTTTTCGGCCGATGACGTCGTCCGCATCGTCTGCGACGTGCCGGACATCGTCGTCGCCAATTTGCGCTATGGCGTGCCGGATACGCCGGAGCAGGCGCGCTTTAGCATGCCGTTCGCCATGGCGGCGACCTTGCAACGCCCGGACTGGGGCTTGGCCGCGATGGCGCCGCATCGGCTTGCGCAAGATGGCCTGCGCGGGCTGATGCGGCGGGTCGACATGGTGACCGGTCCGCATTGGAATGACGCGGATGTACGCCGGCGCGCGCCGGAGGGGGCGCAAGTGCGGGTGGCGTTGCGCGATGGGCGCGTGCTGCAGGCAAGCAAGGACAAAGCCGTGGGCAACCCGCGGGAACCGCTGGGCGAATCACGGATAGCGCGCAAATTCCTGGATTGCGCCATGCCGGCCGTCGGCGCCGGGCGTGCCGAACGCCTGCTGGAAACGCTGCATGGGCTGGATTCGGCGCTGGCCATACAAACATTGTTCGACGGCCTGGCGTGATCCCGATGGCATGCGTGGATAGCCCGGCTCGATAAGGGGAAGCATCGATGCTCAATTTCTCCAGCGTATTGGCCGCCTGGCCCGCCTTTCTGGGCGGGTTGGCCATGACGGTCTTGCTGACGTTTTTTTCCTGCTGCTGCGGGACGCTGCTTGGCATCGCCTGCGCCTGGTGCCGGGTATACGGCGCGCGCCGGCTGAGGCTCGCGGTGGGCTGCTATGTGGAGTTCTTTCGCAATACGCCGTTCATCATCCAGATTTTCTTCATTTATTTCGGCCTGCCGGCCATCGGTTTGAAGTTCGCCAGCTTTCCCGCCGCGATACTCGCGCTGACCGTCAACCTGGCCGCCTATGGCTGCGAAATCATCCGCTCCGGCATCGAGGCCACGCCCCGCGGCCAGATCGAGGCGGCCGAATCGCTGGGCCTGGGCCGGTGGCAGTCGTTCACGCGCGTCGTGCTGCCGCCGGCCATGTCGCGCGTCTGGCCCGGCATGACGAGCCAGCTCGTCATCATCATGCTTGCGACGGCCGTTTGCAGCCTTATATCGACCGAAGAGCTCTCCTATGTCACGAATCGCATCGCCGCCGAAACATTCCGGCAGTTCGAGGCCTACATCATCGTGACGATCCTCTATTTGCTGCTGTCCATCTGCTTTCGCCGGTTCTTGCACTGGCTCGGCCCCCGCTTCATCTTCGGCTGTTCGCCCGTGGGAGCCGGCCGATGATCCCGTTCACCTTCTGGGATGTCTTTCGCAACCTGTTGCTCTCCATCCCCTGGACGCTGCTGCTGTCGGCCGAGGCATTCCTGGGCGGGGCCGTGGTGGGCGTCTTGCTGCTGGTCCTGCGCCTGGCGCGGCCCAGGGCATTCGGCCTGCCCATTGCCGCGTATGTGCAGGTATTTCAGGGCACGCCGCTGCTCATGCAGCTGTTCCTGGTCTATTTCGGGCTGGCCCTGGTCGGCGTGGAAACCACGCCGATGACGGCGGCCTCGATATGCGTGGTGCTCTATGCCAGCGCCTACTTCACGGAAACCTGGCGCGGCTGCGTGGAGTCGGTCCCCCGAGGGCAATGGGAAGCCTCCGCCAGCCTCGCCTTGACGTTTACGGAGCAGCTTCGCCATGTGATCTTCCCGCAGGCGATCCGGCTGTCCATCCCGCCGACCATAGGCCTGATGGTGCAGATCATCAAGAACACGTCCCTGGCTTCCGTGGTCGGGTTCGTGGAATTGACGCGCTCCGGCCAGATGATCGCCAACGTGACCTTCCAGCCATTTCTGGTCTATGGACTGGTTGCCTTTTTCTATTTTGCGCTGTGCTTTCCATGTTCGCTCTTCGGAGCCTGGATGGAGCGGCGCCTGCGTGTCCGGCATTGAGAATGAACCATGCAAAAAGCTGAAACCCCCACGCCGCTGGTCGATATCCGCCGCTTGCACAAGCGCTTCGGTCAAAACGACGTGTTGAAAGGCGTCGACATGCAGGTTGCCCGCGGCGAAGTGGTCTGCATCATCGGTAGAAGCGGTTCGGGCAAGAGCACCTTGCTACGCTGCATCAACGGCTTGGAGGCTTTCGATCAAGGCGAGATCGTGGTCGGCGGCCAGCGCGTGGAAACGGCGGATGCCGCCGCGCTGCGCGAGCTGAGGCAGAAGGTCGGGATGATCTTCCAGCACTTCAATCTTTTCCCTTCCATGACCGCGGGCGAAAACATCATGCTCGCGCCCTGGCCATGGATCCGGAGGTGCTGCTATGCGACGAGATGACCTCGGCGCTCGACCCCGAGCTGGTCGGCGAGGTGCTGCAAGTCATCGAGCGACTCGCCAAGGATGGATCCACGCTGATCATCGTGACGCATGAAATGCGCTTTGCCCGCAAGGTCAGCGACCGGGTGGTGTTCATGCACCAGGGGCGCATCCATGAGCAAGGGGCGCCTGAAGACATTTTTTCGGCGCCCCGCACGCCCGAGCTGCGCAGCTTCCTGTCGCACTGAAACGGCGAAGCCCGGCGCAAGGCCGGGCTTCGCATCAGGCGGATTCCGATCCGCTTATTGCTTTTCCACGCCCACTTTCTTGAACAGCTCGGTCCACTGGGGCACCTGCTGCTTGACCTTGGCGTCGAGCGCGGCCGGGTTGGCCTCCGAGGTGAGCACGGTGGTGCCCAGCTGCTTCATATTGGCCTGGAACTTGGGGTCGGCCAGGCCGGCCTGCAGCGCCTTGACCAGCTTGTCGACGATGGGCTTGGGCGTGCCCTTGGGCGCCCACAGGCCGTGCCAGATGCCGACCTGGAAGCCCTTGTAGCCGGACTCGTCCATGGTGGGCAGGTCGGGCAGGGTGGGCACGCGCGTGAGGCTGGTGACCGCGTAGGCCTTGACCGTCTTGGCGTTGATCTGCTGCGTGGTGTTGGTGGTCTGGTCGCACAGCATGTCCACCTGCTTGCCCAGCAGGTCGTTCATGGCCGGCGCCGTCCCCTTGTAGGGCACGGTCAGCAGGTTCACGCCCAGGGCGCTGGTGAGCATGGTGCCGCACAGATGGCTGGCCGCGCCGATGCCGGCGTTGGCCAGGGTGATCTTGCTGGCGTTCTGCTTGACGTAGGTGGCCAGCTCCTGGAGGGTGTTGGGCGGGAAGTCGGAGCGGGCCAGCACGGTCATGGGCACGTCCACCACCAGGCCGATGGGCTCGAAGCTGGTGTAGGGGTCGTAGCCGGGGTTCTTGTACAGGCCCGGGGCGGTGGAGAAGCCCACGTGCATCAGCAGCAGGGTGTAGCCGTCGGGCTGGGCGCGCGCCACGAAACTGGTGCCGATGGTGCCGCCGGCGCCGCCCTTGTTTTCGACGACGATGCCCTGGCCGTTGAGCGAGGCGCTCATGGCCTGGGCCAGGGCCCGGGCCACGGTGTCGGTGGGGCCGCCGGCCGCGAAGGGGACGACGAAGTCGATGGTGTGGTCGGGGAAGTCAGCGGCCTGGGCGGCGGTGGCGGATAGCGCCAGGGCGCCGGCGCCCAGCGTGGCCGCCAGGGTGCGGGTCATGCGATTCATTATTTGTCTCCGTTGATGGCTGGGATGCTCTGTGTGATGCTTGTGTATTCCCATGTCAGGCGGCGGTGCCTGCCGGCTCGCCGCCTGTGTGACGCAAGTCTAGGGAAAATGGCGGCGGATGGTTACCCCGTATTTCCCCCATGAAGGCGGGTGCGGCCGGCGGGCATACTGCGTTGCAGCACCCTGACCGGACAGGGAAATCTTCGAATGGGCAATGAATCCCGAAATATATGCTGCGTTGCACAAAAAATACTTGACAGTCTTTTTCATAAGACTAGAATAGGCTTTGTGCAGCGCAACAAAAAACGCTTGCCCCACCCTGCAGGTCATGCCCCTACTGGTAACACCCCAATTCGCAGGCGGTAGCAGCCAGGCCGCCCAAACTCATCTCAGGAAGGAGATATCCATGAGCGCCATTCCGCAACAAGTTCTGGCCCGCCAGAAAGCCGCCGTCGGCACCCTCATCGCCGCCCAGACCGCCGTGTTCGAAGGCTTCGAGAAGCTGGTCGACCTGAACCTCAAGGTGGTCAAGGCCACGCTGGACGAGGCCGCCCAGAAGTCCCATCAAGCCGCCGAGCTGAAGGACGCCCAGGACGCATCTTCCTTCGTGTCCGCCGCCCTCCAGCCGGGCGCCGACAAGGCCATGGCCTACGGCAAGCACGTGTACGACATCTTCGCCGGCGTGCAGGCCGAACTGGCCAAGCTGGCCGAAGCCCAGATCGCCGAAGGCCGCGAGCAAGTGAATGCCGCCGTCGAGCAGATCACCAAGAACGCGCCCGCCGGTTCGGAAAGCGCCGTCGCCATGCTGAAGTCGTCGCTGGCTACCGCCAACAGCGCCTACGAATCGCTGACCAAGGCCGCCAAGCAGGCCGCCGAAGTCGCGGAAACCAACTTGAACGCCGCGGCCAATGCCACGTTCAAGGCCGCCACCGATGTTGCCGAAGCCGCCGGCAAAGCTACGACCCGCCGCCGCGCCGCCTAAAGGCTTAGGGCCCGCTGGGGCCTGCGGTTGTCGTAGCACAGCAGTAGCGATACTGCTGCAAGTAGTACCTCTGAGCAACTGAGCAGAGATGGAATTGGGCCACCTTCGGGTGGCCCTTTTTTATTGTCTGGCCATACGCCAAAGAGAGGCTTTTGTCCTGCCAGGCGTCGTCGAATTCATGCCGGGTGGATATGCTGGCTGGGCAGCGGTCGGTTGAAATGCAATTGAATACACAATTGTATAGACAAAAGTGTAGTAGAATTTTATGGCGTTCAAAATAGACGGCTTCGATTGGGATGCCGGGAACTGGCCTAAATGCGCAAAGCATGGGCTATCCAAGCAGGAAATCGAAGAGGTGTTCGAGGGCAACCATACGGCCTATTAGCGCACGGTATATGCATTGCAAGGAGATCGCGCGTTATGAGCAAATCTAAGTTCAAGCCCATGCCCTCGCTCAAGAGCGATACGCAGGCGGAGCATTTCGTCGAAACGGCCGATCTGTCCGAGTACGACCTGTCCGGTTTCAAGCCCATGCGTTTCGAGGTCGAGCCTAAATCGGCCGCGCTCAATATGCGTTTGCCACAGTCCTTGCTCGATGCCGTGAAGGCCAAAGCCAAGGCGGCGGGTGTTCCCTATACGCGGTACGTGCGCCTGGTGCTCGAGCAGGCTGTGGCCAATGGGGGATAAGCCCCATGGGCCATTAGCATCACAAGCGGGCGTCCAGGCAGCCGTACGCTGCCCTCAGCGTACGGCCAGCGCCCGCGCGCATTCGGCCACGAGCGCCGGCCCGCGGTAGATCAGCCCCGTGTAGAGCTGCACCGCGTCGGCGCCCGCCGCGATCTTTTCGCGCGCCTGCTTGCCCGACAAAATGCCGCCCACGCCGATGATGGCCAGCGAGCGGCCTGCCTGCTCGCGCAGGCGCTCGATCACGGCCAGCGACAGCTCATGCACCGGCGCGCCGGACAGGCCGCCTGCTTCCTGCGCGTGCGGCAGGCCCTCGACGGCCGTGCGCGACAGCGTGGTGTTGGTGGCGATGACGCCTTCGATGCCGTGGCGCGGCAGGATGTCGGCGATGGCGTCGACCTGTTCCTGCGCGAGGTCCGGGGCGATCTTCACCACCAGGGGCACTTGCCGGCCATGTCGGTCGGCGAGTTCCGCACGCTTGTCGCGCAGTTGGGCGAGCAGGGCGGAGAGTTCATCCTCGCCCTGCAGCGCGCGCAGGTTCTTGGTGTTGGGCGAGGAGATGTTCACGGTGATGTAGTCGGCATGCGGATACACGCCTGCCAGGCCCAGCAGGTAGTCGTCGGCCGCGCGCTCGATGGGCGTGTCGGCGTTCTTGCCGATGTTCAGGCCCAGCACGCCCCCCTGCTCGCGCCATTGGCTGCGCTGCACATTGGCCAGGAAGGCGTCCAGGCCCTGGTTGTTGAAGCCCAGCCGATTGATGAGCGCATCGGCTTTCGGCAGGCGGAACATGCGCGGCTTGGGATTGCCGGGTTGTGCGCGCGGGGTGACCGTGCCGACCTCGATGAAGCCGAAGCCCAGGTTGCCCAGGGCGTCGATGTAGGCGCCGTTTTTGTCCAAGCCGGCGGCCAGGCCCACCGGGTTGGCCAGTTTCAGGCCCATCAGCGTGGCGGGAGCCTTGGGGTTGGCATGCAGCAGGGCGCGGGTGGCGCCGCAATCGTAGGCGCGCTGCAGGTTGGCCAGGGTGACTTCATGGGCGGTCTCGGCGTCCATCGCGAAGAGGGCGGCGCGGGCCAGGGGGTAGGCGTTGAATAGGATGGACATGGTGGCTGGATTGTAATTTGAGTTCTTGAGGCGTCCGCCGCGGGCAAGGGGCCGTGGCGGCTTCGCTGAGTCGGGCTCGGGCGCGCCATCAGGCGCCCTCGGCCCCTTCGGGGCTGCCCCGCCTCAGAGGCGCCGCCACGGCCCCTTGCCCGCGGCGGACTCAGACACTCTTATTATTGCTGCCAGGCGCCGTCTATCAGCTTTTGCAGGGGCTGGAAGCCCGACTTGTAGGCCATCTTGCGGCTTTCGGCGATCCAGTAGCCCAGGTAGAGCCAGGGCAGGTTGAGCAGGCGGCACTGCTCAATCTGCCACATGATGCCATAGGTGCCCAGGCTGCCGGGCATGTCGGGGTCGTAGAAGGTGTAGACCGAGGACAGGCCGTCGTCGAGCACGTCGATGATGGACACCATGGTCAGCACGCCTTCGGGCGTGCGGAATTCCACCAGGCGGGTGTTGACGCGCGTGGTGAGCAGGAACTGCGCGTATTGCGTGCGGCTGTCCTCGTCCATGCCGCCGCCGGGGTGGCGGCCCTGCTGGTAGCGGGTGTAGAGCGCGTAGTGCTCGGGAGACCAGGCCAGCTCGGCTACGAAGGCGCGCAGGGGCTGGTGCTGTTTCCAGGCGCGGCGCTGGCTGCGGTTGGGGGCGTAGTCGGCGGTGG
>DASWPO010000326.1:0-1999 GCA_036404015.1 Bordetella sp. | reverse complement strand
GACCGCGTCGGCCAGCGCGCCGCCCAGGCGCGTGTCCCAGCTATTGGCCAGGCGCGCCGACGGCGCCACGTAGCCCAGGGCCAGCAGGCCGGTCGCGACGATGTAGATCAGGGCGCCCAGCCCCACCACCAGCCCCATCACCGGCCAGTGCAGGGCCAGCAGCACCGTGGCGCCGACCAGCATGGCCAGCGAGGGCAGCAGGGCCACCAGCAGCGTGTCGTCGAGCAGGTCCAGCGCCCAGATGCCGCGCGTGATCTTGCGCACGGTCGACCCGGCAAAGCTGTTGGCATGCCAGTCCGTGGAAAAACGCTGCACCTTGTAGAAGCTGCTCGCGGCGATGTCGTACATCATCTTCAGCGTGAGGCTGATGATGTTCATATAGGCCGCCTGGCGCAGCAATATGCCGGCCAGTCCCAGGCCGATCAGCAGCCAGAAGGCGTGCAGGGCGGCCGGCCAGACGATTTCCTTGGCGTTGCCCGAGGTCAGCTCGTCGATCAGGCGGCCGGCGTACAGGGGGGTGAACACGTCGGCCATGGCCGAACCCAGCGCCGAGGCGGCGATCACGGCGATGCGCCAGGGCTGGCGCTGCCAGTGCTGCCAGGTATAGCCCAGCACGCTGCGGAAGGACTGCCCGCGGAAGTCGAATTTGGTGCGTATCATCCGCCCATTTTAGGGCTTGGAGACGGCAGGTTTGGCGCCGGTGGGCAGTACCCGCGACGCAGGCATGGGTACTGAGGGCTCGGCATCCGGCGCGTCGGGGCGCCGGGGCGTGATCTGCAGGATCAGCTCCACGCGCCGGTTGGCCGCGCGGCCCTGGAGGGTGTCGTTGGGCTTGAGCGGACGCGTATCGGCGTAGCCCACGGCGCGCAGGCGGTCGTTGGCCACGCCGTCGCGCACCAGTTCGCGCAGCACGCTGGTGGCGCGGCTGGCGGACAGTTCCCAGTTCGACGGGAACTGCGGCGTCTGGATGGGGATGTTGTCGCTGTGGCCTTCCACGGACAAGGGGTACTTGCTGCGGTTGACCACCACGGCCAGTTTCTTCAGCACGGCCAGGCCGTCGGGGTTGAGCGTGGCCTGGCCGGAGGGAAAGAGCAGTTCGTTGCTGATGCGAAAGCTGATCGACTGGCTGTTGATCACCACTTCCACGCCCTTGCCCAGGTCGCTCAGGCCCAGATCCTTGATGGAGGGCGGCACCAGGGGCGCGGGGGCCTGCGCCACGCGCGGCAGCGGGCCGACATCGGCCGGGTTGGCGGGCGGCAGCTCGCCGGGCAGGGGGATGTCCGCCCAACTGGCGGGGACCAGCGGCGTATTGTCGAACGCGATCGGGCCGGCATAGGCGGGCAGGCCGCCGCGGGCGACCGAGCCGACCAGGGTCATGGGCGGATCGCCGGGCTTGTGGACGGGGGGCAGGCGCGAGATGCCCAGCATCACCACCAGCATGGCCAGCAGCAGGGTGAGCATGTCCAGGTAGGTGAGCAGCCAGTTGTCGGCTTCCTGTTCGGCGCTTTCAGGCACGTGCCAGCGCGAGAAGCGGCCTTCGTCCAGCCAGTTCAGGCGGGTGGGGGCCAGGCTGCGATGCCGCCTGGCCTCGCGCTTGCGCTGGTCGACCAGGTCGGCCAGCGAGGGCCGGCGGCGCTCCTGGATGATGGTCTCGCCATCGCTCATGGCCGGCCCGTGGCCTTGAGGGGCGCGGCGGCGGGCGGGATGCCGGGACGGGGAGCGGCGCCGGGCAGGCCGGGTGCGGCGCGCGCGGGCGCGGCGGCCTGCGGCTGCCCGCCGTCATAGATTTCGTCCTCGACCTGCAGCATGAAGGAGTTGAGGGTCTCGCGCACCAGGGCCGGGCCGCGCCGCTCGCACATCATGGCGATGCCTTGCAGCACCATGTTCATCAGCACGATGCGCTGCTCGGTGCGGCGCTCGAGCTTGACGGCGATGGGCTTGCAGATCAGGTTGGCCAGCAGCAGCCCGTAGAAGGTGGACATGAGCGCCACGGCCAGGT
>DASWPO010000325.1:0-8614 GCA_036404015.1 Bordetella sp. | reverse complement strand
TTCGGAAATCCGGGTTCCGAGGCCACCGGCAAGAATCACGGCTTTCATTTTTTGCTTTCGGTTTTCGGATCGGCGACGTTGATTGCGGGCTCGAAGCGCTGCTGCAAGATGGCTTGCACGGTCTTGGCATGCTTGCGGAATTCGGCTGCCGGCAGGACAGGCTGGGCGAGGCGGGCAAAATCCTCGGCGTAGTAATCGTAGAAGTCCGAGCGGGGCAGGGCGGCGGCCTTGGGGTCGATGCGTTCTTCGACGTTTTCCTTGCGGGCCTTGAAGTAGCGCCGGAAATAGCGGGCCTGGGGCAGGAACGCCAGGCGGCCGTGCCACAGCAGGCTGCTGATCAGGACATGGTCCCAGGAAATGGTGCGCTTGATGTCGAAGCCGTCCAGGAGCTGGCGGCGCAACAATGCGTGCAGCACCGTGCAATTGGCCAGCTCGGCCACCGATTTCATGTAGCGATCGAGGGGCGCCGCGGCCGAGAAGTCGTAGACGGCGCCTTGGACCGGCTGCGGCGCGCTGTTTTCCAGCATGCCGTAGGGTACGCCGCAGGCCATGGCGATGTCGGGCGCGTCGTCCAGGCAGGCGATGGCCGATGCTAGGTAGTTGTCGGAAAGATAATCGTGGGCGCCCAGCCACATGAAGTACTCGGAGTGGCTGTGCGACAGCACGAACTTGAAATTTTCCAGGGCGCCGACGTTCTGCGCCTGCTGGAAAATCTGGAAGCGCTCGTCGTCGCCGGCCAGGTCGCGGATGAGTTCCAGCGTCTTGTCCGTCGAACCATTGTCCGAGATCAGGAAGCCGACGCCGTCGGCATTCTGGCGTTTCAGCGACAGCACGGTCTGCTCGATGAATCGCTCTTCGTTATAGACCGGGACGCCGACATAGGCCCGTTGCGGCACGTCCTTGCCGCGCAGCAGGGCAGCCGCGGTAATGACCGATGCCTTGGGGCTGGCGGCGATGGCCGGTTCGGCCGCTTTGGAGGGGGCTTTCAGCCAGCCGCTTGCCGTCAGGTAGCGGTTCGCCACGGCATCGCTGGTTTGCTGCAGCACATGATAGGCAAAGTCGGGGGCTTTGTAGGCCGAATGCAGGATGAAGGCCAGTTTCAGGCGTTGATTGTCGTCCAGCGCTTTGAGGCGGTCGTCGTCGGGGACGAAGATCGCATCGATCCCCATCAATTGCGATTTTGCCGGCGGTTTGGCCAGGGGGGTATTTTGCGGCAGGTAGCTGACATGATGCGGCTGATCCAGGCGCAGAAGCCGGAATCCATACTTGGCCAACAGTTTGCCGAGGCTGCCCAGGTCCGGCTGCTTTTTGAAGATGTCGATCAGCAAGACTTGCAGATGGATGATCAGCATGTCGGGCAGCAGACCTTCCGCGCCTTGCAGGATCTTCTTGTTGTCGTTGGCGTTGTCCAGGATGAGCCAGTCCAGCTGTTGCAAGCCGTTGATGGCATCCAGCCGGGTGGTGGGGATGGACAATTGGGCCAGCACCGTGGTGGACTGCCGCATCATAGGCAATTGTTTGCCCGCGGCCAGGGGTTCCAGTGTGCCGCTGAGCGCACGGTCCAGACAGGTATGGAGCGTGGCGGATTCACCGTCGCCCAGCGCGATGTGGCGGTGATAGTGCTGCAGCAGTTGTTCTCGCTGAAACTGGTCCTGGTTGTGCAAGTTGTTGCTGGCAGGATCGATGACGATGGTAGTGAGGCTGCCCAGGCGGCTCAGGCCGCGGGAGGCCGGGCTGCCGGTAAAGGCGCCACCGTGATCCAGCGCGACGATCTTGCCCTGGAATGCAAAGTGGAACTCATGGTCGGCGGGAGCGGGAGGCGGTGTGTCGGGCTGGACCACCTCCATGGGCGCGTCCTCGTCCTCGAACCAGGGCTTGCCTTCGGGCGTGAACACCAGCGCCGCGGGCGTCTTGTCCGCACAATAGCGCTGCCAGATGGCGCGCAGGGCAACCGCCAGGTGCCTGGCGAAGCGCGGACCGTCGCAGACCGGTGATTTCAGCAGGGTTTCGCGCAGGCGCTGGCGGATGGTGGAGAGATGGTCGAGGTTGGCCGCCAGCTCCCGCACCCGCGCCTGGTATTGCTCCCAATCCTGGGCGACCAGTTCGGGAAGGCCGGCGTTGGCCACGTGCGTGGCGGAGTGCCGGCCGGCAAAGGTAGGGCCGGGCAGGGTGACCACGGGCACGCCCATCAGCATGGCCTCGCAGGTGGTCAGGCCGCCGGAATAGGGCCAGGGGTCCAGCGCGATGTCCACGTCGTTGTAGGAGGCCAGCAGTTCACGGTGGTTGACCTGGCCTTCCAGGCGCAGGCGCTCGGGACCTATGCCGTGCTTTTGCATGGTCTCGAACACATGCCGGCGCGTTTCCTCGCTCCCGTAGGCGCCGCTGCGCAGGTAAAGGCGGGAATTCGGCAGGGCGCGCATCAGGCTCGCCCATTTTTCCAGGATGACGTCGTTGATCTTGGTGGGGTTGTTGAAACAGCCCAGCGTCATGTAGCCGTTTTTCAGCGCGGGCAAAGGGCCGACGTCCGGCGTGTGCGCAGGAGGGAGATAGCAGATGTAGTCGTCCGGCATGCGGATCAACTTTTCCGTGTAGTAGGCATCGCTGCCCAGGGGCGATTCGACGTGATCGGTAATCAGGTAGTCGATGGCTTGCACGCCGGTGGTATTGATCAGGCCTCCCACCCACTTCACCAGCAGCGGCGCAGGACCCGATACCATGGTGCGCATGCGGGTGCCGCTGTTGTGGCCGGCCAGGTCCATCATGATGTCGATGCCGTCGTCGCGGATAACCTGCGCGAAATGCTCGTCGCTGGCGTTGACGATCGGCGTCCATTTGTCGGCAACCGCTTTCAGCCGCTGGGTGAGTGGATCCACCACATGGGATGCTGAATAAAAATAAAGTTCGATGCCGAGCTCGCGCAAATGCTCGAGCGCCGGGGTGATCATGGCGCCCACGGGATGCTGCCGGAATCCTTCCGAATACAGGCCCACGCGTATTTTCCGGCGCGGGTCCAGATCCGTGGGGCGCGGGCGCTGCACGGGGCCTTCAGACTTGAACAGGACGCCCCACTCTTTATAGGCCTGCAGGATGTCGTCGGCGCTTTTTTCCGGCATGTAGTGCAAGAGCGTCAGCCTGTTGGAAAGCGCTTGCATCAGGACATCGGTTCGCTTGGCCTTCTTGGCCAATTGGGCCGACCTGATGTAGGCCGCTTCGGATTCGGCCAAGGCGCCCTGGTCGCGTTTCAGCGTGCCCAGGTTGTTCCAGATGCCGGGTTCCCTGGGATCCAGCGGGATGAGTTGATTCACGAACACATCGGCCGCCTCATCGAAGCGGTACATGCGGTTCAGGCTGTTGCTCTTGATGATCAGGGTGGGCACGTCATTGGGCTTTAACGCCAGGACCTGATCGGCGCGCTCCACGGCCTGTTCGAACTGGCTGAGGTGGAAAAGCACATCGGCCAGGCGGGTCAGCACGTCGCTGTCGTTTTCCTTGAGTTCCAAGGCATGGGTGTAGTGCTTGTGCGCTGCATGGAAATTGTCCGACTGCATTTCCGTCTGTCCTAGCAACAACCAGCCGGTGTAGTCGTCAGGACGCAGCTCAGTGAGCTGTTGCGCGGCTTTTTTGGCCTGGGCCGGGTCGGTCCGGATGTGCAGCCGCACCAATTCCCGCCACCCCAAAATATCCGATGGATTGCGTTGCACCCTGTTTTGAGCCTGCTGCAAGGTAAGCGTCTGGGGGGCTTTGGAAGCAGCAGGCTGGGGAATGGATAGTTGGCGGGTGGGCTTGGCCATAGGAGGATAGGGTGTGGGGATGTTCTGGCAGTCTACCCAGTGGGGCTCTGTTGAAATTGACCGGTAAACAAAAGAAAACTGCCGCTTTTCCTGGGGAGTTTTGCCGGTTGGCTCCCAAGAGCGCCGTGTCGTGTTTGGTGGGCGTGCCCAATAAAAAACCCCCTGGCGGGGCCAGGGGGTTTGGCATGCCGCCAGGCCGGAGCCTGGCTGGGTGCAGGGGGGGCTTAACGCAGCAGCGACAGCACGTTCTGCGACTGCGAGTTGGCCTGGGCCAGAACCGCGGTGCCAGCCTGTTGCAGGATCTGGTTCTTGGTCATGGCCGAGACTTCGGTCGCGTAGTCGGCGTCCTGGATGCGCGAGCGGGCGTCGGCCAGGTTGGTGTTGGTGTTGTCCAGCACGGTGATGGTCGACTCCAGGCGGTTCTGGACGGCACCGAGACCGCTACGCATCGAGTCCACCGTGGCAAGCGCCGTGTCCAGGGCGGTCAGCGGGTCTTGCGTGGCGGCGCCAGTGCTGGTCGAGGCGGTGGTGAGTCGGCCGCTCGAATCGACATAGACGGCCGCGCCCGTGGCAGCGTAGTACTTGGAGTTGGTGTTGTCGATGGTGGTCGACTGGACCGTCACGGAACCGGTGTTCTGGTCAACGGTGTAGGTGGTCGAGTACGTGGCGCCCGTGCTATTGGCAACCAGGCCATCGCTGGCGTCGTTGGTCAGCGCGCCCGAGTTGTCGATGACGGTGTTGTTCGAAACGCCCAGCGTCGTGCCGGTGAAGGTGATCGAGGCCGTGGCCAGGCCGCGGTTCAGGGTGATGGTGCCCCCCGAGGTGCTGGCGAATTCGGACTCGAGCTGGCCTTCGGAGACCGAAGCCGTGAACGACAGATTGCCGCCGGTGCCCGTGTAGGTCGTCGCGCCAACGGTCACCGAGATGCCGGCGCCGGTTGCGGCGCTGAGCAGGCCGCCCAGCGTGGCTTGGGAGAGGCCCGAAGGATTGTTGGTGGTCAGCACGCCGCCGGTCAGGTAGGCCTTCTGGCCGCCGATGTACACATCGCCGTTGGCATCGGTGGTGAAGCTGACGTTGGCGCCATTGGTGTTGTTGAACGTGCCGGATTCGGCCTGGCCCGAATACAGCGAAGAAACCGAGCCCGCGCTTTCGACTTCGGAGTACGTGAAGTTGCCGTCGGCGCCCATGGTGTAGGTGGCCGAGGTGCCGCCGTTGACGGCCGGCGTGGCGAACTTGACCGTGTCGCCGGCTTGCATCTGGCCGAAAGCCTGCTGGGCCGTGACGAACTTGAGCTGCGTCGTCGCGCTGTAGGTGTAGGCGCCGCCGTTGGTCGAGCCGCCGTTGGCGATGATGTCGCCGGCCGTGGCCGCCTTGTTGGTCACGACGCCGCCGCCGTTGACGTTGAAGCCGTTCAGGCCCAGCGTCTGGGTGGTGATCTGTTGCAGGTCGATGCTGATGGTCTGGCCGTCGTTGGCGCCGACTTGCAGGCTCAGGGTGTTGTTCTGGGCCAGGACGTTCACGCCGTTGAACTGGGTCTGGGCCGACACGCGGTCGATTTCAGCCAGGCGCTGCTGGATTTCAGACTGGATCGAGTCCAAGTCCGAAGCCGAGTTCGAGCCGTTGGCGGCTTGAACGGTCAGTTCGCGGATGCGCTGCAGGTTGTCGTTGATGGAGTCCAGCGCGCCTTCGGTCGTTTGAGCGATCGAGATGCCGTCGTTGGCGTTGCGCGAGGCTTGGTCCAGACCGTTGATCTGGGCAGTCATGCGGTTGGAGATGGCTTCGCCGGCGGCATCGTCAGCGGCGCTGTTGATGCGCAGGCCGGAGGACAGACGCTGGATGGCGGTGTTCAGGGCCGATTGCGACGTGTTCAGGTTGTTTTGCGCAACCAGAGACAGGTAGTTGGTGTTGATCACCATTGACATGGTAGGAGCTCCCAAGAGAGAAAAACTTCTTTCAAACTGGGCAGCCGCGCTGCCCAACTAACGGATGGATGGCCCTCCGTTGCCCTGGGTTACGACTCGTTATGTCCAAACTTAAGAATGTCGCTCACATTCTGTCATTGCAAGGAATGTAAAGTCTCAGGCTACCCGGGCCAGCAGCATTTCCGGCGGCAGGTCCTGCCAGGCGTTGCTGCGCAGATGGGCGCGGATGCGGGCGATGGCCTGGCTGCGCAGCTGGCAGACCCGGGCTTCTGTTACATTTAATATGGCCCCAATTTCTTTCAGGTTGAGGCCTTGTTCGTAACAAAGCGACATCAGCAGCTTTTCCCGTTCGGGCAGGGCGCCGATGGCATTGATGAGGGCCTGGCGCAGGTCGCCGGCCAGCAGGGCATCGAGAGGCGTGGCCTGGTCGCTGGCCGGGGCGTCATGCCAGCCGTCCTGGTCGCCATCCCGGTTGAAGTCCTCGTAGTGCAGGATCTGCACGCCATGGGCATCGTTGAGCATGTCGCGGTACTCGGCCAGCGACACGCCCAGTTCCGCGGCGACTTCCGACTCGCTGGGCGGGCGCATGCGGGCCTGTTCCTGCTTCTGGATGGCGCTTTCTATCTTGCGGCTCTTGCTGCGCACGCTGCGCGGCAGCCAGTCCTGGCTGCGCAACTCGTCCAGCATGGCGCCACGGATGCGCGCCGTGGCATAGGTCTCGAACTGGGCTTCGGGGCTTTCCTGGTAGCGCCGCATGGCGTCGAGCAATCCGATCATGCCGGCCTGGATGAGATCGTCCAGCTGCACGCTCGCGGGCAATCGGGCAAGCAACTGCAGGGCAAGCTTGCGAACCAGCGGCGTGTAGTGAAGCAGATTGTCGTCAGCAGAAGGCATAGGGTCGCACGATAGCGATAGGCCCATGGTGGGCTGTCGTCGTGCCTGGCATTGTGGGCCAGTCGGGGCGGCTCATTCGGGCAAGCACCCCTTGTTTTGAGTGCTTTCTTAATCGTTTATCTGTATCATTTGCCACACCTAATGTAAGCAAAAGTGTTGTTTCGGTGGCAGAAGATAACTGAAACGAAAGACAAGGTATGTAAAGTGATACCAATGTAATAAATTTTGCGAATGGCCGTGATAAATTGGCCTTAATTTGCTAAGAATAGATACATATCTATTACAGTAGATTACCAGCCTGGTGCGAGCATGACGGGGAGGCACCAGACCGGTCGAGTTCCCCACCGTACTTTTGCAGTTGAGGAGTAAAGCGTGAAAACAGCAGACGATTCCTTGCTTACCGATATCCGCGAAGTCAATCTGTCGTATCTGCTGCTGGCGCAGCGCATGCTGCGCGACGACTACGCGGCATCCACCTTCCGCCTGGGGTTCAGCAGCGAAGTCGCTGACATCCTGCTGCGCCTGACGCCGGCCCAGCTCATCAAGCTGGCCAGCTCCAGCTCGCTGCTGTGCCGTTTCCGTTTCGATGACTACAGCCTGCTCTCGGCCCTGACGCAGGATGTTCTGGGCGGCGCGTTGCAGCAGGCGCACGCCACGATCCTGCTGGCCAGGCAGCCTGTCGAAGAACTCGGCTGATTCGCGGACGGCGCGGTTATTCGTATGGCAAGCAAAAGCGTATCGCAGGAAGCCGATGAGATCTTGCTGGCCAGCGCCATGATCACTCTGGGCGCTCGTCTGCAGGTTCTCGAGGCTGAAACCAACCTCAGCCACGACCGTCTGGCGCGGCTGTACCGGGAAATCCGCGGCTGTTCGCCGCCGAAGGGCATGTTGCCTTTCTCGGTCGACTGGTTCATGACCTGGCTGCCCAATATCCACTCGTCGCTGTTCTATAACGTGTATTCGTTTCTGAACGGCCGTACCAAGCGCAAGGGTATCCGCGCCATCATTGACGCGTACCGCTTGTATCTCGAGAATGCCGCCGCCGATGGCGGCGAGGCCAACGAGCCGGTGCTCAGTTTCACGCGCGCCTGGATGCTGGTGCGATTTTTCGACAGCGGCATGCTCCAGCTGTCGGCCTGCCGGCAATGCGGCGGGCATTTCATTGCGCATGCGCACGATCCGCAAGCGGATTTCGTCTGTGCAATCTGCCGTCCGCCGCCGCGGGCAGGCAAAACCCGCGCCGCCAAGGCGCGTGGCGCGCAAGCCCGGGCCGGGCTGGAATCGGCGCGTTCCTGATTCGGCGGGCGCCTTTGGCGCAAACACGCCAAATGCCCCCCAAAACTCCCTGTAACCCGCCTTTTTGCAAGGTGGGCGGCAGGCGATCATGGGGCCAGTGGATCAATATCTCCTAGTAGCAGAGGCCTGATGTGTTGATCGTTATTGGTTATGTCATTGTGTTGGGCGCTGTCATCGGCAGCTTCATTGTCATGGGCGGCCATTTGGGGGCTCTGTTCCAGCCTTTCGAATTCACGCTCATCGCAGGGGCGGCGATCGGCTCCTTTCTGGCGGGCAACAGCAAAAAGTCGATCAGCGGCGTCTTCAAGGCCATCCCCGCCACGCTCAAGGGCTCGCCATACAGCAAGGATGTCTACATGGAGCTCATGTCGCTCCTGTACGTCATTCTCAACAAAGCTCGCCGCGAGGGCCTGATGGCCATCGAGTCGCACATCGAAGATCCGGCATCCAGCCCGATTTTCGCCGAGTGCCCGCGCATTCTGGCCGATGCCAAGTTGATGGAATTCACCACCGACTACCTGCGCATCATGATCAGCGGCAACATGAGCTCGTTCGAGATCGAGACGCTGATGGACGAAGAAATCGAGACCTATCGCCATGAGCGCGAGGTGCCGGTGTCCTCGCTGCGCAGCGTGGCCGACGCGATGCCGGCCTTCGGCATCGTGGCGGCGGTACTGGGCGTGATCAAGGCGCTGGCCGCGGTGGACCAGC
>DASWPO010000324.1:0-33582 GCA_036404015.1 Bordetella sp. | reverse complement strand
TCTTGCCCTCGCCGAACAGGTCGCCCACCACGTTCATGCCGTCCATGAGCGGCCCCTCGATCACCTCGATGGGCCGCCCGCCCTGCGCTTCGATCTTCTGGCGCACTTCCTCGGTGTCTTCGACGATGAAATTGGTGATGCCGAGCACCAGCGCGTGCTTGAGCCGTTCTTCCACGGCCGCCGCGCGCCAGGCCAGGTCTTCTTCCCGCTTTTTGCCGTCCCCCTTGACCGTGTCGGCGAACAGCACCAGGCGCTCGGTGGGCGTGCGCTCGTCGCCGGCCTCGGTCTTGCCCACCGGCTCGGCGCGGTCGAGGATCACATCCTCGACCAGGTCGCGCAATTGCGGCGTCAGGTCGGCGTACACGCCCAGCTGGCCGGCGTTGACGATGCCCATGGTCAGCCCGGCCTGGATGGCGTAGTACAGGAACACCGTGTGGATGGCCTCGCGCATGGGCTCGTTGCCGCGGAACGAGAAGCTCACGTTCGAGATGCCGCCCGAGATGCGGGCATGCGGCAGGTTCTGGCGTATCCAGCGCGCGCCTTCGATGAAGTCCACCGCGTAGTGGTTGTGCTCGTCGATGCCGGTGGCGACCGCGAACACGTTGGGGTCGAAGATGATGTCTTCGGGCGGGAAGCCCTCTTCTTCCACCAGTATCTTGTAGGCCCGGCCGCAGATGGTCTTGCGGCGTTCCAGCGTGTCGGCCTGGCCCTGCTGGTCGAAGGCCATCACCACCACGGCGGCGCCGTAGCGGCGGCACAGGCGGGCATGATGGCGGAAGATGTCCTCGCCTTCCTTCATGGAGATCGAGTTGACCACGGGCTTGCCCTGCACGCACTTGAGGCCGGTCTCGATGACGTCCCACTTGGAGCTGTCGATCATCACCGGCACGCGGGCGATGTCGGGCTCGGAAGCGATCAGGTTGAGGAAGCGCTTCATGCACGCGGCCGAATCGAGCATGGCCTCGTCCATATTGATGTCGATGACCTGGGCGCCGTTCTCGACCTGCTGGCGCGCCACGGCCAGGGCCTCGTCGTATTTCTCTTCGCGGATCAGACGCGCGAACATCTTGCTGCCCGTGACGTTGGTGCGCTCACCCACGTTGACGAAGAGCGAGGCCTCGTCGATGTTGACGGGCTCCAGGCCCGAAAGGCGGGTCTTGACCGGCACCTCGGGAACAGAACGCGGGGTCAGCACCGTCACCTTCTGCGCGATGGCGCGGATGTGGTCGGGCGTGGTGCCGCAGCAGCCGCCGGCCATGTTGACCAGTCCCGCCTTGGCGAACTCTTCCAGCAGGCCGGCGGTGTCAGAAGGGCCTTCGTCGAAACCCGTCTCGGCCATGGGGTTGGGCAGGCCGGCGTTGGGATAGACGCAGACGTAGGTGTCGCACAGCTTGGACAGCTCGGCCACGTAAGGGCGCATCAGCGCCGCGCCCAGGGCGCAGTTCAGGCCGATGGTGACCGGCCGCGCGTGGCGCACCGAGTTCCAGAAGGCCTCGACCGTCTGGCCCGACAGGATGCGGCCCGAGGCGTCGGTGACGGTGCCGGAGATCATCACCGGCAGGCGCACGCCGCGCGCCTCGAACACTTCTTCCACGGCGAAGATGGCGGCCTTGGCGTTGAGCGTGTCGAAGATGGTTTCGATCAGCACGATGTCGATGCCGCCGTCGAGCAGGCCGTTCATCTGCTCGACGTAGGCCACGCGCAGCTCGTCGAAGGTGACGTTGCGCGCGCCCGGGTCGTTGACGTCGGGCGAGATGGACGCGGTCTTGGGCTGCGGGCCCAGGGCGCCCGCCACGAAGCGCGGATGCTCGGGCGTGCTGAACGCGTCGCAGGCGGCGCGGGCCAGCTGGGCGGACGCCTTGTTCAATTCATAGGCCAGTTCCGGCAGGTCGTAGTCGGACTGGGCCACGGCGGTGGCGCCGAAGGTATTGGTCTCGATGACGTCGGCGCCGGCTTCCAGGTATTGCTTGTGGATCTCGGCGATGACGTCGGGGCGCACCAGCGACAGCAGTTCATTGTCGCCCTTGAGATCCTTGGCATGATCCTTGAAGCGCTCGCCGCGGAAATCCGCCTCGGTGAGCTTGTAGCGCTGGATCATGGTGCCCATCGCCCCGTCCAGGATCAGGATGCGCCGGCTCAGCTGGCGCGCGAATTCGGCGCCATGGGTGTAGGCGGACAGGGGATAAGGCAGCTTGGGATAGGTCACGGGCAATCCTGGGTATCTGGGCCGCGCGCAGGCTGCGCGCCAACGCGGCGATGCTCACCGGAAATCAACCCTGGATCGTAACAAATCCCGGGTTCCGGCCCCTTGCTCCGGTCAACCGTAGCTCTTGCTGGTGAAGGGCGTCTCGGCAAAGCCGCGGCGCCGGTTGACCACCAGGGTCAGCGTAAAGAAGACATTGCACATCAGGTTGCACAGCCTGGGCAGCACCATGGGCACCTCGCGCCCTTCCTGCTCGACCCGCACCAGGCAGCGTATGGCCTTCTTGGCGGCCGAGCGCGCCAGATGCAGCTGCGGCACCGGCGGCAGGCCGCGCGGCAGGACGAAGCCCTGCACCCAGCCATCCAGTTCATCCCGGTAATGCGACAAGCGGCCCTGCAGCCAGGCGATGTCCGCCTCGTCCACGGCCAGCCGGCCGCGTATCGAACCATTGGCGTGGAAAGCCAGGGGCTGCAGCCGGCCCAGGTCCTGCGCGATGTCGCGCATCGCCGGCTCCGACGCATCCAGGCAAGACAGGGCCGCGCCGATATGGCCGCACAGCTCGTCGGTCACGATCTCGTAGTCGCACAGGTGCGAGGTTTCGTAGATGAAGGGATAACAGATCTCGTCGCTGCGCTTGCCGAGTTTCATGCTTGCTCCCCAATCGTAAGCACTGTCCATTCGCCGAAGGCCGGCGCCTGGGACGGCCACGTCGCCGCCGTCGGCGCCGCGCCGTCCCCATGCCGGACGAGATGATGGACGGCGCGGATCACCCCCGCATGGGTGATCCAGACCGCCTCGTCCAGCGCGGACATGGCGGCCAGCGCCTGGGCGACCCGGCCCAGCACGTCGGCGGCGCTCTCCACGCCGCCGAAACGATGCCGGGCGAAATCCCGCGCCCACCGATCGACGGCGTCCTCGGGGATGTCGTGCCAGGGCACGCCTTCCCATTGCCCGAAATCCATTTCGCCCAGCCGTTCGTCGACGGCCAGCCGCAAATCCGCGCGCAAGGCCAGCAATGCCTGGGCAAGCTGGCGCGCCCGCCGCAAGCCCGACGCCAGGACGCGCAAATCGGGCGGCAATGCCGCCGCCAGGGATAGCGCGCAGGCCTGCGTCGCCGCCGGATCGGCCGCGACGTCCAGGCGGCCGTAGCAGACGCCCGGGTCGATCAAGGGCCTTGCATGGCGGACCAGCCAAAGCTTCACGCTACCCCCTTGCCGCGGACAGGCCAAACAGCAGGCCCAGATAGAACGCCAGCTCGCAGACCTGCTGCGTGGCGCCCAGCGCATCGCCGGTAAACCCCTGCAAACGCCTGCGCAGGAGCCGGCACATCGCCAGCCATGCCACGCCGCAAGCCGCCATGCCGCCCATCCAGAAAAGGCCGGGCTGGCGCCAGGCCGCGACAGCCAGCGCCAGCAAGGCCCAGAAGACGGCGCCGGACACCGCGAGCCAGCCCACCCGCGCCGTCACGGCCGTCGATTTGGACGCCGCCGGTTCCCGGGCATTGGGCAATATCGCCGCCACGCCGACGGGCATCAGCCGCGAAAAAGCATGGCCGGCGAACAAGGCCCAGGCAGCGAGCGGCGCATCGACTTGCGCAAGCGCCGCGACCAGGCTCACCTTGAGCGAGAGAACGAGCACCAGGGCGACCGAGCCGTAGCTGCCGATGCGCGAATCCTTCATGATTTCCAGGGCGCGCTCCCGGCTGACCTGGCCGCCCAGGCCGTCGGCCAGGTCGGCCAGGCCGTCTTCGTGGAATGCCCCGGTCAGCATGGCCGTTGCCGCGCTGCCGAGAATGGCGGCGATCCAGGCCGATGCGCCGACCGCCGGCAGGCAGCGCAGCACGCCAAGGAAGCATCCCGCCCCCACCACGCCGACCAGCGCGCCCACCAACGGAAAATAGGCGAAGCTGGCACGCTGCATGGCCGGACTGAAGCCGACCCAGCGCGCGACGCCTCCGGGCAAGGGAATGCACGTGAAGAACTGCAGCGCGAGCAGTAAATGACGCAGGGCGTTCATCGATGGCCAGGGCTCAAGGCGCGCTTTCCTCGCGCGACACGCCGGCGGACTCGAAACTGGCCATGTCCCGCAAGATGACGCAGGCCGAATTCAGCAGCGGCCACGCCAGGGCCGCGCCGGACCCTTCGCCCAGGCGCAAGTGCAGATCCAGCAGGGGATCGCCCTGCAAGGCAGCCAGCATCAGGGCATGGCCCCGCTCCCCCGAGCGATGGGCGAAGACGCAACGCTGCAATACCAAGGGGTCCAGCCGGCTGGCGACCAATACCGCGGCGCTGACGATGAAGCCATCCACCAGGATCACCCGGTTTTCCGCGGCGGCCTGGAGTATGGCGCCCACCATCGTGGCGATCTCGAAACCGCCGAAGGCCGCCAGGGCATCGAGCGGCTGGCGCGCGTTGTCGTGCCTGGCCAGCACCCGGCGCAGGATGTCGGTCTTCCTGGCGACGCCCGCATCGTCCAGGCCCGTGCCGGCGCCCGTGCAATCGGCCAGGTCGAGTTGCGCGAGGCGCGACAGCAGCAGCGACGCGCAGGAGGTATTGCCTATGCCCATTTCGCCGAGCAGCAGGGCGTTGCCCGGCAAATCGGCCATCAGGGCCTTGCCGTTTTCCAGGGCCTGTTCGCACTGGGCCGCCGTCATGGCCGGGGCATGCAGGGCATCGGCGGTGCCCGCGGCGACCTTGCGGACCAGCAGGCCCGCGCGCGGCGCGAAATCGTGCCTGACGCCGCAATCGACCACGGTCAAGGCGATGCCGTGCTGCCTGGCCAGCACGCTGACGGCCGCGCCGCCCGCCAGGAAGTTTTCCACCATCTGCCAGGTCACGTCGCTGGGATAGGCCGACACGCCTTGCGCGGCCAGGCCATGGTCCGCCGCGAACACCACCAGCTGCGGGGCGCGCAATTCGGGCGACTCGCTTTGCAGGATGGTCCCCAGCCGCACGGCCAAGGCCTCGAGACGGCCCAGCGAGCCGACGGGCTTGGTCTTGTTGTCGAGCGCATGCCGCAGCCGTCCGGCCCGTTCGGGGTTGTCGAGATTGTTGATGGCGGGAACAAGAAAGGTCATGGAATCTCTACCAAGCGTCAAGGGATCAGAGCGTACAGCAAGCCGGGATCGGCATGCCGTTCGAGAAAATCGGCCAGGCCGTCGAAGACGGCATCGAGGTCCGGGCCCTGCCCGCCCAGCAGGGCGCGCAGCACGGCCGCGTCTTCGAACAGGCCGTGCACATACAGGCCCAGCACATTGCCCGCCGCGTTTTGCCACGCCAGCCCGGGCATGACTTCGCGGCCGTCCGCCTCCGCGCGCGCGCCGTCCCGGACCATCCGGGTCTGGCCGTGATGGATCTCATAGCCGCGCAGCGGCAGGCCGGACAGCGCCCCCCAGGCGCCGGCCACCGCGCCGAACCTGGCGCAACACCGCCGCACCGTCTTGTCGAGGGCGAAGGTGGTCGACAGCGGCAGCAGCCCCAGCCCGCGCGCGTCGCCATCGACGCCATGCGGGTCGGCCATGCCCACGCCCAGCATCTGCAAGCCGCCGCAGATGCCGAGGACGGCTCCGCCGCAATACGCATGCTGCAGCACAAACTGGTCCAGGTCCTGCTCGCGCAGCCAGGCGAGGTCGCTGCTGGTGTGCTTGGACCCCGGCAGGACGATCCAGTCCTCCACGCCCATCCCGGCCAGATCGGCCAGACTGCGCACCCAGCGCAGCCGCAGGCCGGGCACCCGCTTCAATGCCTCGAACTCGTCGAGATTGCTGAGGTGCGGATAGGCCACCACGGCAACCGTCCGCCCCGCCTGCCCCTGCCCCGCAAGAACGGCGCGGTCGTCGAAAACGCCATCCTCTTCCGGCAGGCCGTGCCCGCGCCACATGGGCAATACCGCCACGACCGGAATGCCGGTCAATGCCTGGATCTGCGCCGGCGCCGGCGCAAGCAGCCCGGGATCGCCGCGGAATTTGTTGAGCACGAAACCGCGCACCAGGGCGCGGTCTTGCGGAGGCAGCAGGGCCCAGGTGCCATACAGGTGCGCGAACGCGCCGCCGCGGTCGATGTCGGTCACCAGCAGGCATTGCGCCTGCGCGTGGCGCGCCACGCGCATATTGACGATATCGCTGTCCATGAGGTTGATCTCGGCGGGCGAGCCCGCGCCCTCGATGACGACCACGTCGTTCTCGGCGCGCAGGGCATCCAGCGACGCGGCGATATGCGGCCAGACCTGTTCGCTGCGCTGGCGCCACGGCGATCGGGTCAGGGCTTCATCCACCTTGCCGAGCAGCACGACCTGGCTGCGGGTGTCCGCCTCGGGCTTGAGCAGCAGGGGATTCATGCGGACATCCGGCACGGCCCTGGCGGCCAGGGCCTGGAAATACTGGGCCGAGCCGATTTCGCCCATGGCGACGACCCGCGCGTTGTTGCTCATGTTCTGCGCCTTGAAGGGCGCAACCTTCAGCCCCTGCCGCGCGTACCAGCGGCACAAGGCCGTGGCGAGCCAGCTCTTGCCGGCGCCGCTGGTCGTCCCCAGCACCATGACGCAGCGGGCCGTCACAGGGCGCCTCCCGCCTCGAGCGCGGCGAACAGGGCCGCCTGCGCCTCGGGCGGCTGCACGCTCAGGCGCCAATGGCCAGGCAAGCCGAACGACGCCGCGTCGCGCAGCTTGATGCCGCGGGCGCGCAGGAAGGCCGCATCCAGCGCGGCCCGCATGCAAAAGAAATTCGTCTCGCTGGGCAGGCATGGCCAGGCCTTGAGCAAATCGAGCTGCGCGGCTTTCCATCCGGCCAGCGTCTCGCGGCTCCGGGCCAGCCAGGCCTGCACCGCCGGCGCGGTCCAGGCCGCCAGCATGGCGACCGCGTGCGCGCCCAGGGACCACGACGGCGCCAGTTGCGCCAGCCGGTCCGCCAAGGCCGCGCCCGACAACGGCGCAATCGCATAGGCGCCCCGGATGCCGGTCATGCCCAGCGCCTTGTTGGGCGACCAGAGCTGCCAGACCCGGCCGGCCTCTTGCGCCCGCACCGGGCTATTGCCAGCCAGTCGCAGCGGTTCATAGGCACGGTCGAGCACCACGACCGAGTCCTGTCCCGCGACCTTGCCCAACTGCTTTTCCTCACCCCCCAGGGGGCTGCTCGGCTCGCACAGCCAGCAAAGATCCGCCTGCTCCGGCTCGTCCACCCGCGACAGGCCCCAGAGCCGGGCGGCATGGGCATACTCGCCATACGCCAACGCGGGCAGCCACACCCTGCCTTGCCCCGCGCGGGCCAGGCAGGCGCTTATCCGCATGATGAATTCGCTGGCGCTGGCGGCCGGCACGATGCGCCACGCCTCGACCCCATGAAAATCCGCCAGGGCGCGGCGCAAGGCCTGGTACGCCGGATCGGGATAAGACCGGATGTCGGCTGCCTGCAGTTGCGCCACGACCTGCGGACACGGTCCGCAGGCATTGCCGTTGGTCGAAAAATCCCAACGGGGCACGCCCAGCGCGTCGGGGCCGCCGTGCACGCGCATCATGCCGCCATCCCGCCCGGCCAGGCGGCCAGCGCGGCCAGCACCGGCAAGGCCAGCACGCACCGCCCCGCCAGCCGGATCGCGCGCGCCGTGTCCGCATGCTGCGGATCGGCGCCGTCCTGGTTCAAGACATACACGCCGGGCTTGCGCAGATGCACGCCCAGCGCCAAGGCCATCGCGGCCATGGGCCAGCCGCTGTTGGGCGACGGCGTGCGGCCGGCCTCGCGGCGCAAGCGGCGCGCCGGCATGCCGCCCGCGGCCAGCGCCAGCAAGGCGGCCGTGATCCTGGCGGGCAACCACGACAGCGCATCGTCGGCGCGCGCGGCCCACTTGCCGGCCCACGTCCAGTCGCGCCCGCCGCGCATGCCCAGGTAACCCCACATCGCGTCGGCGGTATTGGCATAGCGGTACACGGCCGCCCCCGGCAACCCCAGCAAGACGAACCAGAACACCGGCGCCACCACGGAATCGTTCAAGTTTTCGGCCAGGCTCTCGATGGCGGTCTCGCGCACCTGCTCCGCGCTGAGCCCGCTCACATCCCGGCTGCAAAGCCGCGACAGGCGTTCGCGTCCGGCCGGCAGCGAGTCGGCCAGGGCCAGCTCCACGGCTTGCACCTCGCGGCGCAGCATGGCCCAGGCGAGCATGGGCTTGAGCAGCAAGGCCAGGCCGGCCACGGCGAGCCAGGCTGGAGCGGCAAGCAGAACCGCTTGCAGCACCGCGGCCAGGACCAGGGTGAGCGCAGCCCCGGCGCACCAATAAAAAGTCCCCCGGGCAAAGGCCCGGACGTCCGGTCGCCCCCGGGGCGTTTCACGCGCCGGCGCGAACCGCCGGCCCGCCGCCTCCAGGTAGCGCCCCATCCAGACCACCGGATGCCAGGCGGCGGGCGGCTCGCCCAGCGCGATGTCGACCAGCAATGCCAGGCCCACCGCCAGGACGAATGCCCACGGATGCGCGCCGTCGCGCCACGGCATCGCGGCCGGCAGGAAGGTCATCAGTCCTCGATGCCCCGCTGGGCGGGTATGCCCTGCGTGAAAGCGTGCTTGACCATGGCCATCTCGGTCACCGTGTCGGCCAGGTCGATGATCTCTTGCGGGCAGCGCCGGCCGGTCAGCACCACATGCACCGCGGCGGGACGATCGCGCAAGGTCTGCAAGACGTCGGCCAGCGGGATCCAGCCATAGACCAGGGGATAGGTGACCTCGTCGAGCACCACCATGAAGTAGTCGCCGCCCAGGATCGCCGCGCGCGCGCGCTGCCAGCCGTCGCGCGCCAGCTGCGCCGAGCGGTCCAGGTCCTTGCTTTTCCAGCTGAAGCCGTCGCCCAGGCCTTCGATGGGCAGGCCCAGTTTCTCGAAGATGCGGTGTTCGCCGAAGCGCGCCGTCGGCACCTTCATGAACTGGAATATCTTGACCGCCTTGTCCCGGCCGTGCGCCCGCATCGCCAGGCCGAAGGCCGCCGTGCTCTTGCCCTTGCCGTCGCCGGTATTGACGATGACGAGGCCGCGGCGTTCGCCCTCGGATTTCTCGTAGGGCTTTTCTGTCGGGGGTTGCTCGATTTGCATCTGGGTCTCCTCTTTCAAAATCGGGGAAGGCAGATCCACTGCCCGTCGACTTGCCGAATCTGTATGCGGTTGTCGAACACCTGTTCGATGGCGGCGTGCGTCGCGCGCGCATCGCACCGGCCTTGGTAGCGGATGCGCCCCTGCGCCATGACGACGACGTCGTCGGCCTGCAGGGCCAGCGGGATTTCATGCAGCACGCTGACCGCCGTCCCGCCCCGCGCGACCAGGCCGCGGACCAGCAGCAGCCAGTCGACCTGGTGCGGCGGATCGAGATTGGCCAGCGGCTCGTCCATGAGCAGGAGCTCCGCCTGCACGGCCAGGGCCCGGGCCAGCAGCACCCGCTGGCGCTCGCCGCCGGAGAGCTGGCCAAGGCTGCGGTCGCGCCACGTCCAGGCCTGCATCATGTCCAAGGCCGCCCGCACCGCCTCACGGTCGGCGTCGGACGGCGGGCTCAGCCAAGGCTGGTGGGGCAAACGGCCCAGCATGACGAGGTCGTACACCGTGAGATCGTCCGCGCCATGCTCGTTCTGGCCCAGCCATGCGAGATGGCGCGCCTTTCTGCGCCCGCCCTGCTCGCCGGGCGGCAACCCAGGCAGCAGCACGTCGCCTTGATGGGGCAGCAGGCCGGCCAACGCCTTGAGCAAGGTCGACTTGCCCGCGCCGTTGGGACCGATGATGCTGGTCCAGCGGCCGCGTCCGAGCGCCAGGTCGATGCCGTGCAGGATCGGCCTGCCGCCGAGTTGCACGCCCAGCGCGCGCGCGGCGATGGCTGGCGGACTCATAGCCCTCCCGCGCGGACATTGCCGGCATGCATCCGCCACAGCAAATACACGCCGCCGATCAGGGCGGTGAGCACGCCGACCGGCAGTTCCTGCGGCGCGATCACCCAGCGGGCCAGCAGATCCGCCGCCAGCAGCAGGGCGCCGCCCATCAGGCTGGACAGGAGGATAAGGCGGTTGTGGGTGGTCTTCACCAGCGACCGCACCAGGTGCGGCGAGGCAAGCCCCACGAAGGCGATGAGCCCGGTCTGGGCGACCGCCGTGCCGATCGCCAGGGCCAGCACGGCGATCAGGATCGCGCGCAGGGGGGCCAGCGGCAACCCCAGGCTGGCGGCGGTCTCTTCGCCCAGCGTCAAGCCGTCCAGCACCCGGCTGAGGCTCCACGCCGCCAGCGCGCAGACGATCCACGCGACCGCCATCAGGCCCAGCGCGCCCCAGTCGACGAATGCCGTGCTGCCCAGGATGAAGGCCTGCATGATCTGCATGACCGAGGGATAGCGCAGCATCATGAGCGAATTGCAGGCGCCCAGCACGACGCCGACGATCACCCCCGCCAGCAGCAGCCGCAAGGTTTGTTGCGCGCCGCGCGCCAGGGCCAGCGTCAGCAGGACCGCGCAGGTCGCCCCGACAAAGGCGGCGCCGGTCAGGCCCAGCCGGGCCAGCCAGGGCGCTCCCAGGGGAGAAATCCCGCCGAAAGCGGTCACGAGCGCCACGCCCATCGACGCCCCGGAGGCGCTGCCGAGCAAGTAGGGATCCGCCAGCGGATTGCGGAACAGGCCTTGCGCGAGCGCGCCCGACAAGCCAAGCAGCGCGCCCGCCAGCCAGGCGCCCAGGGTGCGGGGCAGGCGTATCTCCCAGACGATCCGCCAGGCGCTGGGGTCGTCGCGCAGGTGCCAGACATTCTCGAGTCCCGTGCTGCCGATGCCCATGCCCAGCACGCCGGCGCACAGCGCCAGAACGGCAAGCCCTCCGCCCCACAGGGTGGCGCGCCGATGCTGCGCGGGAAGCGTGCGCGTCATTGGGACAGGCCCTTCCCGGCGATGCAGTCGGCCAGGATGCGCGCGCCCTCGGGCAGGCGCGGCCCGGGCCGGATCACGATGTCGGTCTGCGCCGGAGACAAGGCGCAGATGCGGTGTTCCCGCACCGCGCGGATGCCGGACCAGCCCGGCCGCTGCATCATGTCGGGCGCGTCGTTCCGGCTGACGATGATCAGGTCCGGATCGGCCTTGACGACATATTCGGGGTTCAATTTGGGGAAAGGCCCCAGGCTGGCCGGCACGATGTTCTGCACGCCCAGCCGCTTCAGGGTCTCGCCGATGAACGACGACTCGCCTGCGGCGTAAAGACGGCCGACTTCGTCATAGACGCGCAGGCCCCTGACCTGCGGCGGCAGCGACCGCGCCGCGTCGGCAACGCCCAGCTCGATGGCCTGCCAGACGCGCGGCGCGTCATCCACGCCCAGCAAGGCGCCCACCGTCTGCGTCACCCGCTGCACGTCCGCGTAGGTTTCCGTGTCGAGCGCGACAACCTTCAAGCCGAGCGATTCGAGCCGGGCGCTCACCCGCGAAGCCACCGCCATCAAGACCACGTCCGGCTTCAGGGCGACGATGGCTTCGATATTGGGCTCCATGCCGCTGCCCACCTGCGGCAGCTGCTTCAATGCGTCGGGGTAGGAAGAATAGCGGTCCACCCCGACCAGCCGCCGGCACTGGCCGAGCCCGCACACCGTTTCGGACAGGGACGGCAAAAGGCTGACGATACGTTGCGGCGGCCCGTCCAGCACGACCGCGACCCCGCGATCGTCCGTTATCTCGAGCGCGTGGACCGGCAACGCGCCGCAAAGCAGCAGCAAGGCAAGCACGAGCCGTCTCACGGCCGCCCCTTCAGCGCCAGGGGCAGGCCCGCGGATACCAGCGTCACGCGCTCGCACGCTTGCGCCAGCCGCTGGTTCAGGGTGCCGAGCGCATCGACGAACGCCCTGACGTGCCGGCCCATGGGTATCACGCCCAGGCCGATTTCGTTGCTGACGAGGATGACCGGCCCGCGGGCCTCGGCCAGCGCGCCGAAAAGCAGGGCCGCCTGCGCGTCGAACCCCGGCAGCGGCGCGGGCTCGTCCTGCCCAGGGCCGTCCGCGGGCATCAGCCAATTGGTCAGCCAGAGCGTCATGCAATCGACGATCACCAAAACCTCCGGGCGGCTGAGTTCGGCTATTTTCTGCGCCAGCAGCAAGGGCTCTTCGACCGTCGCCATGCCGGGCACCCGCAGCGCGCGATCGCGGCGGTGCCGGGCGATGCGCGCCGCCATTTCGGCGTCACGGGCCTGGCCCGTGGCGACCAGCACGGCCCGGTGGCCGCCGCAAGCCGGCAGCCAGGCGCGCGCCCGTTCCTCCGCATGGCGGGACTTGCCGCTCTTTTGCCCGCCCAGGACGAGCTCGGTGCGCGCAAAGGCCGAAGGAAGGTCCATGCCGTGCCTGTCTCCTCTTACTGCATGGTGTAGCGGATGCCGACGAACGCCGAGATGCCCAAGGTGCCGTAGCCCTGCGCCAACTCGTAGTGCTTGTCGAATACATTGTTGACGCTGGCCTGGATGGAAAGCGACTTCGACACAGCATAACTGGCCGTCAGGTTGACCAGGCTGTAGCCGCCCAGCGTGCCCGTCTGGTCATTGGTGTTGAAGCGGCTGCCCGCGGCGACCAGTTCGGCGCCCGCCTCGACCGGCCCCCAGATATGGGACACGCCCACCACGCCCTTGTTGCGCGCGCGGCGGCCCAGCCGCATGCCGGTCGTGTCGTCCACCGCGTCGAGCCAGTCGTAGGAACCATGCAGGCGCCAATCGCCGAAACGGCCGCTGTAGGCCAGCGTCACGCCCTGCAGGGTCGCCTGCTCCACGTTTTCATACGCGCCGGCGAAGCTGGACGGATCGATCAGGACCCAGTCGATCAGGTTGGTGACGCTGTTGCGGTAGTAGGTCAGCGAGGCCCGCTGCTCGTCGCGCTCCCACACCAGGCTCACCTCGCGGTTGCGCGAGCTCTCGGGCTTGAGCAGGGGGTTGCCGTAGAACGGGGTGTAGAGCTGGTAGAGCGTGGGCGCCTTGAACGCGGTGCCGTAGCTGGCCTGCGCGCGCCACTCGGGCGTGATCTGGTAGCCGTAGGACGCGGAATACGTGTTATTGCTGCCGTAGATCGAGTTGATGTCGCGCCGGCCGTTGACCTGCCAGCGGTTCTTGCCCCAATCGGCCGTCCAGCCCACCAGCACGGAGTCGTTGGTGATGTAGTCGCCCGCCGTGAAAGGCTGGCTGTCGTCGGCCGAGGCCTGTTGGTCCGAATGCTCATAGGCCACCAGCATTTTGCCCAGCGGCAGCGTGATGTCGTTCTGCCAGCTCAGCTGCTGGGAGACCGTCTGCAGAAAGGTGCCCTCGGGCGCGTACTCGCCGTAGCTTTTCTGCCAGTCGAGCGACTGGCCGAATTGCAGCGTGCTGTTCCAGAACGAGGTCAGCCTGTCCTTGGCATAGAGCTGCCACTGCGAGGTGACGAAGTCGACATGGTCGTCGAAGGCGCCGTCGGCCGGCACGTTGCCGCTGTCATAGTAGGCGCGCCCCTGGTTCTGGCGGTAGCTCATGCCCAGCTCGTGGCCTTCCGCGGGCAGCAGGGCGAACGACACCGCCCCGCCGGTGTTGAAGTAGCCATCCTTGTCGGCGTCCTGGTTGGTCGCGCCGGTCTGCGCGGAAATGCCGCTCGTGGACATGCGGTTGCCCTCGAAGCGGAAACGCCATTTCTCCTGTCCGACCGACAGGCCCGCATTGGCCTGCAAGGTGTTTTGCGTGCCGTAGCCGATGAAGCTGTCGAATTTCACGCCGGGCTCGCCCTTGCGGGTGAAGATCTGGATGACGCCGCCGACCGCGTCGGCGCCGTACAGCGTGGAGGCCGGGCCGCGCACGATCTCGATGTGGTCGACATCGGCCAGCGAGATATTGGGCAGCGACGACCCGGATGCGTCCAGCGAATTGATGGGCACGCCGTCGACCAGCACCTTGGTCTGGTCGGAGTTGGCGCCGCGCACATAAAAGCTGGTGGACGTGCCCGGCCCGCCGTTGCGGGCGAACTGGATGCCCGGCTGCGTCGCCAGCACATCGGCGATGGTGCCGCCGGCATGGCGCTCGATCTCGGCGCGGTCGATGACGGTGACATCGGCCAAGAGTTCGGAGGCCCGGGTTTCCTGGCGGGTGGCGGTCACCACGATGGGATCGAGCGTTTGCTGGGCGTGGGCGGGAACAACGAAGGACAGCAGCAGCGGCGAGAACGCCGCGGCCTGTTTGAGACGTACGGATGACATGATTCCTCTTTGACAAGCATCCCCGCTTGCCGAGTTATGTGGATGGAGGTCGCAGGCCGGTATCCGGGCTCGCAAGTCTTGACGCGCCGCCTTCCCAGGAGTGACCCAGTGGCTTCGTGGCGCGCCCGCGCTTGCTTACCGTTGCGGGGGCAGCAGCGGCTTGGCCTGGAGGGTCGGAAACCCCGCCGGACGCACCGCTTTCCCGTTTAACCCTGGCCGAGAACCCGGCCAGGGCACCTGTAACTGTTTGAAATTATATACATGCCGGGACAAACAGTGCCGGCATCAGGACAAATCCAGCGAATAGCCCACGCCGTAGACGGAATGGATCGGATCCTGCCCGGGCATGGCCGCCTCCAGCTTGCGGCGCAAGTTCTTCACATGGCTATCCACGGTGCGGTCGGTGACCACCCGATGATCTTCATAGAGGTGCGTCATCAACTGGTCGCGCGACAGCACCCGGCCGCAGCCGGCATGCAGCGCGGCCAGCAGGCGAAACTCCACCGGGGTGAGGTCCAGGAGCACGCCGTTGTAGCGGGCCTGGTAGGCCTGCGGATCGATCGTCATGGCCTGCCGCCGGGACTCGGACCAGGGACCGTAGCGGCGCAGCACCGCCTTGATCCGCGCCACCAGTTCGCGCGGGCTGAAGGGCTTGCAGATGTAGTCGTCGGCCCCCAGCTCGAGGCCCAGCAGCCGGTCGATCTCGTCGACCCGCGCCGTCACCATGATCACCGGCATCTGGCTGTAGTCGCGCAATTCGCGGCATATCCGCAGGCCGTCCCGGCCCGGCAGCATCAGGTCCAGCACCAGCAGGTCGTGGACCTGTTCCCGCAAGACCTGGGCGGCGAGGTTGCCGTCGGCCACATGGTCCACCGCGTAGCCGCCGGCGCGCAGGTAATCGACCATCAACGCGGCCAGCTTGGCCTGGTCTTCCACCACGAGGATGCGGGCCGGCGCGTTCATGCGGCCTTCGTTCTCAACACCGGCAGGCGCACTTCGATGCACAGGCCGCCCAGCGACGAATCGCCGGCCTTGATCGTGCCGCCATGGACTTCGACGATCCCCCGGCAAATGGCCAGCCCCAGCCCGGCGCCGCCGCTGGCCCGGTTGCGCGAGGCTTCCACGCGGTAGAAGCGCTCGAACAGGCGCTCCTGCTGCGATTCGGGCACGCCCGGCGCCGTGTCCTCGCAAAAGATCCGGACGTTCTGGTCTTCGAGGGTGGCGTGCCACCATACCGTGCCGCCGGGGTCGGTATATCGCAGGCTGTTTTCCAGCAGGTTGAAGAAAAGCTGGCTCAGCCGGCGATCGTCGCCGCGGACCTGCAAGCCCGGCGGGGCCTCCAGCAGGCTGCTGATATTGCGCGCGGCCAGCCGCGGCAGGAAGGACTCCATGCACTGCGCCAGCAGATCGCTCAGGTCGACGGGGTCGCGGCGGTAGGTCGGACCGCCGATCTCGGCCAGCGACAGTTCGAACAAGTCGTCCACTAGCTTGCTCATCATGGCCACCTCGCCCTGCAAGGACTGGAGGGTGTCGGACGAGACGGACCGGATGCCGTCCTCCATCGCCTCGAGCTCGCCGCGCAGAACGGCCAGCGGCGTGCGCAATTCATGCGAGATATCGGCCATGAACTCGCGCCGCTTGCGCTCGTTGCTGGCCAACTGGGTCGCCATGCGGTTGAAATCGGCGGCCATCCGCCCCACTTCGTCGTTCCTCTGCCCGGGCACCGCGATGATGGAATAGTCGCCCGCGGCCAACCGGTGCGTCGCCTCGGCGACGCTGCGCACGGGCTTGAGCACCCCCAGGCTGATCCGCCAGGCCACCACGATGGCCAGCAGCAGGCAGACGATGCCAATCAGCACGCTGGAACGCAGCTGGCTGTCCTGGAAGCGGAGGCCGCCGGCGGCGCTCACCGACTCGAACGGCGTTATCCCGACCCAGCCCACGGAATGCCCGTCATGCATCACGGGACGCATGATCTGTTCCTTGGTATATCCGCGAAAGCCGCCCACGTAGTTGTCCATCTCGTCGAACAGCGTGACGCGCAGGAAGGCGCCGGTCAGGTCCGAGATGTTCGGCTCCGGCGGCCCTTCGCCCGGCGGCCCTTCCTGGGGCCGGGTCATGAAGAACCAGACATTGGGACGGCCCCGCAGGAAATCCCAGCTGCCTGCCTTGGCGTAGGCCTTTTCGAAGCGCGGCAGGATGACATCGATGCGCTCCTCCGCCTGTTCGTTCAAGTAGCCCAGGAAGCCCTGGGTAAAGCTGATGTAGGAAGCAAAACCCATGGCCAGGATGGCCAGGGCGCACAGCGCCAGCATGGCAAGGAACAAACGGGTGGACAGGCTGGATTTCATGAAGGGGCGGCCGGTTGGAGGTTCGTCATTTAAATGAAATCCACCCGGCATCGACAAGGCCCGAAGCACAATCTCCATAGTTTCTGCACATTTTCCTGTTTCCATTCTGGCCTGGAGTCATCTGTCGCACTGCCATTCCAGGCCATCATGGATCCCACGTCATCAACCCCGACCCCGCGCCGCAGGCGATGGCTCGCCGCCGCTTCCGTCCTGCTCGTCGTCCTGGCGCTCGCCGCCTATCTGCTGCACGCCCGCCTGGGCGGGGTCCGGAGCAGGCCGGCCCTGGACGCCGCCGCCCTGGTGCAGGCCGCCAGCGCCACGGCGGCGGACGTGCCCGTGGCGCTCACCGCGCTGGGCACGGTGAGCGCCAGCGCCAGCGTCACCGTCACCAGCCGCATCGACGGCCACTTGCAGGCGGTGTATTTCACCGAGGGCCAGTATGTGGAAAAGGGCCAGTTGCTGGCCCAGATCGACACGCGGCCCTACCAGGCCGAGCTCACCCAGTACCAGGGCCAGCTCGCCGAGAACCAGGCGCAGCTGGCCAACGCCCAGCTCACCCTGGCGCGCTATCAGCGCCTCTACGCCAAGGACTCGCTGGCCCGCCAGGACCTGGACACCCAGCTGGCCACCGCCCGCCAGTACGAGGGCGCGGTCAAGGCCTCCAAGGGACAGGCCGAGGCGGCCCAGCTCAACATCGACTACGGCCGCATCACCGCGCCCGTCGACGGCTATGTGGGCTTGCGCCTGGTCGACCCGGGCAATATGGTGCACGCCAGCGACACCACCGGCCTGGTCACCATCACCCAGACGCACCCCGTCACCGTCACGTTCAGCATACCGCAGGCCAATATCCAAGCGGTGCTCCCGACGCTGCGCCAGGGCAGGACCCTGCCGGTGACGGCGCTGGACCAGCAGGGCAGCCAGCCCATCGCCACGGGCAAGGTGCAATTCATCAGCAACCAGATCGACGCCAGCACCGGCAGCGTGCAGTTGAAAGCGCAATTCGACAACGCGGACGACGCGCTCTATCCCAACCAGTTCGTCAATGTGCGCATGCAGGTGGACACCTTGAAGAACGCCGTGCTGGTGCCGGCCGCGGCGGTGCAGCTGAGCGACTCGGGCAAGTTCGTCTACCTCGTGGGCGCCGACGATACGGTCAAGCGGCAGTCCGTCGCCACGGGGCCGGCCGCCGAGGACGGCCGCCTGGTCGTCCTGCGGGGCGTGCAGGCCAACGACCGCGTGGTCACCCAGGGCATCGACTCGCTGGGCAACGGCAGCAAGGTCAAGGTGGTGGAGCCGCGGAAAGTGGACGCCAGCGAACTGGACAGCGCGCCCCAGCGGCGCATGGGACCGCCGCGGCGCTGACGCCCGGCCGCGCCGAAGAGAGCCCGTCCAGGCCATGAACCCCTCCCGTCTTTTCATCCGGCGGCCCGTGGCGACCTTGCTGATGATGATCGCGGTGCTGCTGACCGGCCTGTTCGCCTATCGCACCTTGCCGATCTCGGCCCTGCCGCAAGTGGACTACCCCACCATTCAGGTCGCCACGCTGTACCCCGGCGCCGGACCCGACGTCATGGCCAGTTCGGTCACGGCGCCGCTCGAGCGCCAGCTGGGGCAAATGGCCGGCCTGTCGCAGATGTACTCCACCAGCTCCGGCGGCGCATCCGTCATCACGCTGAAGTTCAACCTCGACCTCTCGCTGGACGTGGCCGAGCAGGAAGTGCAGGCGGCCATCAACGCCGCCAATTCCCTGCTGCCCGCCGGCCTGCCCAACCCGCCCACCTACAAGAAGGTGAACCCGGCCTACACGGCCGTGCTGACCCTGGCGGCCACCTCCGACTCGCTGCCGCTCACCCAGGTCCAGGACCTGGTCAACACCCGCCTGGCGCTCAAGCTGTCGCAAGTGTCGGGCGTGGGGCTGGTCAGCCTGGCCGGCGGGCAGCAGCTGGCCGTGCGCGTGCGCGCCAACCCCGCCGCCCTGGCAGCGCACGGATTGACGCTGCAAAACCTGTACAACGTCATCAACAACGGCAATGCCAACGGCGCCAAGGGCGGCTTCGACGGCCCCGACCACTCGGTGACCATCGACGCCAACGACCAGTTGCGCGGCGCCGACGAATACGGCGGCCTGGTGGTGACCTACGAAGACGGCAAGGCGCTCTACCTGCGCGACGTCGCCACGCTGGAACAAGCGCCGGAGAACCTCTACCAGGCGGCCTGGGCGGGCGACAAGCCGGCCATCATCGTCAACATCCAGCGCCAGCCCGGCGCCAACGTGGTGAAGGTGGTCGACGACATCAAGGCCCTGCTGCCCATGCTGCAGCAAAGCCTGCCCGGCTCGGTCAAGCTGGCGGTGCTGTCCGACCGCACCCAGACCATCCGCGCCTCCATCTCGGACGTGCAGTCCGAGCTGCTGCTGTCGGTGGCGCTGGTGGTGATGGTGTCGTTCCTCTTCCTGCGCACGCTGGCGGCCACGCTGATCCCCAGCGTGGCCGTGCCGCTGTCGCTGGTCGGCACCTTCGGCGTGATGTACCTGGCCGGCTTCTCGCTGAACAACCTCACGCTGATGGCGCTCACCATCGCCACGGGCTTCGTGATCGACGACGCCATCGTCGTGGTCGAGAACATCCAGCGCCACCTGGAAAACGGCGACCCGCCCATGACGGCGGCGCTCAAGGGCTCCGGGGAAGTCAGCTTCACCATCATCTCGCTGACCTTCTCGCTGATCGCGGTGCTCATTCCCCTGCTCTTCATGGGCGACGTGGTGGGCCGGCTGTTCCGCGAGTTCTCCATCACGCTGGCGGTGTCCATCCTGGTGTCCATGCTGGTGTCGCTGACGCTCACGCCCATGCTGTGCGCCTACCTGCTGCGCCACATACCGCCCGAACAGGAAAGCCGCTTCTCGCGCCTGAGCGGCGGCGGCTTCGACCGCCTGCTGCGCGCCTACGGGCGCGGCCTGGCCTGGGTGCTGGACCACCAGCGGCTGACCCTGCTGGCGGCGGTGTCCACGCTGGCGCTCACCGGCCTCCTGTATCTGGCCGTGCCCAAGGGGTTCTTTCCCGCCCAGGACACCGGCCAGCTGCTGGGCATCACCGCCGCGCCGCAGAGCGTGTCCTTCGCCGAGATGTCGCGCCGCCAGCAGGCCTTGACGGCCGTGCTGCTGCAAGACCCCGACGTGCAGGCCATTTCGTCGGTGGTCGGGGTGGACGGCGCCAACAATACTGCGCTGAACAACGGCCGGCTGCAGATCGAACTCAAGCCCTTCTCGGAACGCGACGACCGCGCGCCGGCGGTGATCGAGCGGCTGCGCGCGACGGCCGCCCAGGTGCCCGGCATCCAGCTGTACCTGACCGCCAGCCAGGACTTGAGCGTAGACGACCAGGTCACGCCCAGCCAATACCAGCTGACGCTGGACACGCCCGAACAGGCCGACCTGGACGCCTGGACGCCGCGCCTGGCCGCGGCCCTGTCGCGCAAGCCGGCGCTGCGCGACGTGGCCAGCAGCCTGGCAAACCGCAGCCCGGTGGCCTATGTCAACATCGACCGCGCCGCCGCGGCGCGCTACGGCCTGACCGCGGCCGACGTCGACACGGCCCTGTACAACGCCTATGGCCAGCGCCAGGTCTCCACCATCTTCACCCAGGCCAACCAGTACCGGGTGGTGCTGGAAGTGGACCCGCGCTTTCGCCAGGACCTGTCCGGCTTCGACCAGCTCTACCTGGCCAAGAGCAGCGGAACCTCCGGCAGCACGACGAGCACGACCAGCAGTACCGGCAGCAGCACGACGAGCGGCGATTCGAGCTCAAGCTCGACCTCCGGTGCCGGCGCCGCGACCGCCATGGTGCGCCTGGCCAATATCGCCCGCATCGAGGAGCGCGTCGGCTACCAGACCCGCGCACGCCTGGACCAGACCCCGGCGGCCACCTTGTCGTTCAACCTGGCGCCCGGCCACTCGCTGGAGCAGGCGCGCGGCGCGGTAGCCCAGGCCGCCCGCGAGATCGGCCTGCCCGACACCGTCATGCTGCGCTACCAGGGCGCCGCGCAGGCCTTCGCCGCCTCCACCGGCAACACGCCGTGGCTGATCCTGGCGGCGGTGGCCACCATGTACATCGTGCTGGGCGTGCTCTACGAGAGCTGGATCCATCCGGTGACGGTGCTCTCCACCCTGCCCTCGGCGGCCATCGGCGCGCTGCTGGCGCTGCTCCTGAGCGATTCCGACTTCGGCCTGATCGCGCTGATCGGGGTGATCCTGCTCATCGGCATCGTCAAGAAGAACGCCATCATGATGATTGACTTCGCCCTGCAGGCGCAGCGCGAGGGCAAGTCCGCGCGCGAGGCCATCCATCAGGCCTGCCTGCTGCGCCTGCGGCCCATCCTGATGACCACCATGGCGGCGCTGCTGGGCGCCGTGCCGCTGATGCTGGCCGCGGGCTCGGGCGCCGAACTGCGCCGGCCGCTGGGCCTGGTGATCGTCGGCGGCCTGCTGTTGAGCCAATTGCTCACGCTCTTCACCACGCCGGTGATCTACCTGTTCTTCGACCGCCTCGGCACGGCTGTCAGGCGGCGCTGGAACGCCAGGGCCGACACACGGAGCGACGCGACATGAACCTGTCGCGCCCGTTCATCCTGCGCCCGGTCGCCACGCTGCTCCTGAGCCTGGCGCTGACGCTGCTGGGCTGCCTGGCCTACCGGCTGCTGCCGGTGGCGTCGCTGCCGCAGGTCGACTATCCCACCATCAGGGTGCAGGCCAGCCTGGCGGGCGCCAGCCCGGAAACCATGGCGGCGACGGTGGCCGCGCCGCTGGAACGGGCCATGGGACAGATTGCCGGCATCACCGAGATGACCTCGAGCAGCTCGCAGGGCTCCACCAGCGTCATCGTCCAGTTCGACCTGGCCCGCGACATCGACGGCGCCGCCCGCGACGTGCAGGCCGCCATCAACGCCGCGCGCAGCCTGCTGCCCAGCAGCCTCAAGACCCTGCCCACCTACCGCAAGGCCAACCCGTCCGACGCGCCCATCCTGGTGCTGGCGCTGACCTCCGGCACGCTGGGCAAGGGCGAGCTCTACGACCTGGCCTCCAGCAAGCTGCAGCAGCGCATTGCCCAGGTGCAGGGCGTAGGCGACGTGTCGCTGATGGGCAGCGCGCTGCCGGCGGTGCGCATCGAGCTGCAGCCGCAGCAGTTGACCCACTACGGCATCTCCCTGGACACGGTGCGCGCGGCGGTGGCCAACGCCACGACCAACCTGCCCAAGGGCGAACTGTCGGGCGATGCGCTGCACTGGTGGGTGGACGACAACGGCCAGCTCACCCAGGCCAAGGACTATCGCGGCCTGATCGTCAGCTACGCCAACGGCGCGGCGGTCCGGCTGTCGGACGTGGCGCGCGTCTACGACTCGGTGCAGGACCTGTACGTCGCGGGCTACTACAACGACCAGCCCTCGGTCACGCTCGGCGTGACCCGCGCCGCCGGCGCCAACATGCTGGAGACCATCGACGCCATCAAGGCGCTGACGCCGGTGCTCAACGAAATGCTGCCCGCCGGCGTGACGCTCACCATCGCCAACGACCGCTCGCTGACGATACGCGGCTCGCTGCACGAGACCGAGACCACCCTGCTGATCGCCATCCTGCTGGTGATCGCCGTGGTGTTCCTGTTCCTGCGCAACAGCCGCGCCCTGCTCATCCCGGCCGTGGCCCTGCCGATCTCGCTGGTCGGCACCTGCGCGGCCATGTACCTGCTGGGCTACAGCCTGGACAACCTGTCGCTGATGGCGCTGATCGTCGCCACCGGCTTCGTGGTCGATGACGCCATCGTCGTGCTGGAGAACATCAGCCGATATCTGGAAGAAGGCGTTCCACCCCTGGAAGCCGCCCTGCGGGGCAGCGCGGAAGTGGGCTTCACCGTGCTGTCCATGACGATATCGCTGATCGCGGTGTTCATCCCCATCCTGCTGATGGGCAGCATCGTCGGCCGGCTGTTCCGCGAGTTCGCCGTGACGCTGTCGGTGTCGCTGCTCATCTCCATGGTGATCTCGCTCACGCTCACGCCCATGCTGTGCGCGCGCCTGCTGCGGCCGCGAGCGGCCGGCGCGCCAGCCGCGAACCGGCCGTACCGCGCCATCGAGCGGGCGCTGGACGGGTTGGCGCGGGGCTACGCCGCCAGCCTGGCCTGGGTGATGCGGCACAAGCGGCTGACGCTGCTCACCCTGCTCGCCACCGTGGTCTTGAACCTGTTCCTCTACACGGTGGTGCAAAAGGGCTTTTTCCCCGACCAGGACACCGGCCTGCTGATCGGACGCCTGCGCGCCGACCAGAACACGTCCTTCCAGGCGATGCACCCCAGGCTGCGCGAATTCAGCCGGCGCATCCAGCAAGACCCCGACGTGGCGGCGGTGATGTCCTCGACCGGCGGCGGCGGCTTCGGCTCGCGCAACAGCGGCAATTTCTTCGTGACGCTCAAGGACGGCAGCCAGCGCCGCGACAGCGCCATGCAGGTCGCCAACCGCTTGAGCCGCGAAACCGCCGGCGTCCCGGGCATGTCGCTCTTCTTCATGCCCGCCCAGGACTTGCGCGTGGGCGGGCGCAGCGCCAACGCCACCTACCAGTACAGCCTGCAATCGGACGACCTGGACACGCTGCGCGCCTGGGCGCCCAAGGCCTACGCCGTGATCCGCAAGCTGCCGCAGCTGACCGACGTCGACACCGACGCCCAGAACGGCGGCCAGGAAGTGAGGCTGGTCATCGACCGCCAGGCCGCCAGCCGCTACGGCCTGGACGTGTCGGACATCGACGCCTTCCTCAATAACGCGTTCAGCCAGCGGCAGGTCGCCACGCAGTACCAGATGCTCAACCAGTACTACGCCATCCTGGGCCTGGCGCCGGCCTACACCCAGGACCCGGCGGTGCTGGGCCAGCTCTTCGTGCTCGACGATGCCGGCAGCGCCGTGCCGCTGTCGGCCTTCGCGCGCATGGAAAGCGCCAATACCGCGCTGTCGGTGGCGCACCAGAACCAGACCGCCACCACCACCATCGCCTTCAACCTGGCCGACGGCGTGTCGCTGGACCAGGCCCGCGCGGCCATCGACCAGGCCGTCGCCAGCATCGGCCTGCCTGCCAGCGTGCACGGCAGCCTGCAGGGCACGGCCAAGGCCTTCGAGACGCTGGTCGCCGCCATGCCCTGGCTCATCCTGGCGGCCCTGCTGGCGGTGTACATCGTGCTGGGCATGCTCTACGAGAGCTGGATCCACCCGCTGACCATCCTCTCCACCCTGCCCTCGGCCGGCGTGGGCGCGCTGCTGCTCTTGATCGCCACCGGCACGCAGCTGACGGTCATCGCCCTGATCGGCATCCTGCTCCTGATCGGCATCGTCAAGAAGAACGCCATCCTGATGATCGATTTCGCCCTGCACGCCGAGCGCGAGCGCGGCCTGGATCCGGAACAGGCCATCCTCGAGGCCTGCCGCATGCGCCTGCGCCCCATCCTGATGACCACGCTGGCGGCCTTCTGCGGCGCGCTGCCCATGGTGCTGCAAAGCGGCGGCGACGCCGCGCTGCGCCAGCCTCTGGGCCTGGCCATCTGCGGCGGCCTGGCGCTGAGCCAGCTGCTGACGCTCTACACCACGCCCGTCGTCTATCTCTACCTGGACCGCCTGGGCAGCGCCGGCCGGCGCTTCTGGCGCGCGCGGCTGCGCCAGCCCGCCGCCCCCGCCCCGGAAAACTGACCGACCGCCATGCCCGCGCCTTCCTCCCACCTCCTCCGTCCGCGCCTGGCCGGCCTGTGCTGCGCGCTGGCGCTGGCCCTCGCCGGCTGCGCCGTGGGCCCCGACTACCGCCGCCCCGCGGTCGATATGCCCGCCGCCTTCAAGGAAGCCGCCGGCTGGAAGGCCGCCGCGCCGCGGGATGACCTGCCGCGCCATGCCTGGTGGACGGTCTACAGCGATCCGACGCTCGACGGCCTGATGGCGCAGGTCGAGATCTCCAACCAGAATGTCGCCCAGTACACGGCGAAATACGCCCAGGCGCGGGCCCTGGCCGACCAGGCGCGCGCCAGCCTGTTCCCCAGCCTCACCGGCAGCGCGGCCGCCACCCGCAGCGCCGACGGCTCGGACGGCACCAGTGCCGGTACCAGCAGCGCCCGCTCGGCCTCCCGCGTCGCCAACAGCGTATCCGCTTCGCTCGGCCTGAGCTGGGAACTGGACTTGTGGGGCAAGCTGCGCCGCACCCGGGAAGAAAACCAGGCCAGCGCCCAGGCCAGCGCGGCGGACCTGGCCAACGCCACGCTCAGCGCGCAGTCCTCGCTGGCGCAGGATTACTTCTCGCTGCGCATCCTCGACGAGCGCATCAACCTGTACGAGCAGACCATCCAGGCCTATGAGAAGTACTTGCGGATCATCGAGAACAAGTATGCCGACGGCCAGGTCTCGAGCTCCGACGTGGCCCAGGCGCGCAACCAGCTGGAAAGCGCCCGCGCCTCCGTGCAGGACCTGGCCTGGCAGCGGGCGCAATACGAGCACGCCATCGCCATCCTGGCCGGCCGGGCGCCCGCCGCCTTCGGCCTGCCGCGCGCCATCGGCGCGGCGCTGCGTGTGCCGGACATCCCGGTGGGACTGGCCTCCGCCCTGCTGGAACGGCGTCCCGACATTGCCTCGTCCGAACGCGCCGTGGCGGCCGCCAACGCCGCCATCGGCGTGGCCACCGCGGCCTATTTCCCCGACCTCACGCTGAGCGCCAGCGGCGGCTTCCAGGGCAGCAGCGCCAGCAAGCTGTTCACCGTGCCCTCTCGCTTCTGGTCGATCGGCCCGTCCTTCGGCCAGACGCTGTTCGACTTCGGCGCCACCCGGGCCCAGGTCGCCCAGGCGCGCGCCGGCTACGACGCCGCCGTGGCGAGCTACCGCCAGACCGTGCTGACCGCGCTGGGCGAAGTGGAGGACTACCTGGTCAAGCTGCGCACCCTGGACGGCGAACTCGTCTCGCAGCAGCGCGCCACGGCGGCCGCCATCGAGTCGGCGCGGGTCACTCGCGACCAGTACGAGGAAGGCATGATCGACTACCTGGACGTGGCCACCACCCAGGCCACCAGCCTGAACGCGCAGCAAAGCCTGTGGGAACTGCAGGGCGCCCAGCTCGCCACCAGCGTGCAGCTGATCGCGGCGCTGGGCGGCGGCTGGCGGCAGGACGGCGCGCAAGCCGGCGGCGATACGGACGCCGGCGCGGACGGCGACCCGGCCGGGCCGAAAGCCGCGCCGCGTGTTCTATGATGGAGGCGATGCGCGGGGCCGGGTCCGCCGGCCCCGCGGCCCTATTCGGCAGTTCCCAGGTGGTCCCCATGAATACAGACACCCTCACCATCGCCGGCCGCGAATACCGCTCGCGCCTGATCGTCGGCACCGGCAAATACAAAGACTTCGAACAGACCCGCGCCGCGCTGGACGCCAGCGGCGCGCAGATCGTCACCGTGGCCATCCGCCGCACCAACCTCGGCCAGACCCCCGGCGAGCCCAACCTGCTCGACTACGTGCCGATGTCGACGTTCACGCTGCTGCCCAACACCGCCGGCTGCTACACCGCCGACGATGCCGTGCGCACCCTGCGCCTGGCGCGCGAGCTGCTCGACGGCCACGACCTGGTCAAGCTCGAAGTGCTGGGCGATCCGCAGACGCTCTTTCCCAACATGCCCGAGACCCTCAAGGCCACCAAGATGCTGGTCGACGAGGGCTTCAAGGTCATGGTGTATTGCGCCGACGACCCCATCCAGTGCCGCATGCTCGAAGATCTCGGCGCCGCGACCATCATGCCGCTGGCCTCGCTGATCGGCTCGGGCATGGGCATCCTCAACCCCTGGAACCTGCGCCTGATCATCGACCAGTCACGCATCCCGGTGCTGGTGGACGCCGGCGTGGGCACGGCATCCGACGTCGCCATCGCCATGGAGCTGGGCTGCGACGGCGTGCTGACCAACAGCGCCATCGCCCACGCGCAGGATCCGGTGCGCATGGGCCGCGCCATGAAGCTGGCCATCGAGGCCGGCCGCGAAGCCTTCCTGGCCGGCCGCATGCCCAGGAAGCTCTACAGCGCCATCCCCAGCTCTCCCTCCGAAGGGCTGATCACCGCAAAAAGATAAAAAGTAAGCAATGCCCCCCACGCCGCGCCTTCGGCTTGCTGCGCCACGCTCATGACCACCCATCGCCGTATTCCCAACGTCCTGAGCATCGCCGGCGTGGACCCGTCCGGCGGCGCCGGCATCCTGGCCGACATCAAGACCATGAGCGCGCTGGGCGCCTACGGCTGCGCCGTGGCCGCCGCGCTCACCGCGCAGAACACCCAGGGCGTCACCGGCGTCTGGCCCGTGCCGCCCGCCTTCGTGGCCCAGCAGATCGACACGCTCTTTGCCGACGCGCGCATCGACGCCGTCAAGACCGGCATGCTCGGGCAACAGCCGGTCATCATCGCCGTGGCCGACCGGCTCGCGCACTGGCAGCCCGCCCACTTCGTGCTCGACCCGGTCATGGTGGCCTCCAGCGGCGACCTGCTGCTGGAACGCAACGCCGTCGGCGTCCTGGGCGAAGCCCTGCTGCCCTTGGCCACCGTCCTCACCCCCAACCTGCCCGAAGCCGGCGTGCTGCTGGACGAACGCCCGGTCGAAAGCGTCAAGGAAATGCGCCGCGTGGCCGAGCGCCTGCGCAACCAGATGGCCCACAGCGGCCAGCGCTGGGTGCTGCTCAAGGGCGGCCACCTGCCCGGCGGCGAAGCCGCCATCGACCTGCTGCACGACGGCGACCGCATGATCGAGCTCGCCGCGCCGCGCGTGGACACCCGCAACACCCACGGCACCGGCTGCACCCTCTCGGCCGCCCTGGCCGCCCTGCTGCCGCAGAGCGGCGACGTGCCCGAGGCGGCGAAACGCGCCAAGGCCTACCTCACCGAAGCCCTGCGCCACGCCGACCGGCTGGACGCGGGCGCGGGCCATGGCCCGGTGCACCATTTCCATGCTTGGTGGTGATTGGCACGTCATAGTCCACTGGGGAAAAAGGCCCATGGCGGCGCCTCTGGGACAGGGAAGCCCGCGTAGCGGGCCGAGGGCGCCTGATGGCGCGCCCGAGCCTGGCTCAGCGAAGCCGCCATGGGCCTTTTTCCCCAGTGGACGCCTTAAGAACCCAAACAGCTACAAAGCGTTAAAATTCAAGGGTTATCCCCCCTACAAGATAGCCACAGCCGTCATGAACGCCTCTACCTTGCCCGACGTCGAACAAGCCCGCTTCAACATGGTGGAACAGCAGATCCGCCCCTGGAACGTGCTTGACCTCAAGGTCCTCGATGCCCTGTTCGCGGTGCGCCGCGAGCAATACGTGCCGTCCGCCCTGCGCGCCCTGGCCTTCTCCGACCTGGAGATCCCCCTGCAGATCAACGGGGTCGACACCCACGAGACCATGCTGGAGCCCAAGTTCGAAGCCCGCTTCGCGCAAGACCTGCAACTGCAGCCCACCGACTGCGTGCTCGAGATCGGCACCGGCTCGGGCTACCAGGCCGCGCTGCTGGCGCACCTGGCCCGCCAGGTCACCACGGTCGAGATCGACAGCCGCCTGTCCGCCTTTGCCCAGCAGAACCTGCAGCTCAACAATGTCGGCAACGTCAAGGTCGAAACCGGCGACGGCAGCACCGGCTGGGGCAGCACCGAATACGACGCCATCCTGGTCACCGGCTCGGTGCCCGCCGTGCCCGACGCGCTCAAGTACCAACTGCGCGTGGGCGGCCGCATGATCGTGGTCGCCGGCCAGGCGCCCGTCATGACGGCCTGGCGCATCACCCGCACCACCGCCGCCAGCTTCGAGACCGAAGGCCTGTTCGAAACCGTCATCAAGCCCCTGCGCGGGCCGTCGGTGTCGCACTTCAAGTTCTGACCGGCCCCGCCAGTTACGGTTCGGACGGATCGCCGCCAAACAGATTGCGCTGAATCTGGCGCAGATGCTGTCCCAGCGCCTGGCGCGCGGCGGTCTCGTCCCGGTTCTTCAGGGCCTCCACCAAAGAGCGGTGCTGCGCCTCATAGGCCGCGCGGTGTTCCGCCGTGAGGGACTTCTGCTTCAGGCGTCCCCACTCCCCCTGCTCGCGGACCTGCGTCGCCAGCGCCAGGATCTGCCGGAAGAAATTGTTGTGCGTGGCCGTCGCCAGCGCCTCATGCAGGGCGCCGTCCCAGTATTCGAACTCTTCCACCGTCCCGGCGGCCTCCGACCGGGCGATGCACTCGCCCATCCGGGCAAAATCCTGCGCCGTGCCGTATTGCACGATCAGCGGCATCATCAGCGGCTCGATCAATAGCCGGGCCTGCATCAGCTCCGCCGGGCTGATCGTGCCGGTCCCGTCGAAGGCCGGCGCGGCGGCGGCTGGCGCGGCGGCCACGAAAGTCCCGCTGCCCACGGCTTGCGCGATGAAGCCCCGGTCCTTCAATTCGCCCAGGACCCTGCGCACGGCCCCCCGCGACGCATGGAACCGCGCGCTCAGTTCCCGCTCGGCCGGCAGCTTGACGCCCACGGCCAGCGTGCCGTTGCTGATCCCTTCGGCCAGGTAGCGGGCAAGCTGTTTCGCGCCGCCGGTGCGGACCACGGGACTCACGTCGATGTCGTGCACGGAAAATCCTCGATTCGGGTTCTATCCGGTCCAATGTGCAGGGAAGCATACCATCCAGAACCAATTGGATCCACAAAATCAAGATATAGATTGCCGAATCCACAAATTGGTACTACATTCTACCTTGGAATCCATTCGATCCACCCTCTACACACGACAGAAGACCGCATGAAATTCGCCACGCTCCAAACGCCAAAAGGCAAGTTCGTCTCCCTGGTTGATGCTGGATCCCAGCGATACTGGCCGGTGCAGGACCTCATCCCCGGGTTTACGGGCGACATGGTCCAATTGGTACAAGATTTTGACAAGATCCGCGCCGGACTCGCGCCCAAGGGCGAAGGCCTGCCGCTTTCCCAGGCCACCGTCCTGGCCCCGGTGGACCAGCCCCGCCGCAACATCTTCTGCGTGGGCAAGAACTACTACGAACACGCCAAGGAATTCGCCCAGTCCGGCTTCGACAGCAGCGCCAAGGCCGGCGAAGACATCCCCGAAGCGCCCATCGTCTTCACCAAGCCCTTCTCCACGGTGATCGGCCCGGGCGTGAAAGTGCCCAGCCACCCGACCGTGGCCAAGCAGCTCGACTACGAAGCCGAACTCGCCGTGATCATCGGCAAGCCCGGCCGCGGCATCAGCAAGGCGGACGCCTACAGCCACGTGTTCGGCTACACCATCGTCAACGACTTCACCGCCCGCGACCTGCAAAAGACGCACCGCCAGTGGTTCCTCGGCAAGTCGCTGGACGGCTTCTGCCCCATGGGCCCCTACCTGGTCACCGCCGACGAGCTCGACGTCGAGAACCTGGACGTGAAGTGCTGGATCAACGGCGAACTGCGCCAGGACTCCAACACCAGCCGGCTCATCTTCGACATCCCCACGCTGATCGAAACCATTTCCGCCGGCATCACGCTGCAGCCCGGCGACGTGATCGCCACCGGCACGCCGGCCGGCGTGGGCATCGGCTTCACGCCGCCCAAGTTCGTCAAGACCGGCGACGTGATGCGCATCGAGATCACCGGACTGGGTTCGCTGACCAACGAAGTCGACTGACCGATCGACCCGCGGGCCCGGCTGCGGCAGGGCCCGCATGATGCAAATGCCAGCGCGTCTTCGAAGGCGCTATTTTCTTTCTTCCCGCAGGTAGGGCTGTCCCAGCGCCCCGGGTTCGCCGTCCGAACCCGGCCGGGCGACCGACACCCAGACCATCACGGCCAGGGTCACGACGTAAGGCGTCATCAGCAGGAAATACTGCGGCAGCCGCACGCCGGCGGCAGCCAGCTGGGGAATCAGGGCCTCGATGCAGCCGAACAGCACGGCGCCCGCCAGCGCCCGCCAGGGCGACCAGCGCGCGAAGATCACCAGGCCGACGGCAATCCAGCCGCGGCCGCCCACCATGCCGGCGATCCACAGCTTGGTGCTCACCAGCGAAAGATAGGCGCCCGCCAGCCCCGCCAGGCTGGAACCGGCCACGATCGCCCCGATACGCCAGGCCGCCACATTGATGCCGGCCGCGTCCGCCGCCTGCGGGTTCTCGCCGACGGCGCGCAGCCGCAAGCCGGCCGTGGACCGCGACAGAAACCACCACACGGCCAGGAAGATCACAGGCGTGAGGTAGACCACGATGTTCTGGGCGAACAGGCGGCCGACCAGCGGCAACTCCGACAGGGGCCATAACGTCAAGGTGCCGAGGCCCGCGACGGGCCGGTTGGCCCAGCCCAGCAGCGAGCCGAGCAGGCTGGTGAGCCCCTGGCAGAAAAACACCAGCACCAGGCCGGCGATCACCTGGTTGACCCGCAGGAAGATCACCATCGCCGCGAACAGCAGCGACACCACGCCGGCAGCCAGCATGGCCAACAGCAGGGCGATGCCCGGCTGGCCGAACAGCAATTGCGCGCCGATGCCGGCCAGCGCGCCGCACAGCATCAGGCCCTCGGCGCCCAGGGCCATGGTCCCCGCCCGCTCGCATACGATCAGGCCCAGCGCGGCCAGGGCGTAGGGCACGGTGAAGTCGGGCACATTGCCCAGCCAGTTGGCGGCGATACCGTAGGCACCCATGTTCAGACCTTGGAAACCACGGCGCGCAGGCGATGGCGAATGAAGAAATCGGAAGAGGCCATGCCGATCACGATGATCGCCTCGATGAGCTGCACCATCGAAAACGGGATCTGGTAGAACACCTGCAGGTTGCGCCCGGCGACGAACAGCATCGCCACCAGCAGGGACACGATCATCGCGGCCAGCGGATTGTTGCGGGCCAGGAAGGCGATGAGGATCCCCGAGAAGCCGTAGCCGGAATAGAACGACTGCGTCAGCCTGCCTTCCTGCCCCGCCGCGACGACGAAGCCGGCGACCCCCGCCAAGCCGCCCGAGAGCAGCACCGCCGCGAGCGTCATGCGGCGCACGGGCACGCCGACCGCCTCGGCCACGCGCGGGCTGGCATGCACGAAGCGCAGGTACAGGCCCGCCCGGCTGGCGCCCACCAGCCACCAGGCGAGCAGCATGACGGCCAGGGCCAGGGCAATGGCGGACGAGCCGGCGCCGCCGAACCATTCGGGCAGGCGCTCGAAGCCGCGGAATTGCGGCGAATGGGGAAACGCGTCCTTCGGATCCTGCCAGGCGCCGTAGACCAGGTGCAGCAGGAAATTGCCCGCCACATAGTTGAGCATCAGCGAGGAGATCATTTCGTTGACGCCCAGCCGCAGCTTGAGCGCGGCCGGCACGATGGCCCACAGCGCGCCCAGCGCCAGGCTGGCCGCCAGCATGAGCGGCAGCCGGGCGCCGGGCGGACCGAGCTCGTAGATCGACACCGCGGTGGCGCCGATAGCGCCCCAGATCATCTGCCCTTCGATGCCGAGATTCCAGAAACGCGCCCGGAATGCGAGGCAGGCGGCGATGCCGACCAGGATCATCGGCGATGCCTGGAACAGCACCGCCCGCAGGCTCTGGCCGTCGAACAGCGTCTGCATCACGAACTCGTCGAGCAACTCGTCGGCCGGCACGCCCGCCGCCACCAGGATCGCGGCCGACACGCCCAGGCCCGCGGCCAGCGCCACGGCCAGGATCAGGGCCTGCCGGTGCCACGCCATATGCTGCCGGACCTCGACCGAAAAGCGGCGATCCGCCAGGGGGACGCGCCGCGCGCGCGAAGTTGCCTCAACCATGGTCCACCATCGCCTGTCCGATCGCCTGGCGGTCGACCGGCTGTTCGAATTCCGCCACGATGCGCCCGCGGACCATGACGCCCACGCGGTCCGCCAGGCCCAGCACTTCATCGAGGTCCTCGCTGATGAGCAGCACGGCCGCGCCCGCGTCGCGGGCTGCCCTGAGACGGGCGTGCACCTCGGCGCCGGCGCGCACGTCCAGGCCGCGGCTGGGACTGTGCGCCAGCACCACGCTCGGCTGGCGGCCGAATTCCCGCGCCAGCACCAGTTTCTGCGCATTGCCGCCGGACAGCAGCGCGGCTTTCTGCCCCACGCCGCGCACGCCCTGCACGTCGAACTGCTCGACCGCCTGTTGCGCATCGCCGGCCAGGCGCCGGGCATCCAGCCGCCACGCCGGGCCGTAGCGGCCTTCGTGGACCCTGCCGATGCCGAAGTTCTCCGCCACCGACAGCGGCCCGGCCAGCGCGAGGCCGTAGCGGTCCGCCGGAATCGCCGCCATGCGCAGGGCGCGCCGGCGCCAGTTGGGCATGTGCTTCAGGTCGCCATGCCCCTGCAGGACGATTTCGCCCGAGACATCCCGGTCCAGTCCCATCAAGGCCGCCGCCAGCTCGCTCTGGCCATTGCCGCCCACGCCCGCCAGGCCATAGATCTCGCCCCCGTGCAGCGCCAGGTCGACGCCGCCGAGCGCCGCGCGGGCGCCATGCGGCGCCCGCGAGCTCAGGCCTCGCACCATCAGCCGCGGCGGTCCTTCCGGACGCCGGGTCCGGGGCGGGTCCGCCGGGACGGCGAGCGACTCGCCGACCGTAAGCTGCACCAGTTCGGCGACCGAGGCCTGGTCCGTCGCCACCGTTCGCATGCTGCGCCCGCCGCGCATCACCGTCACGCGATCGGCATAGGCCTTCACGTCCGACATGCGATGCGTGACCAGCGCCACCGCCGCGCCGCCGCGCGCCAAGCCGCGCACCATGTCCAGCAGGCGCGCGGCCTCCTGGTCGGTCAGCACGGCGGTCGGCTCGACCAGGATCAGGATGCGCGCGCCGGCCATCAGCACCTTGAGGATCTCGACGCGC
>DASWPO010000323.1:0-22019 GCA_036404015.1 Bordetella sp. | reverse complement strand
CCAGACATCGCAGCCGGCCACCGGCTTGACCCCCGCGCCGCGCGCCGACTTGTAGAACTTGATCAGGCCGAACAGGTTGGAGAGGTCGGTCAGCGCCACCGCCGGCTGGCCCAGACTGGCCACGCGCTTGACCAGGTCGGGAATGCGGACCAGGCCGTCCACGACCGAAAACTCGGAGTGCACGCGCAGGTGCACGAAGGCGGGCGCCGCAACGGATTCGGACGTGGACTGGACAGCGAGAGGGGCGGAAATCGGGGCAGCTTCGGACATGCCAGGATTGTACCCAGCCCCCTTCCTTCATACTGTTGCAAGCAGCGCAAAGGGCACCCCATATATGTAACAATGGGAGCTTCTCTGATCCTTTTCAGAACCTGACGAGACAACCATGAAATGGTTCATCCCCGCACTGTGGATAGCCTCCATCCTGTTTGCGCATTTCCGCGGCAGGGTGCGCCTGCCGCTGTCGCGCCAACTGCTCGACCACTCGGTGATCTTGGCCCCGGTCAACGCCTTCATGGTGCTGACCTCGCGCGTGCCCACCACGCCCTACCTCACCAGCCGCGAGTTTCCCGAGCTGAAGGCGCTGGACGACAACTGGCAGACCATCCGCGACGAAGCCCTGCACATGGCCGAGCTGCGCCACATCAAGGCCGCCGAGAAGCACGACGACATCGGCTTCAACTCGTTCTTCAAGTACGGCTGGAAGCGCTTCTACCTGAAGTGGTATGACGCGCGCCACCCCTCGGCCGAGCAGCTCTGCCCCAAGACCGTGGCCCTGCTCAAGACCCTGCCCAGCGTCAAGGCCGCCATGTTCGCCGAACTGCCGCCGGGCGGCAAACTCAACCCGCACCGCGATCCCTTCGCGGGCTCGCTGCGCTACCACCTGGGACTGACCACGCCCAACGACGACCGCTGCTACATCGATGTCGACGGCGAACGCTACAGCTGGCGCGACGGCCAGAGCGTGATCTTCGACGAGACCTATATCCACGAGGCGTACAACACCTCGGACATCAACCGCATCATCCTGTTCTGCGATGTAGTGCGTCCGCTGAAGTGGCGCTGGGCCGACGCCTTCAACCAATGGTTCAGCCGCGTGTTCATGTCGGCCGCCAGCTCGCCCAACGACAGCGGCGACCAGACCGGCCTGGTCAACAAGCTGACGCATGCGCACTGGCTCATCGACCAGAAGCGCAAGGCCTTCAAGGCCTGGAACCGCACGGTCTACAAGGCCACCAAATACGGCCTGATCGTCCTGGTGATCGCGGGCTTTATTGCGCTGTAGCCCGGCGCCGCCATCGGCCGCTAGCGGCGGCCGCCCGCCAGCCGGACGGCGGCCGGGTCGGCGCGCAGCCGCGCCATCGCCACGCAGCCCAGGAAAGGCCCGACGGCCAGCATGCCGAAGGCCAGGGGCCAGCCCAGCGCCGCCGCCACCCAGGGCACGGCATGGATGCTGACCAGCGTCAGCAGAAAGCCCGCGCAAGTCTGCGCCGTCAGCAAGGTGCCGACGGCATCCGGCGGACTCAGTTCCGCGACGCTGGCCGAGAATTGCGCTGAGTCGGCGATCACCGACACCCCCCACAACACGGCCAGCGCGGCGACCAGCCACACGGGGCCGCCATAGGCCCAGCCCATGCTGGCCGCGCACAGGCCGCTGACGATCATCGCGACTATGGTGACCGCGGTGCGGCCATGGCGGTCGGCCAGCAGGCCTCCCAGCCAGGCGCCGACAAAGCCCAGGCCGATGGCGGCGGACGTCAGCCACTCGGCGCTGGCCTGCGGATCGGCCAGGCCGCGCTCAGTGAAGCTGGCCTTGATGAACACGGCCAGCCAGGCCCACATGGCATAGAGCTCCCACATATGGCCGAGATAGCCCAGGTTGGCCAGGCGCAGCGGCCGGTCGCGCCAGGCCAGCACGGCCTTGGCCCAATGCAGGCTCGCCCCGCGCCTCATGGATGGCCCGATGCCGCACACATTGATGGCCGCCCCGGCCAGCAGGGCGCAGCAGCCCGCCACGCGATACACCACATGCCACTCGGCCCCGCCCGCCAGCGACACCAGGTGCGGGCTGGCCGTGCCCAGCGTGAGCGCCCCCACCAGCAGTCCCATGAGCAGGCCAAGGTCCCGGTTGGCCCAGGTGGCAGCCAGGCGCATGCCCACCGGGTAAATGCCCGCCATGCAGGCCCCGGTCAGAAAACGCAGCGCATACACCTCGATGCCGGCGGGCGCGATGGCGCCAAGCACGAACGTGGCCGCGCCCGCCGCCAGCGAACAAACGGCAAACAGCCGGCGCGGATCGTAGCGATCGGCCAGCCCCAGCAAGGCGCTGGCCAGCGTGCCCGCCACGAAGCCCGCCTGCACCGCACTGGTGAGCAAGGCCTCGGCCATGGGGCTCACGCCGCCCGCCTGCCGCAAGGCCAGCACCGCGGCGGCCGAAGAGAACCACACCGACATGGCGCCGATCTCGCACAACAGCAACACGATGAGCGAACCCGTCTTGCCCAGCCCCGCGCCGGGCCGGACCCGCATCTGCTGTGGCATGGGTTACGCCTGCGTCCCGCGCCGATGGGCCGCCGCCGCGTGCGTGGCCGGCAGGCGAGCCTGGCCGAACAGCTTCTGGCGGTAGGGGCCTTCTCGATAAGACGTCTTGTACGCGCCGCGCTCCTGCAGCACGGGCACCACCAGCTCGATGAAGTCATCGAAGCATTCCGGCACCACGGTGCGCGACAGGTTGAAGCCATCGACGCCGGCTTCGGCATTCCAGGCGATCAGCGCATCGGCGATTTTTCCGGCCGAGCCCACCCACGGCGCCTGCCGGCTGCCCAGCACCATCTGTTCGAGCAGCTTGCGCTTGGTCCAGGCCGGGCCGGCGCTGCGCGACATGGCTTCGACATTGGACACGATGGCCTGCTTGCCATCGGACTCGGTGCGGATGGGTTCGTCCAGGTCGTACTTGGAAAAATCGATGCCCATCGATGCCGCCGCGTGCGCCAGCGCCGCCTCGCTGCTGGCGTAGCGGCGGTATTCCTCGAACTTTTCCCGGGCTTCGGCATCGGTGCGGCCGGTGATGACCGTGGCGCCCATGAAGATCTTGATGTCGCCGGCCGCGCGGCCCAGGGCGATCGCCTGGGCGCGGATATCGTCGGCCAGGCGCTTGACGCCATCCTTGCTCTGTCCGTTGACGAAGACGCACTCGGCATGCGTGGCGGCGAACAAGCGGCCACGGGTGGAGGCGCCGGCCTGGTAGAGCACGGGCGTGCGCTGCGGCGAGGGCTCGGCCAGATGCAGGGCATTGACCTTGTATTGCGGGCCTTGGTGCCGGACCACATGCACCTTGGCCGGATCGGCATACTGTCCGCTTGCCCGGTCGGCCTGCACGGCGCCGTCTTCCCAACTGCCTTCCCACAACTTGTAGACCAGCGACATATATTCATCGGCCAGGTCGTAGCGGTCGTCGTGCGCCATCTGGCCCGACAGGCCGGCGGCGCGGGCCGCGCTATCCAGATAGCCGGTGACGATATTCCAGCCTATGCGCCCGCGCGTGAGGTGGTCGAGCGTGGACATGCGCCGCGCGAAGGCATAGGGCGGCTCGTAAGTGAGGTTGCAGGTGATGCCGAAGCCCAGATGCTTCGTGGCCGCGGCCATGGCGGGAATGAGCAGCGCCGGATCGTTGACCGGCACCTGCACCGCGCCGCGGATGGCCGCGTCGGGGCTTGCGCCGTAGACGTCGTAGACGCCCAGCACGTCGGCGAAGAAGAGGCCGTCGAACAAGCCGGCTTCGAGCTTGCGGGCCAGGGATGTCCAGTAGTCGATGTCCAGGTAGCGGGTGGACTGGTCGCGCGGGTGCGTCCACAGGCCTTGCTGGATGTGGCCGACGCAATTCATGTCGAAGGCGTTGAGGTGGATCTGGCGTGGCTGCGTGCCCATGAGCCCTGTCTCCTGCGAGTTCTGCGATCTTGCCCGCACCCGATGGCGGGCGCAGTGGGCAGCACTATAACGGCCGCGAGGGCCGGCAGTCTCTCAGGAGTCTCCCGGGAGGTCCGATCTGATGCCGGCCTCTTGCCCGGTCTGCGCCCGCGTCCGGAAGATCAGGAACGCTTCCAGACTTCCGCATCCAGGGAAAGCTGCTCGACCAGGTCTTCCACCAATTTGCGGCGCGCCTCGGGCAATTGACGCAAGCGCTCCAGCAGCGTCCATTCCGCCGCGGAAGGCGCTTGGGGTTCGCGCATCGCGGCAGGCCGGCCACGATGCGAATGCCGCGGCTCATCTGCCACACCATGCCGCAGCCATTTTTCGGAGACATCGAGCCATTCGGCCAGGATCGAGATCTTGTCGGGCGTGGGAATGGCGCGCCCGGACAGCCACTTCTGCGCCGCCTGGGGCGTGACGGGCTCATTGGACCGCAGGCTGAACTGGGTAGCCAAGTCAGTCGGCGTTTCGATTTTCTTGTGGCTGCGCTTGAGCGCCTTTTTCAGCCGCTCGGCGAATGCCTGCTTGTCGTCCATGGCTTGCATGCACGAAGTGTCTCGGGAATGAGCTATTTATTGGCAACCATTTGGTTGTTTCAAACAACCAATAGGTTTATATTGCCCAACCTCGAAACCCGCCGGGCATCGGCCTTTTCCATCCATGCCCATCTCCTCCCTCATGGGCACTTACCGCCTGATCCTGGCCATATTCGTCTTGCTTTCCCATCAGGGGGTCAGCATTTTCGGACTCAATCCGGGCATCACCGCGGTCATCTCGTTCCTGTTGCTCAGCGGATTCGTGATGACCGCCTTGATCCAGAAGAACTATTTCGCCGCTGGCCGGATCCTTCCCTTCTACCTGGACCGGGCAATGCGGCTGCTGCCTCAGTACCTCGCCTACCTGGCCGCCACTCTCGTGCTGATCCTGGCGGCCAGGCCGGTGTCGTCCTTCGTGCAGGGGTTCGATTTCAGTCTGTCGAAGATCCTGCTCAATGTACTGATACTGCCCCTGGGCTTGTACATGTACGGCATGGAGAACACCATGCTGATCCCGCAAGCCTGGTCGCTGGGACTGGAAACCATGTTCTACCTGGCGATTCCGCTCCTGCTGGTCTGGCGCCTGCGAATAGCCGCCTTCGCCCTCTCGGCGCTTGTGTTCATGATGGCCTACATGGGCCTGATCAATACCGATGTATGGGGCTACCGGCTCCTGCCCGGAACACTGTTCATCTTCTTGACCGGTAGTTTCATCTATGACCGCAAGATCAAACATCGACGACTCGCGCTCGCCGTGATCTGGGCCTGCGCAGCCATTGGGCTCGCCGCGGTAAAACAGCAGCCCTCCCTGCAGCTGCCCAACAACGCCGAGGTCCTGGCGGGCCTGGTCATCGGCATCCCGGCGGTCTGCCTGCTCAGGAACCTGCCCAACAGTCGCCTGGACACCTTGCTGGGCAATATCAGCTACGGCGTCTTTCTCAATCATTTCTTCCTGATGTGGCTGTTCGAAGCGCTGTCGTTTCCAGCCACCTCGCCCAAAAGAATCGTCGTCCTGGTCCTGTGTTCCGTGGTTCTGAGCAGCATCACCTTCAACGCCATCGAAGCGCCGGCCATCCGTTTCCGGCATTTGCTGCGCTATCGCAAAAGCACATAGCCCGCCGCCCCCTCCAAGGGAAAAGCGCACCAGGAGCGCCAAGTACGGACCCAGCATGAAAAACCTGCGCGGCAAGGCCAGCTTCGATGATTTCCTGGCCGAATACGGCTACCTCGATCCGGCAACGGAAGCGGCGAGAGCACGCGCCATTGTCTGGCAGCTTGCCCAAGGAATATCTCTGGCCGGCCTGTCTGAAACCGGGACGATAAAGGGCCTGAGCCAGATTCTGGCGCGATCGGCCACCCTGGCCCTGGGCATGGCCGAAGAGGAGTTAGTGCGCCTGCTGAAAAACCACAGCGCACATTAGCGCGCCCCGGCAACCGTCATTTCCAGCCCATGCGCCCGGCCCGGCAGGCGCCTAGCGCCGCAGCGCTTCCCACGCCTTCATCAACCGCTTCACCGACACCGGCATGGGCGTGCGCAGTTCCTGGGCGAACAAGGCCACGCGCAGCTCTTCCAACAGCCAGCGGAACTCGTCCAAGGCCGGATCGGGCGCGCCCTTCAGGGCTGAACGGGCGCGCTGGTAGTTCGTCAGCAGCGGCGCCATCTCGCCCATGAGCTTGGCATCCCTGCCCGGATCGGCGCGCAGCTTGTCGATGCGCCCGACCGCCGCCTTCAGATAGCGCGGGTAATGCGCCAGCTGGGCGTAGGGGATCTCGCGGATGAACCACTTGGGCATGAGCGCGCCCAGCTGCTGCTGCAGGTCGGCATGGGCGGCCGCGTGCGGCTTGGCTTGCTGCAGCTTGCGTTGCAGGGCGGCGTATTCGGCCAGGATAGTGCCGGCCAGGCGCGCCACCTCTTGCGCCAGCAGGCCCAGCCTGCCCTTGCCTTCGTTGCGGCGCGCCTCGAATTGCTGTTCGTTGGCGGGCCAGGGCTCGGCCAGGCAGGCCTGCGCCAGCGCGCAATCGATGATCTGGTCGCGCAGTTCTTCCTGCGTGCCCAGGGTCAGGTAGAACATGCTCATCTTGGTGAGGTCGGCGAGGTTCTTTTCCAGGAACTTCACCTGTTCGCGCAAACCCAGGCGGAACAATTTCAACAGGCCTGCGCGGTGATGCCTGCGCGCCTCGTCGGGGTCGTCGAACACATCGAGGTCGTCATGCGCGCCCTTGTCCACCAGGGCCGGATAGCCGATGACCGACTGGCCGCCACGCTTGATCTCCATGACCTCGGGCAGCGGGCCGAACGACCACGACGTGAGCTTTTCGTGCGCCAGCGCCTGGGCCACCTCGGTATCGCGCGAGGCCAGCTGCTGGAAGTTGGCCTGCGCCTGGCGGCCCAGCTCGGCCTTGAGCTGGGCCAGGTTGCGCCCGGCGGCCAGCATGCGGCCATGTTCGTCGACCACGCGGAAGTTCATGAACAGATGCGCCGGCAAGGTCTCCAGCTTGAAGTCGCCCAGCACCGGGCGCACCTGCACCTGGTCCCACATGTCGGCAATGATGGCTTCGACCAGGCCCTGCTGCGGATCGCCCAGCTTATCGAACCAGCGGTCATAGAAACCCGCCGAATAATCGGGCAGCGGCACGCAGTGGCGGCGCAGCTTCTGCGGCAGCGACTTGAGCAGCAGGTGCACCTTTTCCTTGAGCATGCCGGGCACCAGCCACTCGCAGCGCTGCGCGTCGATCTGGTTGAGCGCGAAGAGCGGCACCGACAGGGTCACGCCGTCCTTGGACGAGCCGGGCTCGAAGTGGTAGTCGAGCGCCATGGACACGCCCTGCCATTCCACTTTCTTGGGAAAGACCTCGGTGGTGACGCCCGCGGCCTCATGGCGCATGAGCGCTTCGCGCGTGAGCAGCAGCTTGTCGGCGGCAGCCTTGTCCAGGCCATGGACCCATTTTTCCAGCGTGGCCGTCTGCGAGATGCCTGCGGGCAGTTGCTGGTCGTAGAAGGCATGGATGAGCTCGTCGTCGACCAGGATGTCGGGACGGCGGGTCTGGTGTTCGAGCTTTTCGATGCTGGCGATCAGTCTGCGGTTATGCGCGACGAAGGGCAGCTTGGTGTCGATCTCGCCCGGCACCAGGGCCTCGCGGATGAAAAGCTCGCGCGCATGCTGCGGGTTGATGCGGCCGTAGTGCACGCGCCGGCCATGGTAGATCTGCAGGCCGTACAAGGTGGCGCGCTCGTTGGCCACGACCTGGCCGGCTTTCTTTTCCCAGCGCGGATCGGACCAGTTATGGCGCAGCAGGTGGCCGGCCACGCGCTCCAGCCAGGTGGGCTCGATGCGGGCCACGCAGCGCGCATACAGGCGGGTGGTCTCGATCAACTCGGCGGCCATGATCCAGCGGCCGGCCTTTTTCTGCAGGGTGGAGCTCGGATGGATATGGAAACGGATCTCGCGCGCGCCCTGGTAATTGCCGCCGGGGTTGCCGCCTTCCTCGCTCTTGAAACCGATATTGCCCAGCAGGCCCGAGAGCAGGGCCAGATGCAGTTGCTCGTAGGTGGCGTCCGTCTGGTTCAGGCGCCAGCCCAGCTCGCCCACCAGGGCGGCCAGCTGCGTGTGCACGTCGTGCCATTCGCGCAGGCGCACCGGCGACAGGAAGTTCTGCCGCAAAAGGCCCACGAGCCGGCGCTGCGACGGCTTGTGCTGCACCTGTTCGCCGTACCAGCGCCACAGCTTGAGAAAGCTGACGAATTCGGACTTGTCGTCATTGAACTTGGCGTGCGCGGCCTCGGCCGCTTCGCGCTCGGCCATGGGGCGGTCGCGCGGGTCCTGCACCGACAGGGCCGAAGCGATGATGAGCATTTCGGCCAGGCATTGCTGCTCGCGCGCGGCCAGCACCATGCGGCCGATGCGCGGGTCCACCGGCAGCTTGGCCAGCTCGCGGCCGGTGTTTGTCAGCTCGTAGGCCGCCCCCGTGCGCGTGGCCTCGTCGCCCTTATCCTCGGCCTGCGCCAGAGCGATCGCACCCAGCTCCAACAGAAGATGGTAGCCGTCGGCCACGGCACGGCCGGGCGGCGCCTCCACGAAAGGAAAGCGCTCGATGTCGTCCAATCCCAGCGACTTCATGCGCAGGATCACCGAGGCCAGCGAGGAACGCAGCACTTCGGGGTCGGTGAAAGGCGCGCGGGCGTTGAAGTCGGCCTCGTCGTACAGGCGTATGCATAGGCCCGGCCCTATCCGGCCGCAGCGCCCGGCGCGCTGGTTGGCCGAGGCGCGGCTGATGGACTCGATGCGCAGCTGCTCGACCTTGTTGCGCCAGGAATAGCGCTTGATGCGCGCCAGGCCGCTGTCGACCACGAAGCGGATGCCCGGCACGGTGAGCGAGGTTTCGGCCACGTTGGTCGACAGCACCACGCGGCGCGCATTGCCGCGCGGCCGGAAGATCTGCTCCTGCTCGGCCTGCGACAGGCGGGCATAGAGCGGCAGGATCTCGGTGCCCGCCGGATGATGCTTGCGCAGCGCCTCGGCCGACTCGCGGATCTCGCGCTCACCGGGCAGGAACACCAGCACGTCGCCCGGGCCGTGGCGCGCGCATTCGTCCACGGCGTCGACGATGGCGTCGATCAGGTCGCGCTCTTCGTCTCCGGCCAGGCGATCGCGGTTGCCCTTGCCGGAGGGCGCCGCGTCATCGGGCTGCTCCTGCAGCACGGGCCGGTAGCGCACCTCCACCGGATACAGGCGCCCCGACACCTCGATCACCGGCGCCGGCTTGCCGGATTCCGATGCGAAATGGGTCGCGAAGCGCTCGGCGTCGATGGTGGCCGAGGTGATGATGAGCTTGAGGTCCGGCCGGCGCGGCAGCAGCTGCTTGAGATAGCCCAGCAGGAAATCGATGTTGAGACTGCGCTCGTGCGCCTCGTCGATGATGACGGTGTCGTAGCGCTTGAGCAGCGGGTCGCGCTGCGACTCGGCCAGCAGGATGCCGTCGGTCATCAGCTTGACCGACGCGTTCGGGCCGGTGTGGTCGTTGAAGCGCACCTGGTAGCCCACCACCTCGCCCAGGGGCGTGTCGAGCTCTTCGGCGATGCGCCTGGCGACGGAAGTCGCGGCCAGGCGGCGCGGCTGGGTGTGGCCGATCAGGCGGCGGCGCCCCCGGCCCAGCTCCAGGCAGATCTTGGGCAGCTGCGTGGTCTTGCCCGAGCCGGTCTCGCCGCTGACGATCACCACCTGATGCGCGGCGATGGCGCGCGCGATCTCCTGGCGCCTTGCGCTGACGGGCAGGTCTTCCGGATAGGCGATGACGGGAATGGGCCGCTCCGGGCGCGGGGCCTGGCGGCCCTGATCGCGTTCCGGCGAGCGCCCGGCGGGGCGTGAGACTTCGGACATGGAAGGGATGATGTGCGTATTGACCAACATTATAGGTTTCACCCGGACACGAACCCGTCTGCCCGGGTGGTTCCCGGTCCTATAATTCCGCGCAGCGCCGCTGACCGCGGCGCCGGCGGCGGGGCTCGGCCCCGCCTTTGTCCACTTGCCCCGACCGCGTTCGCGCCACCATGTCCACCGCCCAGGAACCCGACACCTACTCCGCCCTAGAAGCCGCTGAATCCGCCCCCGCCCAGTTCGTCCGATGGTTTCGCGAGGTGGCGCCTTATGTCCATGCCTTCCGGGGCAGGATTTTCGTGGTGGCTTTCGGTGGCGAGCTGGTGCGCGACGGCGCGCTCAATGCCCTGGTGCAGGATCTCTCCCTGCTGTCGTCGCTGGGCATCCGCCTGGTGCTGGTGCACGGATCGCGTCCGCAGGTCAATGAACAGCTGCGCCTGAAGGGCTACGCCCAGCAGTTCGGCCGCGGCCTGGAACCCACCGACGCCCCCGCGCTGGAATGCGCCAAGGAAGCCGCCGGCGAGATCCGCCTGGACATCGAGGCCGCCTTCAGCCAGGGGCTGCCCAATACCCCCATGTCGGGCTCGCACATCCGCGTGGTGTCGGGCAATTTCGTCACGGCCCGCCCCGCCGGCGTGATCGACGGCGTGGACTATCACCACACCGGGCTGGTCCGCAAGATCGACACCGACTCGATCAAGTTCGCCATCGAGCACGGCTCGGCGGTGGTGCTGCTCTCGCCGCTAGGCTTCTCGCCCACGGGCGATGCCTTCAACCTGGCCATGGAAGACCTGGCCACCAGCGTGGCCGTGGCGCTGCGCGCCGAAAAGCTCATCTTCCTGTCGAGCACGCCCGGCGTGCTCAACGATGACGGCACGGTCGACACCGAACTGGCCCGCGTCGACGCCGACGCCCTGCTCGAGCATGGCGACCTGGACGAAGACACCACCTTCTACCTGCGCAGTGCCTCGCTGGCCGTCAAGCGCGGCGTGGCCCGCGCCCACCTGGTGCCCTACGCCCAGGATGGCAGCGTGCTGCTGGAGATCTTCACCCACGACGGCGTGGGCACCATGGTGGTGGAAGACACGCTGGACGACCTGCGCGCGGCCACGATCGACGACGTGGGCGCCATCCTCAGCCTGATCGAGCCGCTGGAAGCCGACGGCACCCTGGTGCCGCGCCCGCGCAGCGTGATCGAGCGCGACGTGGAGCACTTCACCGTGCTGGAGCACGACGGCGTGATCTACGGCTGCGCGGCGCTCCATCCCTACCAGGAAGAGCAGATGGCCGAGATGGCCTGCCTGATCGTGAACCCCGAATGGCAGGGTTCAGGCGAAGGCGAGATCCTGCTGCGCCACATGGAGGCCCGCGCCCGCACGCTGGGCATGAAGCGCCTGTTCGTGCTGACCACCCGCACTTCGCACTGGTTCATGAAGCGCGGCTTCGTGCCCGCCAGCGTGGCCGACCTGCCGCTGGCCAAGCAGCAGCACTACAACCGCTCGCGCAACAGCCTGGTGTTCATCAAGAAACTCTGACGAACCAGCCCGCCCCGCCGCAAGCCCCTGCCCGAAGCAGGGGCTTGTGTTTTCCGGCGCAGGCTAAAATCGCCCCATCTCTTCAACAATCATCGGCAGCAGATCATGGCCCGTACCGTCAATTGTGTGAAACTCAAGCGCGAAGCCGAGGGGCTGGACTATCCGCCCTACCCCGGCGAACTCGGCGCCCGCATCTGGCGCGAGATCTCGAAAGAGGCCTGGGACGAGTGGAAGCAGGTGCAGACGCGCCTGGTCAACGAAAACCGCCTCAACCTGGCCGACGCGCGCGCCCGCAAGTACCTGCAGCAGCAGATGGAACGGTTCCTGTTCGAGGACGGCAGCGTCGAAGCGCAAGGCTTCGTCCCACCCTCCGCCTAATTGATGCCTTGAGTCCGTCGCGGGCCACGGGGCGCAGCGGCGCCTCTGAGGCGGGGAAGCCCGCGCAGCGGGCCGAGGGCGCCTGATGGCGCGCCCGAGCCCGGCTCAGCGAAGCCGCTGCGCCCCGTGGCCCGCGACGGACGCCTCAAGAACTCAAACTGGCAACATCCACGTCCTTGATCAACGACCTGGCCACCATCGCGTGGATCCCCTTGTTGCCGTCCACCAGCTGCGTCACCCGCAGATCGCAAGCCAGGCTGCAGAACGTATAGGCATCCTGCTTCGACCACCCCTGGGTGCGGGACAGCAACGCGATCATCTCGCGCAAGGCGATCTTGGCGGCATCGTCCAGATCCTCGTGAAAACCCATGGTGATCACGTGCGTATCGGTGATACCCACCGGCAGCGCCAGCGGCACCTTCTTGTGCAGGATCAACTGGAACGTGCCCGTCAGCGCCGTTTCGATGGCCGTCAGGCACACCTCGCCGTCGCCCTGCACGGCATGGCCGTCGCCGGCCGAGAACAAGGCCAGCGGCGCCTGCACCGGGAAAAAGATCGTCGAGCCCTTGCCCAGCTCCTTGTTGTCGATGTTGCCGCCGAACTCGCGCGGCTCGACGGTGCTGACCGCGCCATACTCGGGGCGAGGCGCCACGGCCATGATGCCGAAGAAAGGCGCCAGCGGCACCGACGGGCCGAAAGGCAGGTCGGCCGTCATACGCTGCAGGTCGAGCGAAATCGGCATGATGCGCTTGGCGGGAAAATCTTCCGGCAGCGTGCCGCGCAGCGGGCGCTGCACATTCCACCCCCAAGGCTGGCGCAGCTTCACGTCCAGCACCCGCACTTCCAGCACATCGCCCGGCGCCGCGCCGCGGACGCCGACCGGGCCGGTCACAATATGCCCGCCCAGCATCGGCTTGCATTCTTCATGGATGCGGCGGTGTTCGGGCAGCAGCTCCACGCCGATTTCGGCAAGATCGCCCGGGCCGCCGTTGACCGAATCAATGGTGACGGTAGCGCCGGAATCGACCACCAGCACGGGCTTGAGCGCCGCGCTGAAATGGCCCCAATGGATGGTTTCAGGAGAGGCGGCGAGGTGGTGAACAGTCATGGACTTGTCTGAATAAAAGTTGAAACGATACGGCCCCGCTGCCTTTGCGACGCAGCCGGTCCGCCACATATCGGAGGAAGGTATCACAGCCCCTGTCGCAATTGATCACAATTGGCGGGACGCGCTTAAAATCCCCGACATCGTCCAGATGCTCGAGGAATGGGAAACACGGTCATGCGAGGATTGCTGCTCCTGGCGCCACTGCTCTTGCTGGCCGGCTGCGCCACCTCATCGCGGCCGGACAACCCCGAGAACCTCTGCGCTATCTTCCGGGAAAAGCCCGACTGGCACGACGCCGCCGTCAAGGCGCACGACAAGTGGGGCATCCCCGTGCCCGTGCCCATTGCCATGATGTACCAGGAATCGAGCTTCCGGGCCGACGCCCTGCCGCCGCGCTACTTCTTTTTGGGCATCATTCCCTGGGGCCGTGTAAGCTCGGCCTACGGCTACGCCCAGGCCAAGGACGATACCTGGGCCGACTACAAGCACGAGGCCGGCGGCTGGTTCTCCAGCCGCGACAACTTTGCCGACTCCATGGACTTCATGGGCTGGTACATGACCAAGACCCATCGCCTGACCGGCGTGGCCCTGAACGACGCCTACGGCCAATACCTCAGCTACCACGAAGGCTGGACGGGCTACCGCAGCCGCAGCTACGACAACAAGGCCTGGCTGATCCGGGTGGCCCGCCAGGTGCAGGCCCGCGCGGACCGATTCACCAGCCAGTATCGAAACTGCCCGGACAAGGAAGGTTCGGGCCTGTTCGGGCTGTTCTAGCCAAGCACCGGAAAACACCGGAAAATGGTGCAGTCCGTCGCGTCGAACCCATCACATCAAGGAGCCACCATGCCGCACAACACGCTAGACACGCTCAAGACATTCAAAATAGGCAAGCAAACCGGCCAGTACTACTCGCTGCCAGCCCTGGGCCGCGCCCTGGGCGTGGACGTGCAGAAGCTGCCGATATCGATACGCATCGTGCTGGAATCGGTGCTGCGCAATTGCGACGGCAAGAAGGTCACCGAAGAGCACGTGCGCCAACTGGCCCATTGGGGCGCCAACGACAAGCGCGAGGACGAGATCCCCTTCGTCGTGGCCCGCGTGGTGCTGCAGGACTTCACCGGCGTGCCGCTGCTGGCCGATATCGCCGCCATGCGCTCGGTGGCCGAGAAAATGGGCAAGGACCCCAAGCGCATCGAGCCGCTGGTGCCGGTGGACCTGGTGGTCGACCACTCGGTGATGATCGACTACTTCGGCACCAAGGGCGCGCTCGACCTGAACATGAAGCTGGAATTCCAGCGCAACAAAGAGCGCTACCAGTTCATGAAGTGGGGCATGCAGGCCTTCGACACCTTCGGCGTGGTGCCCCCGGGCTTTGGCATCGTGCACCAGGTCAACCTGGAATACCTGGCGCGCGGCGTGCACCATGCCAAGGGCAGCGCCAAGGGTGACATCTACTATCCCGATTCGCTGGTGGGCACCGACAGCCACACCACCATGATCAACGGCATCGGCGTGGTGGGCTGGGGCGTGGGCGGCATCGAGGCCGAGGCCGGCATGCTGGGCCAGCCGGTGTACTTCCTCACCCCCGACGTGGTGGGCGTGGAGCTGAAAGGCAAGCTGCGCGGCGGCGTCACCGCCACCGACCTGGTGCTGACCATCACCGAAATGCTGCGCAAGGAAAAGGTGGTGGGCAAGTTCGTGGAATTCTGCGGCCCCGGCACCGCCAGCCTCTCGGTGACCGACCGCGCCACCATCGGCAATATGGCGCCCGAGTACGGCGCGACCATGGGCTTCTTCCCCGTGGACGAACGCACCATCGACTACTTCAAGGGCACCGGCCGCACCGAAGCGGAGATCGCCGCCTTCGAGGGCTACTTCAAGGCGCAGAAGATGTTCGGCGTGCCCAAGGCCACGGACATCGAATACACCAAGCTGCTCACGCTGGATCTCTCCACCGTCGCACCGTCGCTGGCCGGCCCCAAGCGCCCGCAGGACCGTATCGAGATCGGCAACGTCAAGAACACCTTCGCCGACCTGTATTCCAAGCCGGTGGCCGAGAACGGCTTCAACCAGCCCGCCGAGAAACTGGCCGAGACCTTCGTCACCAGCGCCGGCACCCAGGTCAAGAACGGCGACGTGCTGATCGCCGCCATCACCTCCTGCACCAACACCTCCAACCCCAGCGTGATGCTGGCGGCGGGCCTGCTGGCCAAGAAGGCGGTCGAGGCCGGGCTGACCGTGCCCAGGCGCATCAAGACCTCGCTGGCCCCCGGCTCGCGCGTCGTGACCGAGTACCTGGACAAGACGGGCCTGCTGCCCTATCTCGACAAGCTGGGCTTCAACGTGGCGGCCTACGGCTGCACTACCTGCATCGGCAATGCCGGCGACCTGACGGCCGACCTGAACGAAGCCATCATCGGCAACGACCTGGTATGCGCGGCGGTGCTGTCGGGCAACCGCAACTTCGAGGCGCGCATCCACCCCAACATCAAGGCGAACTTCCTGGCCTCGCCGCCGCTGGTGGTGGCCTATGCCCTGGCCGGCACGATGCTGAAAGACCTGATGACCGAGCCGGTGGGCAAGGGCAAGAAAGGCGACGTCTGGCTGGGCGATATCTGGCCGACCACGGAAGAGGTCGACGCGCTGCTCAAGTTCGCGCTCAACCCCAATGTCTTTCGCGACAACTACGGCCAGGTCAAGACCAAGCCGGGCAAGCTGTGGGAGAACATCAAGGGCGTCAAGGGCGAAACCTACGACTGGCCCGACTCCACCTACATCGCCGAACCGCCCTTCTTCGAAGGCTTCGACATGACGCCGGGCGCGATGCCCACCGTGAAGGGCGCCCGCGCCCTGGGCATCTTCGGCGACTCGGTCACCACCGACCACATCTCGCCGGCCGGCTCCATCAAGGAAACCTCGCCCGCGGGCAAGTGGCTCAAGGAACACGGCGTGCTCAAGGCCGACTTCAACAGCTACGGCTCGCGGCGCGGCAACCATGAGATCATGATGCGCGGCACCTTCGCCAATGTGCGCATCAAGAACCTGATGATCCCGCCCACGGCCGACGGCGACCGCGTCGAAGGCGGCGAGACACTGTTCCAGCCCGGCGGCGAGCAGATGTCGATCTACGACGCGGCCATGAAGTACGTGGCGCAAGGCACGCCGACCGTGGTCTTCGGCGGCGAGGAATACGGCACGGGCTCGTCGCGCGACTGGGCGGCCAAGGGCACGCAGCTGCTGGGCGTGAAGGCGGTGATCACCCGCAGCTTCGAGCGCATCCACCGCAACAACCTGGTGGGCATGGGCGTGCTGCCGCTGCAGTTCAAGGGCAGCGACAGTGTGGAAAGCCTGAAGATCACGGGCAGGGAGACGTTCGATGTCTCCGGCCTGGAAAACGGCATCAAGCCCATGCAGGACGTGACGCTGACCATCCATCGCGAGGACGGCAGCAAGCAGGACGTCACCGTGCTGCTGCGGATCGATACGCCGATCGAGGTGGACTACTACAACCACGGCGGGATCCTGCCCTTCGTGCTGCGGCAGTTGCTGGCGGCTTGAGCGCGCGCGACGGCTGCTAGAAAGCAAATCGGCCCGGTCTTTCGTCGACCGGACCGATTTTTTTGGGTTCTTGAAACGTCAGCCGTCCAGGCCTTCCCTCGCAGCCTGATCGGCAGGGCTCGGGCGCGCCATCAGGCGCCCTCGGCCCCTGCGGGGCTTCCCCTGCCTCAACAGGCTGCGAGGGAAGGCCTGGACGGCTGACTCCAGTATCTCAATTCTTCGGCTCGCCGAAGGCGTAGGCGTCCATGGCCAGGGCGCCGTAGGCGACCTCGTCGTTCAGGCGATGGGCTGTGTCGCCATTGCCGGCCCCCAGGGCCACATAGAGCGGCATGAGGTGTTCATCGCTGGGATGGGCGCGGTGCGCGTTGGGCGCCTCGAATTCCCACTGCAGCAATTCGTCGATGCGGTTGCCTTGCAGACGCTCGGCATACCAGCGCTGGAAGCCCGGCACGTAATCAAGCGGGGCGGCATCGTGGGCGCCGCCGTATTCGCGCAGGTTGTGCGTGAGCGAGCCGGAACCGATCACCAGAATGCCCTCGTCGCGCAGCGGCGCCAGGGCGCGGCCCAGTTCGTACTGGGCCGCGGCATCGCGGCCGGCGTCCAGCGACAGCTGCACCACGGGGATGCCGGCATCTGGGTAGAGATAGCGCAGCGGCACCCAGGCGCCATGGTCGAGCGGGCGGCGCGGGTCGTCGGCCGAGGACAGGCCCGCGTCGGCCAGCACCTGGCGCACGCGCGCAGCCAGGGCCGGCGAGCCCGGCGCCGTGTATTGCAGGTGGTAGAGCGCGTCGGGAAAGCCGCCGAAGTCGTGCCAGGCCACTTGCTGCTCGCGGGTGGAGACCGCCAGGCCGCGGGTCATCCAATGCGGCGACACGACCAGGATGCCCTTGGGCTTTTCTGGCAGGGACTGGCTCCAGTCCGCCAGGACGGGCCCGGTGAGGCCCGGCTCGACGGCCAGCATGGGGGAACCGTGGGAAACGAACAGGACAGGCCAGCGCATGGCGGAAACTCCGGCGAATAAATAGTGGACACCCTGATTCTGGGCGCTTTGTCCGCGGGAATAAACCGCCCTGGGCAACACGCACTGTTGCCCAGGGCGCACCAATGCAGGCCGCCGGCGGGCGGCCAGCGCCTGGGCAGCCTGGCTGCCGTGATCCGAAACAAGGCGTACCCGGCGCTTTGCCGGGCGCCAGGCGGTCCTGCCTCTTCACGGCGTGGGCAAGGGGTACACTATGGGGTTTCCCTTGACGCAGTTTGAACCGACGTCTGTGACTTATCCCATGGCACGAACCCGCAGCCAAAGCACGCCCCGACTGACCCGCGACGCCTCGCGCCTGGTGACGCTTGCCCAGGCCCTGAACCGGTCGGGCAGCCGGGTGGAAGACCAATTTTGGGAATCCCAGATCGGCGAGGCCATTGCCAAACTGCTGCGCCAGGGCCAGGACGGCCCGCTGGACGCCGCACTCGATCATCTATCGCAGCAGGATTCCGGCGCCTACGAGGTGCTGATCGAACAGGCCGAAACGCAGTCCGAGTCGATACAGGTCGAGAAAAACGGCGTGCGCCACGACGTGCTGCTGCTGGTGGCGCCCATCGTGGCCTGGACGCGCTACGCCATCCCCACCGGTCCCATCCCGGCCTCCGCGCAGCAAACGCTGCTGGCCCAGTTGCACGGCCATGTGCTGGCCCAGGACACGCGCGTCGAACTGATGCCCCACCTGCTCAGCCTGGACCAGATGCCGCGCACCTTCTCCGAAACCTGGCATTGGCTGCACCGGCTGGCCGCCCGGGCCCTGGGCGCCGAGACCATCAAGCCCGCCCTGGACAGCGAAGTGGAAACGGCCAATATGCTGGCCGACACCCGCTATCTGGTGGCCGCCGTGGCCGTGCCGCAGGGCCAGGCGCTGTTTCGCTGGCAGGAACGCCCCGAAGACGCGGCCAGCGGCCGCGATGCCTGCCTGGAACAATGGGTGGCCCAGGCCCAGCCCACCATCGCCGCGCTGCTGCCGGGCTGCGGCATCGAGTGCCTGCTGCCCGATGCCTATTACGTCAGCAATCGCGAAGCCGACCGCCGCGTGCGGCCCCTGTCGCTGCGCGCGGCGGTCGGCTGGCTGGAAGGCGCCGTCAACCTGCCCCCGGCCCAGTTGCGCGCCATCGTGGCCGGCTGCGGCGAGAACCATCCGGACGAATACCGCATCGGCTTCACGCCGCAGCACAGCAACGAGGTGTATTACGGCTGCGTGTGGCCGCTCTACGGCCGCGAGGACGACGAGCCCGCCGACGACAGCCAGCCCGATACCATCGACGAAATCGCCGCCCTGCTCAAGGAATACGGCGTGGGCGAAGTGCGCCGCATCCCCGGCCTGCTGCAGCCCGAGTTCTGCGAGGATTGCGGCGCTCCCTACTTCCCCAATCCGCTGGGCGAGCTGGTCCACGCCGAACTGCCCGAAGACGCCGCCAGCACGCCGGCCCATTTCCACTGATGACCAGCCCCTTCGCCGCCGGGCCTCCCCAAGGCGAAGGGCGCCCCCCGGGGGGCAGCAAGCCGCAGGCGCAGCGTGGAGACAGTATCCGAGCCGACCTGTTCTGCCGGGTCGTCGACAACTATGGCGATATCGGGGTGTGCTGGCGCCTGGCGCGCCGCCTGGCGCACGGGCTGGGCTGGCAGTTGCGCCTCTGGGTGGACGACCTGCAGGCCTTTGCCCGCATCCAGCCCGGCATCGTCCCGACGGCCGCGCGCCAGCAGTACGCCGGCGTCGAGATCGTCCACTGGCAGGACACCCCGCCCGCTCCCCTGCCCCAGCCGGGCGACGTGGTGATCGAGGCGTTTGCCTGCGACCCGCCGGCCGCCTTCGTGCAGGCCATGCGGGAGACGCGACCCATCTGGGTCAACCTGGAATACCTGAGCGCCGAAGACTGGGTGCCCAGCTACCACGCCCTGTCCTCGCAGCGCGCCGACGGGCTGGTGAAGTATTTCTTCTTTCCCGGCTTTACCCCGGACACGGGCGGCCTGATACGCGAACCGGGCCTGACGGCCGAGCGCGACGCGCTGCAGTCCTCGCGCGCCGCGCAGACCGATTTCCTGCGCGGGCTGGGCCTGGATGCCGCGCTGCTGGAGACGCACCGCCAGGGCGCCCGGCTGGTTTCCCTGTTCTGCTACCCGCAGGCCCCGGCTGGCATCCTGGCGCAAACCTTGCGCCAGCAGCCCGGCCCCACCTTGCTGCTGGTGCCCGAGGGCGTGGCGCCGGGCCTGGACGCGCAAGCCGGCGACGGCCTGCGCATTGTCCGCATCCCCTTCGTCACGCAGCCGGATTTCGACCGCCTGCTGTGGTGCGCCGACATCAACTTCGTGCGCGGCGAAGACTCTTTCGTGCGCGCCGCCTGGGCTGCCCGGCCGCTGGTCTGGCAGATCTACCCCCAGGACGAAAACGTGCATCTGGACAAGCTCGAAGCCTGGCTGGCCCGCTATCCCGCCCCCGGCGCCGCCCGGGATCTGGCCCGTGCCTGGAATTGGGAAAGCCTCGGCCAGGACGGCATCAGCCACCGCCCCGAGGCCCGCGCGGACTTGCCGCAGCCGCCCGCCCTGCGCGATGCCCTGGCGGCGGCACTGGCCGAACCGGCCTGGAGCGCCTGGCGGGCCGCCGCCCGCGCCTGGGACGCCGAACAAGCGTCCGGCCCCGATTTGGCCGACAAACTGGCCATTTTTTGCGCAAAAAAGCTCAAAACACGCTAGAATAACGGGCTTTCTAGCCCGGCCTTTCGCTTTGCCGGGAACTGTGCGTCGGTTTCGAGCGACGGGCCATTGCGCCAGCGCAACCGAGCCTTGCTTGAAAACCCGCGCGCTTCTTACACCCCGGAGTTTTGATTAGATGAAAACCGCTCAGGAATTGCGAGTCGGCAACGTGATCATGGTCGGCAAGGATCCGCTCGTGGTCCAGAAGGCCGAATACAACAAGTCGGGCCGTAACGCGGCCGTGGTCAAGCTGAAGTTCAAGAACCTGCTCAACGGCTCGAACAGCGAATCGGTCTACAAGGCCGACGAAAAGTTCGACGTGGTGCTGCTCGAACGCAAGGAATGCACTTACTCGTACTTCGGCGACCCCATGTACGTCTTCATGGACGCCGAGTACAACCAGTACGAGATCGAAGCCGAAAGCATGGGCGACGCCCTGAACTACATCGAAGAAGGCATGCCCGTGGAAGTGGTCTTCTACGAAGGCCGCGCCATCTCGGTGGAACTGCCCACCATCCTGGTGCGCGAAATCATCTACACCGAGCCCGCCGTGCGCGGCGACACCTCGGGCAAGGTGCTCAAGCCCGCCAAGATCAATACCGGCTTCGAACTGCCCGTGCCGCTCTTCTGCGCCATCGGCGACAAGATCGAAATCGACACCCGCACCAACGAATACCGCAGCCGCGTGTAATCGCCCCCCCCCGCCATTCGCGCGGGGGATGCAAAAAACCCTCGGATCGCCGAGGGTTTTTTCATTTCCGGCTTCGCCGCCTGCGCGGCGAGCCCTTTATTGCAGTTGCCCGTCGTCCAGGAAAGCCGGCAGGGCCATGACGTCGATACCGTCCTCGGCCAGCTCGGTACGCTCTTCCTGCGTGGCCGTGCCGCGGATGGGACGGTTGTCGGCCTCGCCTTCGTGGATGCGACGGGCTTCTTCGGCAAAGCGCGGGCCGACATTGTCGGCCGAGCGGATCAGCTCGCGCACCTGGCGCATGACGCGGGCCTGCAGGGTGGCAGCCGCCGCCTCGCTGCCGGACGCGGGGGCTGCCGGCGCCGCCGGTTCGGGCGCGTGCAGATGCGAGACGTTCAGATGCGGCGCCGACAGGCGCTTGGTGATCTCTTTCGAGTCACACATGGGACAGGCGACCAGCCCCCGGGCGCGCTGGGCGTCGTAGTCGTCGTGCGAGGCGAACCAGCCCTCGAAAACGTGGCCGTGCTCGCATTGAAGGTCGAAAACTTTAAGTGCCATGGCTTCTATATGAGCACAAAAGGCCAAAAGACAAGGGCCGGCCGCTCCTCCGGGTGCACCGGCAAGCGGCGCGGCGCATGCAAGCCCTTATTCCGAAGCCGTATCGCGGACCGCCTTCTTCTTGCGATAGGAGGTCTTGGCCGCCTTCTTGGGCGCCGGACGGCTGTTGTTGACCCCCGGCACGCGGTTTTGGTCGGCCTGCAGGGCTTCGATCTGGCGTTGCAGGTCACGCAGCTGGTCGCGGACGTCCTGCTGCTGCTGGCCCAGGCGGTCGGTCTCGGCGCGCAGCTGGGTCTGGCGGTCGGCCACCTGCTGGTCTTGCTGCACGCGCAGGGCCTGGTCGGCTTGCAGGGTGTTCAGGCGGGCCAGGCGGGCATTGAGCTGCTCCTCGGCCTTGGCGTTTTCGGCCTGCAGCCGGATGCGCTCGAAATCAATCTGGGCCAGTTCAGCCGTGCGCGAGGCAAAGAGGCGATAAGTCGCCTCGGCCTGCTGGGAAGACTTGGTTTTGACGACCTGCCAGAAATCACGTTGTTGGAAAAGCGCAACATAATAGGTGAGGTCGTCGGGCTTGAAGAGCA
>DASWPO010000322.1:0-20334 GCA_036404015.1 Bordetella sp. | reverse complement strand
GACGCGGCCGAAGCCCACCGCATCGGCCTGGTCAGCAAGGTCGTCGCGCAGGCCGAACTGCTTGCCGCGGCCCACGACATCGCCCGCACCATCGTATCGAACGCGCCGCTTTCGGTGCGCGCGGTCAAGCGCATGGTGCGGCAGGCGGAGGACATGCCGCTGCCCTATGCCATGGATGCCGAACGCGCCCTGTTCGGCCTGCTCTACAACAGCGAAGACCGCATCGAAGGCCGCAAGGCCTATGCGGAAAAGCGCAAGCCCCGCTTCAAGGGGCGCTGATCCGGGCCGCCGGCCCGGATCAGCGTCTTCGGCCGCATCGACGGCATTCCCGTTCAACCACCCACGACCCACCATGCATCCATTACGAGAACGAACCGCCATCGCCGGCGTCGGCGCCAGCCCGCAAGGCAAGTTTCCGGAAGAAACGCCCATCACGCTCGGCATCGCCGCCGTCAAGCGCGCGCTGGACGACAGCGGCCTGAAGAAAGAACAGATCGACGGGCTGCTGACCATGCCGGGCACCACCTCCCCGGAAGCGGCGTTGAACTACCTGCGCCTGGGCGAGGCGCTGGGCATCAACCCGCGCTACACCGGCAGCAAGAACATGGGCGGCGGCACGGCGGGCGCCCTGCTGCACGAAGCGGCGCTGGCGGTCAACGCGGGCTTCGCCAACTATGTCGCCTGCGTATTCGGCGACACGGCGGCCACGGGCGGCAACAAATTCAACCGGGCCTCGGGCTGGGGCGACTCCTGGGGCATCTGGGGCTTCATGGCCGCCTGCGCCAACAGCGCCATCACCGCGTCGCGGCACATGGCGCTATACGGCACCACCAGCCGGCAGCTGGGCGAAATCGCGGTGGCCTGCCGCCGCCACGCCTCGATGAACCCGAACGCCATCATGCGCACCCCCATCACCCTGGACGATCACCAGAACTCGCGCTGGATCGTCGAGCCCCTGCATCTGCTGGACTGCTGCCTGATCTCCGATGGCGCGGTCTGCGTGATCGTCACCACGGCCGAGCGCGCCAAGGACCTGAAGCAGCCGCTGGTCACGATCGCGGGAATGGGCCAGGGCTATACGACCGAGAACATGGAGCGGGAAGACTGGTGGTACGTGCCGCACCAGAAGCTGGCCGTCAACGATGCCTACGCCATGGCCGGCGTGGGGCCCCGGGACATCGACGTCTGCCAGCTCTACGACAACTTCACCAGCAGCGTGCTGGTCTGGTTCGAGCACGCCGGCTTCTGCAAGCCCGGCGAAGCGGGCCCCTTCGTCGAAGGCGGACGCATCCAGCTCGGCGGCGAACTGCCCATCAATACCGCGGGCGGCAATCTGTCGGAATCGTATATGGAAGGCTGGCTGCACATCGTCGAGGGCGTGCGGCAGATGCGTGGAGAATGCGGGCCGCGCCAGGTCGCGGGCGCGGAAGTCTGCCTGGTCACCGGACGCGGCCAGGCCCTGAACTGCGCCAACGCCACCATTCTGAGAAAAGGTTGAACCATGAGCGAATACCTCAAGCCCCTGCCCGCGCTGAACAAAGACAACAGCCCCTTCTGGGAAGGCTGCAAGGAAGGCAAGCTGCGCATGCAGCGCTGCGACGCGTGCGGCCACATCCGCTTCCCGATCAACACGGTCTGCCCGCGCTGCCTGGATTCCGGCTTTCATTGGCATGATCTTTCCGGACGCGCGACGGTGTTCTCCTACATCGTCTTCCACCAGGTCTACAACAAGGCCTTCGCCGGGGACGTGCCCTACAACGTGGCGCTGGTCCAATTGGAAGAAGGGCCGCGCATGTACAGCAATGTCGTCGGGGTCCCGAACGATGCCGTGAAGGTCGGCGATGCGCTCGAAGTCGTCTTCGATCCCGTCACGCCCGAAGTCACCATCCCGCGGTTTCGCTTGCGCGGCCAATAGGCGGCCGGCACCCCGGGCCTGGACGGGCGGACAGGCTATCATTACCGCTCTGCTCCCTCGCCCTGCCCCCGCCCATCCCATGCCCGCCAAGCCCACGCCGGAATCCGCCTCCGGCACCCAGGCCATCAAACGCGCCGTTTCGCTGCTGCGCCTGATCGCATCGAACAACCGGACGGGCATGCGGCTGGTCGATCTGTACACCGCGGCGGGTCTGGAACGGCCCACGGCCTATCGCCTGCTGCAAGGCCTGATCTCGGAAAACATGGTGCGCCAGGACGCCAAGAGCCGGCGTTATTTCCTGGGCCGGCTGATGTACGAAATGGGCGGCTCGGCCGCCCCGCAAACCGCCCTGCGCGACATCTGCCACCCCTATCTGCAGTCCATCGCGGAGCGCACGGGCGACACGGTGTTCCTGACCGTGCGTTCCGGCCTGGACGGCGTCTGCCTGGATCGCGTCGAAGGCGCGTTTCCCGTGAAGGTCTTCGTGCTCGACATCGGCCGCCGGCGGCCGCTGAACGTGGGCGGCGGCGCAATCGCCCTGCTAAGCGCCTTGCCCGACGCGGAGGTCGACAAAATACTCAAGGGCAACCAAGCCTACGTCAGGGAAAAATACCCGAACTACGCCGAGAAGAAACTGCGTGCCCGCATCGCGACCGCCCGCAGCCAGGGATATGTGCAGAACGACTTGCTGGAAGTGCCCGGCGTCAGCTCCATCGGCGTCGCCATCTGCAAGCGCGACCATACTCCGGTGGGTGCGATCAGCGTGTCGGCCCTGGCCAGCAGGCTGTCCGGCGACCGCGCCAAACTGGTGGCGTCTTATCTGATCGAAGCCGCCAGCAATATCCAGAGCGCGCTGGACGGCTAGGTCCGCGCGGCCCCTTCGGCGCCGTCTCCGTGCTTAGCCGGCGAACCAGGCTTCCAGCCTCGCGTCGACGGCATCGGCCGACTCGAACTGTATCCAATGGCCGCCCCCCGGCAGGATCAGGCCTTCCCGCAGGGCATGGCCCTCGGTCAACCCGGGCAAGATCAGCGCGGGGTCGGCCGTCACGTCGTGCTCGCCCCACATCATCAGGACGGGCGCCTGGACGCGCCGCAAGGCGTCGTCCAGCTTCCAGGTGCGAGAAATCCCTTTGCTGCGGAACTGGACTTGCTCGCAGGAGCGGATGTGCGCGGTCAGGGCCAGGCCGTCTATGGCTGCCGGGTCGGCCAGCATGTGCGCCGCCAGGTTGCCGCGCATGACCGCGTGCAGCGCCTCTTGCGAGGTGCTGTGCCGCCAGTTGACCAGGTCCACCGTCTGGCGGCGCGGGCCGCCGTGCCCCGCCGAACCCAGCAAGGCCAGCTTGCGTACCCGTCCGGGGCGGGCGGCGGCGATGTTGGCCGCGACCAGACCGCCGAACGAAAACCCCGCCAGGTCGATCTCGCGATCCGCGAACGCCTCATCGAGCATGGCCAGCATGGCCTGGACCAGGCCGTCCATGCCATGCACCGGAATCTCGGCGGAGCCGCCGAACCCAGGCATATCGGGCAGCCAGACCTCGTGCGCGCGCGACAGGGCCTGAATGTTTCGGATCCAGTGCAACCAGCTGCCATGCCCGCCGTGCAGCATGACCAAAGGACGTCCCTGGCCGAAACGATGCCATACGGCCTGCCCGCCATGGCACGGGAACCGCAGGACGTCGCCCGCCTGTTCGGTGTCGGCGATGAAACGGCGGGCTTGCTCCAGATTCATGGGAACCTCTGTTCGAATCGATTGAGCGCTGCGCTATTGCAATACCCCTTGGGCCATCAACTCGTCGATTTCGCCGTCGCTCAATCCCAGCAGATCGGCGCAGACCTCGCGAGTGTGCTCGCCCAGCAGCGGCGCGGGTCGCCGCAGGCTAGTCGATATCTCCGAAAAGCGGAAGGGTGGCGCGTTATAGAGGGTTTCTCCCATCTCCGCATGCCGCAGCCGCACCCAATGGCCGCGTGAACGCAACTGAGGATCGTGCGTGACCACGTCTTCGGTGTTCTGCACCACGCCCGCGGGCACGCCCCGGGCCTGCAGGACGGCCATCAATTCCTCCGCGACCCAGCCGGCGGTCTCCCCCGCCAGCAAGGTGTCGAGCTCGGCGCGGTTGCGATGCCGGTAGGCGCCGTCCCGCCATCGTTCGTCATGCGCCCACGCGGGCAAGTCCATCGCCTGCACCAGGGCATCCCATTGCGCATCGTTCATCACCGCGATCGTCAGCCAGCGGTCTTGCCCTGCCCCGGGATACGCGCCGTGCGGCGCCGCATAGGGGTGCAGGTTGCCGTCGCGGTTGTGGTTGCGTCCGTTGACCGTCAGGTCCAGCACCGTGGGCCCCAGCAGCGCGATCGTCGGCTCGATCTGGGCCAGGTCGATGAACTGGCCCTGGCCCGTGCGGCGGCGGTGGCGTATGGCCGCCAGCAAAGCAAAGGCGGCATGGCAGGGATTGGGGACATGGTCGGGATAATTCGTTCCCGGCCCGGCCGCCTCGCGCTCGGGCAGGCCGGTCAGGTGCTGCAGGCCGGTCAGCGCGACCATGCTCGCGCCATAGCCCAGGTAATCGCGCTCCGGACCTTGCGTGCCCTGCATGGACATGGCCAGATAGATGATGTCGGGCTTGATCTCCCGCACCTGCTGGTAGCTCAGGCCGAATTTTTCCATGACGCTCGGCGTGAAGTTATTGGACACCACATCGCTCTGTTCGATCAGCCGCCTGATCAGGGCCATGGCCCGGGGATTCTTCATATCCAGGGTCAGGCTGCGCTTGTTGGTGTTGCGGTCGGCGAAATAGCCGCTGCGGTTGACGCCCGGCTGCTTGTCCTTGTAGGGCGCGGCCATGCGCAGCGAATCGATGCGCGAGGCGTTCTCGATCTTGATCACGTCGGCGCCGAAGTCGGCCATGGTTTTCGTCGCATAGGCGCCCGCGCCCAGCCAGCAAAAGTCCGTTATCCGGATGCCTTCCAGGATTTTTTCGTCTTTCATATCACCCCCGCAGCGAACAACTGCTCCAGTTCCGACGAGTCGACGCCGATCTCGCTGTAGATTTCCGCATTGTGCTCGCCCAGCATGGGGGCCGGCCGCTGGATGCGCCAGGGCGTCTCCGACAATTTATACGGCGCGCCAGGCATCAGCAGCGGCTCCTCGCGCAAGGGATGCGCAACCTTGGTGAAATACTCCCGGAAAGCCAGTTGCGGACTGCCGAGCAGGTCCGAGGTTTCGGAGATGGTGGCGATGGGAATGCGCCGGCGCTGTCCTTCCCGATAGAGATAGTCTTTGCTGCGCTGCCTGGCCCATGGGATGAACAGTTCGGCGAAGATATGCTTGGCCTCGTCCGATCGCAGGTATTCGATCCGGGCCCACTCTTCCTGGCGCAGCCGTTCGACGCCGGCCATTTTTTCCTCGGCGAACCAGTCGATGGTCCGATCCCAGAATTTATTGGCGCCGATGCCGCCCGCCATCAGATAGATGTCCCCGTCCTGGCATGCGAACACGCCGGTGCCCGCGAAGCGCTGCTCGCCCGCGTGACGCTTGCGCACCGTCTGCTCCAGGTCGAAGAACTGCACGGAGTTCTCGAGCGCCATCACGATGCATTCCTGCATCGACACATCCACCTGCTGGCCTTGGCCGGACTTCTCCTGGTGCAATAGCGCCAGCATGGTCGCCACCGAGGCATACATATTGGCGCATAGAATGCCCTGGTTGCCATGCATGCGCATCGGAGGCGTATCGGCGTAGCCGCCCAGATACAGCAGTCCGCCCATCGCCAGTCCGTTGATGTCTTCGGCCGCGTATTGCGCATACGGCCCGGACTGCCCGAAAGGCGTGATGCTCGTATACACCAACGACGGGTTCACCCGGATCAGGTCGTCGTAGGCCAAGCCGCGCTCGCGCATCTTGCCCGGCTTTTCGGTTTCGATGACGATGTCGGCGCGGGCCGCGAGTCTGCGCAGCAGCCCTTGCCCGGACGTGCAATCCAGGTCGAGCGTGACGCCGCGCTTGCTGGTGTTGTAGTAGGCGAAGGAAAGGCTGCGCTCCAAGCCTGGCGAAGCGTCCAGGAACGGCGGTTCGAAACGAGCGCGGGTGCCGCCGGTCGGTTCGACCAGGATGACGTCCGCGCCCATTTCCGCGAACAGCTTGCCGCAATAGTTGCCCAGCGGCCCGGACAGGTCCAGCACCCGGACGCCCTCCAGCGCGCCGGGCGGGCTCGTTGCCGCCTTGCTATCGACGCCGTCCATGCGCAGTCCCTCCTGTGTTCATTGTTTTATCCATTTTTTTGATAGTCCATATTCCGGCATGCTCGATGCCTCGCGAAATCTCATTCAAAACCACGTGAATCATGCATTTTTATCGACGACGATAGAAAAATAGTTCACATCATGGACATCAACCCACGGGAATTCCAACCTGATGGATCAGGTCGCGCCACTTGACCACTTCGGCGCTCAGGAAGCGGCCGAAATCGGCCGGCGACCCGCCCACCGGCGTCGAACCGTCGATGGCCATTTGCCGCTGCACTTCCGGCAGCGCCAGCACTTTGTTGATCGTGCGGTTGAGTTTGTCGATGATGGGCGCCGGCACCTTGGCGGGAACGGCAAAGCCGTACCATGACTGCACGTCGTAGCCGGGCACGCCGGCTTCCTGCATGGTGGGGATGTCCGGCGCCGCCGGCGAACGCTTGGGCGAGGTCACTGCCAGCAGGCGCAACTGGCCCGAGGCGATATAGCTCTTGGACTGGTTCAGGCTGGTGAACATCATGTCGACGTTGCCCGCCATCACGTCCAGCATGGCCTGCGACCCGCCTTTGTACGGGACGTGGGTCAGCTTGATGCCGGCCAGGGTCGACAGCAGCTCGGCCGACAGATGCAGCAGCCCACCCACCCCGGAAGACCCGAATGTCAGGCCGCCCGGCCTGGACTTCGCCAGGGCGATCAACTCACCGACGGACCGCACCGGCAAGGTGGGTCGCACCACCAGGATATAGGGCTGCACCGCGATCTCGATGAGCGGCGCAAAATCCCGCAGCAAGTCATAGGGCTGCTGTCGTCCCTGCAATGTCACGTTGACCGAATGGCTGGCCGTGAACATGCACAAGGTATAGCCATCCGGTTCCGAGCGGGCCACCACGCTCGCGCCTATCGTGCCGTTGGCCCCGCCCCGGTTCTCGACCACCATCGCCTCGCCCAGCGCCTCGGATGTTTTCTGCGCGATGGCACGGCCCACGATGTCGGTGCCGCCGCCCGGTTCGAACGGAATCATCAGGTACATCGAATGCGATGGGAATTTACTGGCCGGCTCATCGGACGCATAGAGCGGGGCAAGCACGGCGGTCGAGGCCAGGGCAAGCGCCGTCTGGCTGAATCTGCGTCGCTGCTCATTCATGTCGGTACTGCCTCCTTTGCTTTTTTTGGCCGGCTGGCTACACCGCGACCTGTCCCGTCAGCCGCGGCGAGGCCTCGTTCAGTACGCGCAGCGGCTTGCCGTCCAGATACGCCAGCACGTTCTCGACCGTGCTCGCATAGAACATCCCGAGCAGTTCTTCGACCGTGTAGCCCAGGTGCGGCGTCAGGATGACGTTATCCAGCGCGCGCAGGGGATCATCAGCCGGCAGCGGCTCGATGTCGAAGGTATCGAGGCCGGCGCCGGCGATGCGGCGCGCCCGCAAGGCATCGATCAGCGCCTCGCGCTCGACCAGCGCGCCGCGCGCGGTATTGATCAGATAGGCCTCGGGCTTCATCAGCCCCAGCTCGCGGCGGCCGACGATATGGCGCGTGCGTTCGCCGAGCACCAGGTGCAGGCTGACGAAATCGCTGCGCGCGAACAATTCGTCTTTTTCGACCCGCTGCGCCCCCAGGGCCTCGGCTGCCCCGGCGGTCAGGTTCTGGCTCCAGGCGATCACGCGCATGCCGAACGCCCGGGCGATGGGCGCCATATGGCTGCCCAGCCGCCCCAGCCCGACCAGGCCCAACGTGCGCTCCGACAGCGACAGGCCCATGGTCTTCTGCCATCCGCCGACGCGCATATTGGCCGCCTCCAGAGGAATATTCCGCGCCAGGGCCAGCAGCAGGGCCCAGGCCAGTTCGGCGGTGGCAAACTGCCCGGCGGCGGCTCGTGGCGTGGCCGATACCGTAATGCCCAGGCGGTCCGCGGCGCGCAGGTCCAGCGTCCGGTTGTAGGGCCCGGTGGCGGCGATGAACTTCAGCCGCGGCAGGCGCTCCAGCAAGGAACCCGGCAATGGCATGCGCTCGCGCAACACGCACAGGACGTCGAAGTCCCGCAGCGCGGCCGCAGCCTCTTCCTCGGCCAAGTGCCGGTCGAAGACCACGATGTCGCCGCGGGCCCGCACCGGGCTCCAGTCGGCCAGCTGCAGGGCCAGGTTCTGATAGTCGTCGAGGATCGCTATACGCATGGTTCCCCCCGTATTGGGGCTATATAGGTGGGCTATTTCTAGGCCTTACTTGAGCGCGCCTTCCCGGGTGAGCCGTTCGATCTCGCCGTCGGACAGCCCCAGCAATTCATGGCAGACATCGCGTGTATGCTGGCCCAGCAAAGGCGCGGGACGGGCGTCCGCGGCCGCGCCGCGCGCATAGCGAAAAGGCTGGGCGTTGTACAGGGATGGGCCCATCTCCGGATGATCAAGCGTGAGCCAATGGCGCCGATGCGCCAGTTGCGGGTCCTCGATGATGTCCGCCGCTGTGCTGGCCAGGGCCGCGGGAACCTGGTGGGCCTGCAGCAGCCGTACCAAGCGGTCCGCCTCGAAGCGCGCGGTTTCGCGGGCCAGATGCGCATCGAGCACATCGGCCCGGGCGACGCGCTCCGCCGCCGGCAACAGCGCGGGGTCGGCCATCCAGTCCGGATCGCCCAATGCCTTGTACAAGGCCTGCCATTGCGCATCGTTCATGACCGATACCGCCACCCAGCGGTCCTCGCCGGCACAGGGATACACGCCATGCGGCGCCGCGCCGGGATGGCGGTTGCCGCGAGGCTGGGGGACGCACCCGTTGACGGTGTAATCCAGCACGGCCGGTCCCAGCAGGGCGACCGTAGGCTCCGTCTGCGCCATATCGATGCGCTGCCCCTGGCCCGTGCGGCGGCGATGGCGCAATGCGGCGAGCAGGACGAAAGCCGCATGGCACGGGTTGGGAATATGGTCGGGATAGTTGGTGCCCGTGCCCGCCGGCTCGCGGCCGGGCAGCCCGGTCAGCTGCTGGATGCCCGTGACCGCGGCCATGGTGGCCCCATAGCCCAGGTAGTGGCTCTCTGGCCCGGTACCGCCTTGCATCGACATGGCCAGGTAGATGATGTCGGGCTTGATGCCGCGCACGGCGTCGTAGCCCAGGCCGAACTTGTCCATGACTCCCGGCGTGAAATTGTTCGCGATGATGTCGCTCTGCCGGATCAGCGCCGTCACCAGCTCCAGCGCGCGCGGATGTTTCATGTTCAGCGTCAGGCTGCGCTTGCTGGAGTTCCTGTCGGCAAAATAGCCGCTGCGGTTCTCGCCCTTGATTCCATCCTTGTAAGGTGCGGCCAGCCGCAGCGAATCGATCCGATCCGCGCTTTCGATCTTGATGACGTCCGCGCCCGCATCGGCCAGTATCTTGGTTGTATAGGAGCCGGCGCCTATCCAGGTGAAGTCGGTCACGCGGATACCGGAAAGCGGCAATTTGCGCATCACAGCACTCCCCGGCCGGCAAGCCGGGCGCGGTCGTCGGACGACAGGCCCAGTTCGCCATAGAGTTCGGCATTGTGCTGGCCCGGCAGCGGCGCGGGCGATGCGATCGCCCAGGGCGTGCGCGCCAGCTGGTACGGCGCGCCGGGCATCAGTCCCGGCTTGGGCCAGCCCGGTTGCGCCAGCGGCACGAAATGCCCGCGCGCATTGAGCTGAGGGCTGGCAACCAAGTCCTCCACCGTATTGATCGCCGCCGCGGGCACATGCCGGTTCTGGCCTTCCCGGTAGAGATAGCCCTTGGTCTTGGTCTTCGCCCAGTTGCCGAATACCTCCATGAAAATCCGCTTGGCTTCGTCGGACTGCAGGTAGGCGGTCTCGTTCCACTGCTCGCCGTACAGGCGCTGGACATCGGGCACGCCCTCGGCGACCAGCCATTCGATCGTGCGGCCCCAGAAACGGTTGGCGCCGATGCCGCCGGCCATCATATAGATATGGCCGTCCATGCATTCGTAGACGCCCGTGCCGGCAAAACGCTGGATGCCGGCACTGCGCTTGCGCACCATGCCCTCCAGGTCGTAGAACTGCACGGCGTTCTCCATGGCCAGCACCATGCATTCCTGCATGGAAACGTCCACGTGCTCGCCCTGCCCGCCGGCTTCGGCCTGTGTCAGGGCCAGCATCGTGGCCACCGCGCCGAACATGCTGCCGCCCAGATAGGCCTGGTCGCCATAGGCGCCGATGGGCTCGCTGTCCGGATAGCCACCCAGGTACAGGAAGCCGCCGGCGGCCAGGCACACCAGGTCGTCCGCCTCGTACGCACTGTAGGGACCATCCTGTCCGAACGGCGTGATGCTCGTCATCACCAGCGCCGGGTTCAGCGCTAAAAGCTGCTCGAACCCGCAAGCCATTTCGGCCAGCGCGCCGGGCCGGTTGCTGTCGATCACGACGTCGGCGCCCGCCGCAAGCCGGTGGAACAGCGCCTGGCCTTCGCGGTCGCGCAGGCTCAGGGTGATGCCCCGCTTGCCGCAGTTGAAATAGGCAAAGGACAGGCTGCGCACAGCCTCCCTGTCGCCCGCCTCCAGCCCGCCGACATACGGCGCCTGGTTGCGGATGCCCGCGCCGCCAGGCGGCTCGACCAGGATGACGTCGGCCCCCAGGCCCGCAAACATCTTGCCGCAATACTGCCCCGCGGCGCCTGCGATTTCCAGGACGCGGATACCTTCCAACGCGCCGGGAGACACCACACTCTGCATGGATGGACTCATCGATCTCGGAACCTCAAGGACGTGACAAACCACCGGGCGCCTGCGCGCGGCGCCGGCCCCGGGACCTCAAAAGAAACTCCTCGCGGGTGCTAGTGGTGCAGCTTGCCGATCAGTCCGCCCAGATCGCGGCAGCTTTCCAGTTCGCGCAAACTGGCCAAGGCCTCGCCGGCCGACTCCTGCGGCAAGCCGGCATGCCGGGCGCAGTCGATGAACTTCGCGGCGATGTCGTCCCAGCTCAGTTCGCGCGATGGATGTCCTGGCGCCTTGTTGACGCGCACGCAATCCCGGGTGCCGTCGCGCAATTCCACCTCGACCTCGACAAAACCCCGCCCGCCCGAGCTGCGGGTGTCGAAAAGCGGATCGTCGTCGCGGCAGGATTCGTCCTCGAAGGCCGAGATGCGCGTGAGCAGTTCACGGATCTCGGGGCGGCGCACCGCCTCGTCGGTGAACGACCAGATCGAATACTTGCCGTCGAGGGCGCCGGCCGCCAGGGCATATTGCAGGCTGAACTTGCCTTCCAATCCCGTCGTGGGCGCGGGGTACGTCAGCACCAGCATCCCCCCGGGCGGCATCCGGCATTCCAGGCGCACCACATCGGCGGCGGTGAAACCGTGCTTCTGGCGCAGCGCCAGCACCCCGTCCATGCCGCGATGCGAGGCATAGCAGCAGGCGAACTTCTTCAATGCAATACCGGGGTCGAGCAGCACGCTGCCGCCCTGCAGCGCGGCAATGGCCACGGCGGGGTCGGAGGACTCGACGCCATAGGCCGCATAGAACCCCGCCTTCGCTTCCAGCGCATCCGGCGCCGCGGTGAAGCCGCACATGGCCAGGCGCACGGCCTGCACGGCATTGCGCGCGGCCAGCCCCGTATGCAGGGGCTTGGTCATCGTGCCGAAGTTCCGGCGCACACCGCTGGCCATCGACGCGGCGATGCCAAACGCGATCTGCGTGGTCGGCAGGTCGAGCCGGCGCGCCTTGGCCATGGCGGCAAGGGCCGAAAACGTGCCCAGCGTGCCCGTGCCGTGAAAGCCGCGGCCGTAGTGGCCCACCGTGATGCCTTGCGCGATGCGGGCGCCGACCTCCACGCCGATCGCGTAGGCCTCGATGAACTCGCGTCCGCTCAGCGGGTTGTCGGCCAGGTCGGCCATCAGCGCGGCGACGATGATGGCGCTGGGGTGCGCCGGCATCATCGACAGCACATCGTCGAAATCCAGCGCATGGCCGAACGTGCCGTTGATCAGCGCCGCCGTCTCCGCGCCGGTGCGGCGCGCCGTGCCGAGTATCGGCGAACGGCCTGGCGACTGCGACATGTCGAGGTATTTCATCAGCGGCTCCTCGACCTCGCTGCCCGCGCCCGACAAGATCACGGCGAACGTGTCGGTGATGACCTTCTTGGCCTTGTCCACCGCCTGCGGCGACAAACCGTCGAAGCCTCTTTCCACGACCGTGCGGGCCATGGCTTGCGTCAAGCCTGACATGCCTCTCCTCCTGTGCTTTTGCTGATTTCTGAAGTCAGCTTAATAGCTCATAATGTGGTCATGGTAAGACCAATCAAGGGAGGGGAGACGCCCTTGGTCCCAGAAAATGTTCCACGTAGTGGGAATCGCCGCGTGGCGCGCATAAAGAGGACAACCATGGAAGACGAAACCTCTCGAGGCACCCAGGTCATCCGCCGTGTGGCGACGTTGTTGCGGCTGCTGACCGCCCACAACCGCACCGGCATGCGGCTCGTCGACCTGTGCCGCGCCGCCGAGATCGAGCGCTCCACCGTGCACCGGATGCTGCAAGGCCTGATCGCCGAACACCTGGTTTCCCAGGACAGGGATTCCAAACGCTATTTCCTGGGCATCGGCGTCTACGAAATGGGCGTGGCCATCGCGCCGCCCGTGCAGCTGCGCGATGTCTGCCAGCCCTATATGAACGCGCTCGCCGAACAGACCGGAGACACGGTGTTCCTGACGGTGCGCTCGGGCTTCGACGGCGTATGCGTGGACCGCAAGGAAGGCAGCTTCCCGGTCAAGGCCTTCGTGCTGGAACCCGGCAAGCGCAGGCCGCTGGGCATCGGCGCGGGCAACATCGCCATCCTGAGCGGCCTGCCCGGCGATGAAATCACGCGCATCTGCCTGGCCAACCGCGCCCGCATCGAACAGCTCCACCCGCGCTACACCGAGGACGAACTGGCGACGCGCATCGAGCGCTCGCAAACCTTGGGCTACACCGTCACCGATGTGCTGGAAACCACGGGCGTGCGCTCCGTCGGCATGCGCATCCGGGACCGCAACCACCTGCCCATCGCCGCCATCAGCGTTTCGGCCGTTTCTTCACGGCTGGAAAACGAACGGGTGCAAGAGGTCGCCACCTTCTTGCGGGCCGCCGTCGACGCCCTGGAAGAAAAGCTCAAGCACATGTCCGTCGAAGATACGCACCATCTATGAGCGCGGCGGGCGCATACGCGTCCGCAATATGGACTTTGTGCGCTGTGCGTTCGCGGGTCCTGGTATGTTTCCTGGAGCGAATAAACGAGCCGCCGCGCCACCGGCGCGGGGCCGAACACCCAGGAGACAGCCATTGATACGCCGGCACGCGGCGACGCCCGCCAACGCGCAATCCGCTGCATCATCATGCGCGGTGGCACCAGCAAGGGCATCTACTTCCATGAGTCGGACCTGCCCGCCGAGCCCAAGGCGCGCGATGCCTTGCTGCTTGCCGTCATGGGCAGCCCCGACCCGCGCCAGATCGACGGTCTGGGCGGCGCCGACACGCTGACCAGCAAGATCGTCATCATCGGCCCGAGCACGCGGCCCGACGCCGACGTGAATTACACCTTCGGGCAAGTCGGCATCGACCTGCCCTACGTCTCGTACTCCGCCAATTGCGGCAATCTGTCGGCGGCCGTCGGCGTCTTCGCCATCGAAGAAGGCCTGGTGGCGCCCGTGCATCCCGTCACCCGCGTCCGGATCTACAACACCAACACCCAACAGTTGCTGGTGTCTTATGTGCCCGTCGACGAAAGCGGCCAGCCGCGCATCGACGGCGACTGCGCGATCGCCGGCGTACCCGGCACCGCCGCCGAAATCCGCATGGATTTCTCCGCGACCCTGGGCGCCAGTACGGGCAAGCTGCTGCCCAGCGGCCACCTGACCGATGCGCTGCATGTGCCGGAGCTTGGCCGCGAGATCCCCGTCTCCATCGTGGACGCCGCCAAGGCCACCGTGTTCTTCCATGCGCGCGACGCCGGCATCCTGGGCACGGAAAGCCCGGAGCAATTCACGCCCGAGATCCTCGGGCGCTTCTGGGCAATACGCAACGCTGCGGCCGCCCTGGTGGGCCTCTCCCCCGAATCCCGGTTGCCGCACCCCGTGTCCGTGCTTGCGCCCACGGACTACATCAACCACATGACCAAGGAGATCGTGCCCGCGCAAGATCTCAGTTTCGTCGCGCGGCGGGTCGGCGGCCCGCCGCCCCGATTGCACAAAGCCTTTGCGGCGACCGGCGCCGTATGCACCGCGATTGCGGCGAATCTGCCCGGCACCGTGGTGCACGAGGTCGCGCGCCGCTTTCCGGATGGCATGGTCCGCATCGGGCACCCCACGGGCGTTTTCCCCGTTCGCATCGCCCTTGCCGACAACGGCGAAATCCGCGAGGCCTCCTACGTGCGCACGGCGCGGCGGATCATGGAGGGAACGGTATACGTGCGCGAACCGGCCGGCCTTTAGTTCAAAGAAAACCATAAGAAAACTGGCAGAACACCAGGAGACATCGTGGACAGAAGATCATTTCTCATGTCGGCTTCGGCTGCCGCTTTTTCCAGCGCGGCCTGGCCGCGTCTTTCGCATGCGGCGGCCGATTTTCCAACGCATATGCTGCGCTTGATCGTGCCCCTGGCGCCAGGCGGAGGGACCGATGCGGTTTCGCGGCTGGTTGCCGTCGAAATGGGCAAGAATCTGGGTCAGGCTGTCGTCGTCGAAAATCAGAGCGGCGGCAGCGGCACCATAGGCATGATGACCGTGGTCCGTGCCGAACCCGGCGGCTACACGCTGCTGACGGGCACGCCGTCCTTGTCGATCGACCCGTCATTGCGGCGCGACATGCGATTCGATCCGCTCGAGGATTTGCGGCCCGTTTGCCTGTTCAGCCGCGTTCCGTACGTGCTGGTGTCGTCCATGACATTTCAGCCCAGGACCATCGCGGCGCTGTTGGACAAAGCCAGGGCCTCACCGGGTTCGATCACCTTCGGGTCGCCCGGCATCGGCAGCGGCGGCCACCTGGCTGGCGAGCTGTTCCAGCTGCTTGCCGGCGTCAAGCTCACGCATATCCCGTACAAAGGATCCGGGCCGGCCATGAACGACCTGCGCGGCGGACGCATCGACCTGCTCTTTGCCACAACGCCCGCCATCACGCAATTCGTCAAGGCGGGTGCGCTGCGTCCGCTCGCCGTATCGGGCGCGAGGCGCACACATGAACTGCCTGACGTGCCGACCATCGCCGAAAGCGGCATTCCAGGGTATGAAACCTATTCGTGGTACGGCTTGTGGACCACCGCGAAAACGCCCGACGCCGTGGTCGCGCGCTTGAATCTGGCGGTACGCACCGCGCTCAGCCAGCCCGACGTCCTGCGCGCCATCGAGGCCGACGGCGGAGAGCCCAAGCCCACGACGCCGAAGCAGACGGGGGATTTCCTTGCCCAGGAAATCGACAAGTGGCGCATGGTCATCAAGAAGGCCGCAATCACGGTGAACGACTAGCCTCGACCCTTCTGCCGATAGGCGTAAGAAGTGTCGTACTTGTCCGTGATGTAGTCTCCCGCCACGATGCGCGGATACTTCGGCGGGCTTTCCGCGGTGGCGCAATTCGGCAGGCATTCGACTTCCGTTTCGTAATCCGGATCGTAGAAGACGGGGATCGAATAGCGTTCGCGGCCTGAATCGTTGACCACGCGATGCGGGGTGGAAACGAACAAGTCGTTCGACCAGCGCGCCAGCATGTCGCCGATGTTGATCACGAAGGTTCCTTCGATATAGGGCGCGTCCACCCATTTTCCGGCCCGGTTCTTCACCTGCAGGCCGCCCACGTCGTCCTGCCAGAGCAAGGTGATGCAGCCGTAGTCCGTGTGCTCGGCCGCGCCGAATTGGCCCGACTGGCTATCGACCGTCTGCGGCGGGTAATGCAGCAGCCGCGCGCGCACCAGCGGATGGCGGTAAAGATCGCGGAAGAAATCGCGCCGTGTTCCCAAGGCCAGGGCGAAACCTTCCAGTATGCGCTGCCCCAGTTCGAAGACCTCGCCGTAGTAGCGCTCGACCACGTCGCGCCAGACGTCTTCCCCTCGCGGCCATTGGTTCAATCCGACGAGGCCATGCCCCTTGTCGAGTTCGGGATCGCCTTCCTTGAAGGGATAGGCGAAATTGAAGCTTTCCTTGAGATCCGCCTTGCGGGCGCTGTGCAGCACGGTCTGCCGGAATCCCACGTAGCCGCGATGCGCATTGTTGATGGCGATGGCGGCTTTGGTTTCGTCGGGTTGGCAGAAAAAGTACTTGGAACACAAATACACGGCCTGCTGCAGGTCCCGGGAAACATTGTGTCCGCTCACATAGAAGAAGCCGATTTCCACCGCCGCCTTGCGTATTCGCGCGGCCACCTTGGCGACGGCTTCGTGGCTTGCGTCGGAAAACAGGGGCGACATGTCGATGACGGGAATGGCATCGAAATCCGGAACTTCAGCGGCAGACATCTGGACCTTCTCCTGGCAGGCGATTGACACGGATACGCAATGACGGTTAGATTTGTCTCATTGTAATTAACCAGATACAAATGTCCAGGCTTATGGTCGACATGCTGAATTCGAGCGTTCCCATGTACTACCAGATCGCCCAGGTGCTGCGGCACCGCGTCGAATCCGGCGAGCTCGGCGCGACCGGCAAGATTCCCACCGAGCAGGCGCTGTGCGAGGAATTCGGCGTCAGCCGCACCACCGTCCGGCATGCGCTGAGCCACCTGAAGCAGGAAGGCCTGCTCAGCAGCCGGCGAGGCGTGGGCACGCAGCGGGTGGCCACGGGTTCCCTGCGCAAGAAGAAATACGTGCGCTCGTCGGGCGATCCGCTGCACGCGGCCTTGCCGAGCAAACCCAGAGTGGTGTCGCTGAAACAGGTCGCGCCTCCCGACGCCGTGCGCGATTTCCTGGGCCTGCCCGCCGGCGACAAGGCGCTGCAGATCGTGCGCGTGCACGATCTGGACGGAGAGCCGCTGTCCGTGGTCGTCACCTACCTGCCGAGTTTTCTTGCCGAGGGCATCACCCGCACCGCGCTGCGCAGCTCCATCCATGAAATCCTGTGGAACCGCTATGGCATGCGCCAGAAAAAAAGCATCCACACCATACGCATCGTGCGCGCGGACCGCGAAGTGGCCTCGCTGCTGAACACCGGGTTGGCGACGCCGGTCCTGAACATCCAGGCATCGACTTACCTGGAAGACGGCGCGCCGATCCGGTGGACCGAAAACTATTTCCGCGAAGACCGCTATGAATACGTCGCCGAATTCCTTTGGCACAAACCGCCGCGCAGACGGTGATGAAGGCCCATGCGGCGTCGCGCCGTTCCACGCCATTTGAGAGAACCCGATCATGAGCAAATGCCGACAAATCCGCGAGTTATTGAAAAATTCCCGCCCCTTGATTTCCCCAGGGGTGTACGACGGCTATAGCGCCATGCTGGCCGAGGCCATGGGGTTCAAGTCGATCTCCACCACCGGCGCCGGTCTTTCGAATTCCATTCTGGGCGAGCCCGATATCGGCTTGTTCAGCCTGCGGGACAACATCGACGCCTGCCGGCGCATCACGCATTCGGTGTCCCTACCCGTCATGGCCGATGCCGACACGGGATACGGAAACGCCATCACGGTCTACCACGTCGTTCAATACTTCGAAGAGGCCGGCATCGTCGGCATCAACCTCGAAGACCAGGTCATGCCCAAGCGCTGCGGCGCGATGCGCGGCAAGGAACTGGTCGAACCCATGGAAATGGCGCTGAAGATCGAAGCCGCCATCAAGGCCAAGAAAGACCCGGATTTCATCATCAATGCGCGCACCGACGCCATCGCCGTCGAAGGCATCGAGGGCACGGTCAAGCGCGTCAGGGAATACGTGGCCGCCGGGGCCGACATGATCTATCCCGACGCCGTCAGCAGCGAAGACGACATCCTGCGCGTGCTGGACGCCGCGGGCGACGTGCCGGTCAACATCAATATGGGCTTCGGCATCCGGCGCCGCCCGACCACGCCGCTGATCTCCTTCAAGCGCCTGGCGGAAATGGGCGTGGCGCGCATCAGCTTGCCGAGATTTTTGCCCGCCGCCGCCCTGCAAGGCATGAAGCAGGCCATCCTGGTCCTGCAAGGCAGCATCGCCTCGGGCGAAGTGGTGGACCGGCCGGACCTGCTTTTCGGCATCGAGGAAATCACCGACCTGGTGGGCTACGAGCACATCGCCAAGCTGGAAAACGAGCTGCTTTCGAGCGAGCAGCTCCAGCGCAAGTACGGGTCGCAGGCGCGCGACTACGTGGTCAAGGAGGGGCACTGATGCAACCCGCCCGATACGGTCCCTTTCCCTATGCGCCCCAGCCCGGGCGGCCCCGGTTCGAGCTGCCCGGCGGCGCCCGGCTCGCGCTGTGGATCAATCCGAACGTGGAGTTCTTCGGACTGGACGACGTGATGCCCGGCAACGTCAACGAACGCGTCGAGCGCGAACGCACCAGGGTGCCCAATGTGCGCAACTGGTCGGTGCGCGATTATGGCAACCGCGTCGGGATCTGGCGCCTGATGGACGTGCTCAGCCGCTACGGCATACGCGCCAGCGCGGCGCTCAACAGCGAACTCTGCCTGCGCCATCCGGAAATCATCGAGGAAGCGGGCCGGCGCGGCTGGGAGCTCATGGGCCACGGCATCACCAACGCGACGCGCATCAACGAAATGGCGCCGGAAGACGAGCGCGAGGCCATCTTCACGGCGGTCCAGACCATCGAAAAGGTCAGCGGGACGCGGCCCGTGGGCTGGCTCGGCCCCGGCCTGGCCGAGACCTGGCGCACGCTGGAATACCTGTCCGAGGCCGGCATCCGGTACGTGTGCGACTGGGTCAACGACGACCAGCCCTACACGATGACTGTGGGAAAGCCGCCCATGGTGTCGCTGCCCTACTCGGTGCAAACCAACGATGTGCCGGCCTATTTCGACATGAAAGTCTCGGTGCCCGAGTTCGAGGCCATGATCAAGCGGCAATTCGACGTGCTGTATCGCGAGGGGGAGCAGTCGGGACGCGTCATGGCGATCGCCGTGCATCCCTTCGTCACCGGGCAGCCCCACCGCATCGGCGCCCTGGATGCCGCCCTGGAATACATCTGCTCGCACCCAGGCGTCTGGCTGGCGACTGGCCGGGAAATCGTCGACCACTATCTGCAGTCCGACTTTTCCCGCGCGCAATAGAGCCTATCGTGACGCGTCCCATGGCCTCTTCTTCCGGACTCGAGCAGGCGGCGCCGTTCGATCTGACGGTGCGCGGCGGCCGTATCGCCACCGCCGCCGACACCTTCGAGGCCGACATCGGCGTGCGCGATGGCGTCATCGCCGCGATCGCCTCGCGCCTGCCCGCCGGCAGGCAGGACATCGACGCGTCGGGAAATTGGGTGCTGCCCGGCGGCATAGACAGCCACTGCCACCTGGAGCAGTTGTCGGGCATGGGCGTCATGGGCGCGGACGACTTCCATTCCGGAACGGTGTCCGCGGCGTTCGGCGGCACGACGACGGTGATCCCGTTCGCCGCGCAGCATCGCGGCATGAAAATTCCCGACGTCATCGCGCAATACGCCCGGCGCGCCCGGGAAAAGGCCGTCATCGACTATGCCTTCCACCTGATCGTGACGGATCCGGACGAGGACGCGCTCTCGCGCGACCTGGCGCAGGCTATCCGGGACGGCATCACCTCGTTCAAGGTCTACATGACCTACGACCTGCTCAAGCTCGACGATTACCAGTTGCTGGACGTGCTGGATCTCGCGCGGCGCGAGGGCGCGCTGGTGATGATCCACGCCGAGAATCACGACATGATCCGCTGGCTGACGCGCAAGCTGCTGGATCGCGGCCACACCGCGCCCAAGTTCCACGCCGTGGCGCACGCCCCGCTGGCGGAAACCGAGGCCGCCAACCGCGCGATCTCCCTGGCCCGGCTGGTCGATACGCCGGTGCTGATCGTGCACCTGGCAAGCGGGGAAACCGTGCGGCTGGTTCGCGGCGCGCGGGCCCTGGGCGCGCCGGTGCACGCCGAGACCTGTCCGCAGTACCTCTTCCTGACCGCCGGCGACCTGGATCGCGCCGGCCTGGAAGGCGCCAAGTTCTGCTGCGCCCCACCGCCGCGCGACGGCCAGGCGCAGGAAGCCCTGTGGCGCGGCTTGATCGACGGCACCTTGCGCATCTACTCGTCCGACCATGCGCCCTACCGCTTCGA
>DASWPO010000321.1:0-14498 GCA_036404015.1 Bordetella sp. | reverse complement strand
GTGTGTGTGTGTGTGAACTTTTCATTTTGGCTTTGTTTAATTTTGTGAGTCAAGATTAATTTCCTTTATGTTTGGTTCATTTTCTTTGTGTGGGCGAAGGTTGATACATTAGCCTCTCATGGCTAGTGTGTGAGCTTATTTCAAACCCAAAAATTTCGAACACATGCACACACATAGTTGAGAGAGATTGGTGGTTGAAAGCTGTTATTGGATTCCAACCATGTGATCTATGGATTCATATTCCATGCAATTGGTATTGTATGCCACTTGATAAAAAATTATTAAAAATTTTAAAAAGCAAAAAGTGAAAAAATTTAAAAAATATGAGAAGAAAAAAGAATTACACCCATGCAAAGTATTGCATGGGATATGAATCCGTGATACATCATCCATAGATTCGATTACTCACATGATGACGTAACATGGGATAGTTTAAGGTTAACTAGTTTCTGCGCACATAACCGCCTTTAACGGATAAAATAATTTGGAAGTGTAAAACTTAAATTTAAGAGAACACAGTATATTTGTTACTTTCCGCCAAAAAGTGCCAAAGCAAGAGACCCCACGTAGGGCTTTATTTTTTTTTTTAAGATAATTCGATTGTTAAGAGTTTTTTTTTTTTTTTTTTTTTAAAGAAGATTTAAATATTAATTATTTTCATAAAGAATAATGTGTAAGAGTAATATACCAATTGAATTATAATATTTTTAAAAGTGACACCTAGCGTAAGACTTAAACAATTAAACCTAATTTAATCTCACAATAACACTAGAACAAAGGATATCCATAAACCAAAACTCTGTGAAACCACCACCATTTCCACTATTGTTTTATACTCTCTCTCTCTCTCTCTTTTCTTTTGCCCGAACACGATGGTCACGCCGCGCGTCGCCCGCTTGGGCCCGTCGAACCAGGGTATCAGCCCGTCCGGCCAGGCCCCCGGCGCCACCTTGGCGTTGAAATCCATATGCCCCTGCGGCGTGCACAACCGGATGCGCGTCAGCGCATTGATGATCACCCGCAGGCGCTTGCCGCCCGTATGGCCGTCCTTCCAGTTGACCGGCTCGTTGCCGTACATCTTCTGCAGGGACTTTTGCCAGTTCGGGCCGCGCAGCGCCTCCTGCACTTCGTGGGCTAGGGACAGCGTCTTGGCCACGTCCCACTTCGCCAGCACTCCGGCGTGCACCATCAGGTGGTCGTGCTCGAAATGCGCCAGCGGCCGATTGCGCAGCCAATCGATCAGGTCCGCCGCGTCCGGGGCGTTGAGAATCTCGTCGAGCGTGTCCGACTTGGACGGCTTGCGCACCCCGGCCGCCGCGGCCAGCAGGTGCAGGTCGTGGTTGCCCAATACGGTCACGCTGCGCGATTCCAGCGACATGATCCGGCGCAGCGATTCCAGCGATTGCGGCCCGCGGTTGACCAGGTCGCCCGCGAACCAGAACTGCGATTGCGGGTCGGCCGTTATGTCAGGGTGCGAGAGCAACTGCTCCAGAGGCTGGCAACAGCCTTGCACGTCGCCGATCATCCAGATACTGCTGTTCATGCCAGTGCTTTTCTCCAGGGCCAGTGGCCTGCCACCAGATTACTCAGGATAGTGCGGTATTCCATCGCCGACAGCGCGGCCAGCGCCAGCAGCAGAGCGCCGACGTTGGGCCCCAGCGCCGTCAGCCAGGGCGGCCAGCGGCTGAGCATGCCCACGTTCAGCGCCAGCTGGTTGAGCATGAAAAAGCCCACGCCCAGCAAAATGCCGATGAACACCTTGGCGCCCACGCCGCCGCGCCGCGTCTGCATGAAGCTGATGGGGGCGGCGATGGTGATCATCACCAGCAGCGTGAAGGGATAGACCGCCTTGCGCCACATGGCCACGATCTGCCGGTCGGCCTGCAGCTGGTTGCGGTGCAGGTAATCGATATAGTCGATCAGCGACAGGATGGACATGCGCTCGGGGGTCAGCACCCGGGCCAGCAGGCGCTGGGGATTGAGCGTGGTGGACAGGTGCAGTTCGGGCTCGGTGACCACGGTCGCCGGCGGCTGGGCCGGCGGGCGGGCGTCGGCCAGCGCTTCGGAGGCATTGGGGTCCAGGCGCGTTTCGGTGACGTTGCGCAGGACCAGGTCGCCGCCGCCCATCAGCGTGCCCGAGGGGGCCTGGGCCACCAGGCTGAGCTCCAGGGTGGGCGTCAGTTCGTACACCATCACGTCGCTCACCGCGCCGTTGCCCATCAGGGTCTTGATATTGATGATGCGGGTGCCGCCCGTGGCCGTGGGCTCCTTGAACCAGTAGCCGCTTGCCAGGCGGCCGCCGCTGGCCTGGCCGCGCAGCATCAGGCTGACCTCGCTGGAGCGGATCTCGGCCTTGGGCGTGATGTATTCGGACAGCAGCAGCGCGCCGGCCATCATCGGCACCGTGATGAGCCAGAGCGTGCCGAGCAGGCGCATGCCGCTCACGCCCGAGACGCGCAGGATCACCAGCTCGTTGCGCTGGGCCAGGCTCGCCAGGGCCAGGATGGCGCCGATCAGCAGGCCGATGGGCAGCAGGTCGTAGAGCCGCGAGGGCGTCTCCAGCGCCTGCATGTAGAGCATGGCCAGCAGGGTGAACTTCTTGCCCACCCCGTCCAGGTCGTCCACCAGCGAGAAGAAGGTGAACAGCCCGAGCAGCGCCAGCAGCACGACCGCGCAGGAGCGGTAGATCTCGAGGGCCAGATAGCGACGGGCGGTACGCATGAAAATAGGACGGGTGAAACTCGGTAGGGATGAAAATTTCGATGGAACGCGCAAGCTTAACAAATCCGCGGGCCCGCTCCGGGTCCGCCGGCGCTAGGGTATGTCCGCCTGGCGCATGCGCGCGCCGATGGTGGCGGTGCGCGAGTTGAGATAACGCGTGTCGCGGTGCTGATCATAATAGCGGGGGTTGGGCAGCATGGCGGCCAGCCGCGCGGCCTGGTAGGCATCGAGCTGGGACGCGTCGATCTGGTAGTAGTGCCGCGCCGCGGCCTGGGCGCCGAAGACGCCCGTGCCCCATTCGGCGATGTTCAGGTAAAGCTCGAGGATACGCCGCTTGCTCATGACCTGCTCGATCATGAACGTCACCAGCAGCTCCTCGCCCTTGCGCAGGTAGTTGCGCGAATTCGACAGCAACAGGTTTTTTGCCAGCTGCTGGGTGATGGTCGAGCCGCCGCGCCGGGTCCGGCGGCCCAGTTCCTCCTGGCGCTGGTTGTATTCCCAGGCCTCGCGCATGGCGTCCCATTCCACGCCGTCGTGTTCCAGGAAGTTGGCGTCTTCCGATGCGACCACCGCGCGCTTGAGCGTGCCGTTGATGCGCTCGTAGGGCACCCAGGCGTGCTGCAGCGCGATGCGCGGATCGGTCTTGCGCAGGCGGGCGAGTTCCTGGCGCATCACGGCGCTGCTGCCGGGGTTGTAGCGCGAATACCAGAGCACCTGGCCCAGCATCCACAATTGGTAGAGCAGGCACAGGCCCAGCAGGGCCATGACCAGCATGGCAAGCCAGCGGACGCGGCGACCTCTGCGTCTTGCCATGGCGCTCAGCCCTGTGCGGTCAGCTCGGCGCGCAGCGCGTCGAGCACGGGGGCCGGGTCGGGACGCACGCCGTGCCAGATGAAGAAGCTCTCGGCCGCCTGGCCCACCAGCATGCCCAGTCCGTCGGCGCATTGCGCCGCGCCGTCGCCGGCCGCCTGGCGCATGAAGGGCGTGGGCCGCGCGGCATAGAGCATGTCGTAGGCCAGCGCGCCGTCGGCGTACAGGCCGGCGGGCAGGTCGGGCGCCGCGCCCTGCAGGCTGCTGGCCGTGGCGTTGATCACCACGTCCCAGCCGCCGGCGATGGCGGCGTCGGGCAGGCCGCCCGCGCTGACTTCCACGGGCAGGCCGGTCCACGCCGCCTGCCAGCCCTGCGCCAGTTCGCGGGCGCGTCCGGGCGTGCGGTTGACGATGCGGAGGTGCGCGCAGCCGGCCGCGGCCAGGGGCTGCAGCACGCCGCGGGCGGCGCCGCCCGCGCCCACCAGCAGCACGCGCGCGCCCGCCAGCCTGGCGCCCAGGCGGACCAGGTCGCGCGCCAGGCCCACGCCGTCGGTATTGCAGCCGTGCCAGGCCTCGTCCTGCCGCCACAGCGTGTTCACGGCGCCGGCCAGCCGGGCACGGTCGGAGAGATGGCCGCGCGCGAGATCGAAGGCCTGCCGCTTGAAGGGCACCGTCACGTTCAGGCCGCGGCCGCCCGCCTCGGCAAAGGCCTGCGCCGTGGCCTCGAATCCATCGAGCGGCGCGGGCAGGCGGTCGTACCGCAGCGCGATGCCGGCCTGCTGGCCGAACAGGGCATGGATCCGCGGCGAACGGCTGTGGGCCACGGGGTTGCCGATCACGGCGTAGTGGAGCGGAGCGTCGGTCATGGGGTCCGTTTGCCGCCGGGCCGCCCCAAGGCAAACGCGGCCCCCTCGGGGGGCAGCAAACACGGAGTGCGCGGCGTGGGGGTCATTATCTTTCTGAGGCTTGCAGCGTGTCGTTGACGAAATGCCAGGTGCGGGTGATGACGAGCTCGTCGGTATCGCGGGCGATGTCGGGCGGAAAGGGCGGGAAGGGCGCGGCCATCTGCACGATGCGCCGCGCGGCCTGGTTGAGCACGGCGTATTGCGAAGGCTGGTCGATCTCGAAGCCGGCCAGGCTGCCGTCGCGCTTGACGCGCACGGTGATGCGCAGCGAGCCGTAGGTGTGGCCGCGCGCGTCGTCGGGATAGTGCTGCGTGCCGATGGCCTCGACGCGCCGCGTCCACCCGTCGAGATAGGCCGCGTAGCGCGAGGCCTGCGTGGCCGGGCCCACATAGGCGCGGCGCGGCTCCTTGTTGTAGGCCTGCACGCGTTGCGACAGGGCGGCCACCTGGGCGTTCTGGATGACGCCGGCCTGTTCCTCGGGGTCTTGCCCGGGGTCGGCGGCCGTTTCGTCGGGGTTGGCGGGCTGGCACGGCGCGGCGGCCTGGCGGGACGATTGCAATTGCATCAGCAGGCGCGCCTGTTCCTGCTCGAGTTCCTGCTGGCGCTTGTGCATGGCCTGCAGCACGATGGTCTCGGCCGATTCGCCGGTGCGCGGCAGGGGCGAGCGGGCCAGGCCCTGCCTGGCCTCGCCGCCGCCCTCGAGGTTCTGCTGCGCCAGCGCCTGGGCGCGGGCCGGCGCGGTGTCGCTGTGCGCATTGACCAGCACGACTTCGAGCGCGGGCGCGGCCGGATGCGCCGGGCGCGGCGCGAAGCGCCAGGCCAGCGCGCCCGCGTGCACCATCAGCGAGATGGCCAGGCCGATCAGCAGATAGTCGTCGCGCCGGGCCATGCGCGCTACGCCACCGGGCCGATATAGCGGCAGTCGAGTTCGAGCGCCAGCTCGTCGCGGCCCAGGATGTCGATTTCCACGACGGTGCCGCGCTCGAGCTCGGGCATGCCGCCCACCCGCGTGACGAAGGGGGCATTGGACAGGCGCACCAGGTCGTCGCGCAGCACGCTGGCCGTACAGCGGGTGATGCCCTGCTGCGCCAGCCAGCGCAGGCACCAGTAGCGCTCCATGCTTGCCTGGAACTCCGCCCAGGCGGCGTATTGCGCATCGAAGGCGCCGATGATGGCGTAGAGGTCGGCGTCCTTGGGCTTGAAGGGCGCCACCAGCCGGGCGCCCACGCCGTTGTCGACCGCGGCGATGAGCTGCCACTGGTTGACCAGGTCGACGTAGCGGCGCAGCGGCGAGGTGCTCCAGGCGTACTGCGGCACGCCGATGGCCTCGTGCGGCAGGGCCTGGGTGCTCATGCGCACGCGGCCGGCCTGCTGCGAGCGGTAGATGCCCGGCACGCCGTGCTGGGCCAGCAGGCCGCCCCACAGATTGTTCGCCAGGATCATGTACTCGGCCACCATGCGGTCGAGCGGCGCGTTGCGCTGGCGCGGCACCAGGCGCACCGGCGTGTCGGGATCGTCGGGGTTGCCGTCCAGGTAGAAGCTGTATTCCACCCGCGTATTGTTCTCGGGCTTGCCGCGCACTTCCTCGCGCTTGGCCGAGAGCGCCAGCGCCAGTTGCCACAGCGGCCGCAGCCAGTGCCCATAGGGCAGGTCGGACTGCGGATCGGCCAGGCGCGCCTCGGTGACCTGGCCGTCGAGCAGGTTGTGGCGCAGGTTCTCGCGCACCGCGATGCGTTCCAGGCGCGTCTCGGTGTCGAAGATCTCGCCCGTGGCCGGGTCGGCCGTCACGTAGAGCGACAGCGCCGGCACGGCGCGGCCGGCGTCCAGCGAGAAGGCGCTGATGACGGCATCGGGCTGCATGGGGATCTTGTCGCCGGGCATGTACACCGTGGACAGGCGCGCCCGCGCCAGCTTGTCGAGTTCGCTGCCCTTGGTGACGGCCAGGCCCGGCGCGGCGATGTGCACCCCGGCGCGCACGCGGCCGTCGGGCAGCACGCGCACCGACAGCGCGTCGTCGATCTCGGTGGTGGTGACGTCGTCGACCGAATAGATTTCGGCGTCGGCCAGCGGCAGCTCGCGCTCGATGGGCGGGATCTCCACGTCGGGAAAGCCGGTGCCGCGCGGGAAGTGCGTCGCCAGGAAGCGGCGCTTGAGCAGGGCCAGCGCGTGCGGCCAGGCGCCCAGTTCCAGCAGCAGGCGCTCGGGCGTTTTCTGCAGCCGGGCGCAGGCCGCGTCCAATGCCTTCCACGCCTGGGAATTCTTGTCGGGCTTGATGAGCAGCGCTTCGGCGGCCTGGGCGATGGGCTCGGGCAGCCTCCCGGCGGCCATGTCGTCCACCCATTGCTGCTGCTGCTCGGCCTGCAGGCGCTTTTTCTCGATGGCGGCCAGCGCGGCGGCCAGGATGTCGGGCGGCGCCGGACGATAGCGGCCGGCGCCGCGGCGATGGAAGTACGCGGGCGCGCCATGCAGGCGCAGCACCAGCGCGGCCTGCTCGACGGGCGAGGGCGCATGGCCGAAATAATCGGCGGCCAGCGTGGGCGCGGCAAAATCTTCCTGCGGCGCGCATTCCCACAGGAATTGCAGGTCCATGTCTTCGGCCAGCGCGGCGGCGGCCGGCATGAGCTCGGCCGGCGCCGGCGCGTCGAACGAGAAGAGCACGGCCGCGCGCTTGATCTTGCTGCGCTTGCCCGACTCGGACTCGATCTGCAGCGTGGCGTCCGTCTCGGACATGGTGTGGGCGGCTTTGAAGCTGCCGTCATCTTCGTAAAACACGTACATGGGAAAACTATTCCAGGGCAAATGCCAGGACTTCGGGGAGCAGATCGGCGAAGTTCGATAGCCCGTGGTCGCTGCCTTGCACAATATGTTGCCGGCAGCCGGCGTAACGTTCGCGCATTTCGCGCCAGTTCAGCACTTCGTCGCCGGTGGCGGCGATGAGGAAGTAGCGTCGCGGCCGGGTGATCCGGCGCGCGCGCAGCGCGGCCAGTTCACCCAGGTATTCGGGCCGGAAGACGAAAGGCGCGTCGGAATGATACATGCGGTGCGTGCCGACGGCCGGGGTGAGGTCGCGCACGGCGTGTACGGCGGGGTTGAGCAGGACGGCCTTGCAGCCCAGTTGTTCGGCGACCCAGGTGGCGTAGTAGCCGCCCAGCGACGAGCCCACCACGGTCAGTTTCGCGGGGTTGCCCTTGGGGCCGGCGCGGTCGCGCAGCTGCGTTTGCGCGATGTGCAGGGCGAGGTCGGCGGCTTGCCTGGGGCTGGCGGGCAGCTGCGGGCCGGCCCAGATGGGCGACAGGCCGCGTTCGGCCAGGGCCTGCTCCATCATCCGGCCCTTGAACGAGGCCGGAGACGAACGGAAGCCATGCAAATAGAGAATGCGGTTCTTCATGTCTCTGCGCGGTTCCGTGCCAGGGCGTCCAGCAGCTTTCCATGCACGCCGCCGAATCCGCCGTTGCTCATGACGACGATGTGGTCGCCGGGGCGCGCGGTCCGGGCCACGGCGGCGACGAGTTCGTCCAGCTGTTCGTAACTGTGCGCCTTGCCGCCCAGCGGCGCCAGCACCTCGGCCGGGTTCCAGCCCAGGGCATGCCTGCCCTCGCGCTCGCCGTAGATGAACACCTGGTCGGCATCGGCCAGCGATCCGGGCAGGCGGGCCGCCATGGCGCCCAGCTTCATCGTGTTCGAGCGCGGCTCCAGCACGGCCAGTATCCTGCCTCCCTGGCGCTGTGCGCCGTCCCCCCGAGGGGGATCGCCCGCTGGGGACGGCCCGGCGCTCGCGAGCCCGCGCTCGATCTGGCGGCGCAGGCCGGCGAGCGTGGTGGCGATGGCGGTGGGGTGGTGGGCGAAGTCGTCGTACACCTTGATGCCGCGCACCGTGCCGCGCAGTTCCATGCGGCGCTTCACGCCGCCGAAGCGCGACAGGGCGGCGATGCCCTCGGCCGCCGGCACGCCGGCGTGCTCGGCCGCCGCCAGGGCGGCCAGGGCGTTGCTGCGGTTGTGCTCGCCGGTCAGGGTCCAGTGCACCGTGCCCTGTTCCTGGCCGTCGCGGCGCACGCTGAAGGCGCCGTCGTTCGCCGGCTCGCCGGCCTCCCAGCAGCCCCCCGAGAGGGCGTGTCCGCCCGGGGCCGGCCCGGCGCCGAACCGCACGGTTTCCGACCAGCAGCCGCGCGCCAGCACGCGGTCTATGGCCTCGTCACGGGCGGGCGCCACGATGCGGCCCTGGCTGGGAATGGTGCGCACCAGATGATGGAACTGGGTCTCGATGGCGGCCAGATCGGGGAAGATGTCGGCGTGGTCGTATTCGAGGTTGTTCAGGACGGCCGTGCGCGGCCGGTAGTGCACGAATTTGGAGCGCTTGTCGAAGAAGGCCGTGTCGTATTCGTCGGCTTCGATGACGAAAGTCGCAGCGAGAAGGTCCGTCGGTCGCCGGGCCGTCCCGAGGCCGGGGGGGGCGGCAAGCGGGGAACGGGGGCTCTCATATCGCGCCGAGACTTGAAGATCGGGGGCCACGCCGCCGATCAAAAAATTGGGCCGGCGGCCGGCGCATTCCAGGATCCAGGCCAGGAACGAGCTGGTGGTGGTCTTGCCGTGGGTACCGGCCACGGCTAGCACGTGCTGGCCCGGCAGGATGTGGTCGCCCAGCCACTGGGGGCCGGACACGTAGGGCGCGCCCGCGTTCAGGATGGCCTCCATCAGCGGATTGCCGCGGGTGACCACATTGCCGATCACGTAGAGATCGGGCTTTAGCGCCATCTGGGACGGGTCCCAGCCTTCGATCAGGTCTATGCCTTGTTCGGCCAGCTGGGTGCTCATCGGGGGGTAGACGCCGGCGTCGCAGCCGGTGACCTTGTGGCCGGCCGAGCGCGCGATCAGCGCCAGCCCGCCCATGAAAGTGCCGCAGATGCCGAGAATGTGCAGGTGCATGGATGAATCTCCTGCCTGCATTGTAGAGGCAGGCGCGGCCCCCCGCCGCCCTGCCGGGCGGGTATGATCACCGCCATGAATCGCCGTCATTTGTTTCGTTCGGGCGCCCGCCTGGCGGCCGCGCTGCTGGCTGCTTCGGCAGGCCGCGCCGCGCAGGCCGCGGTTCCCGCCGCCGAGCCGCCGCTGGCCGATGCCCTGGCCGCGCTGCGGGTCCGCCCCATGGCCGACCTGCAGGGCGCCACGCGCCGTCTGGCCGAATGGCAGGGCCGGGTGATGGTGCTGAATTTCTGGGCAACCTGGTGCGCGCCCTGCGTCAAGGAAATGCCCGAGCTCGACGCCCTGCAAAAACAGTTCCCGCAAGCCCAGTTCATCGGGATCGGCGTCGATACTGTCGACAATATCCGCAAATTTCTGGTCAAGGTGCCGGTTTCCTACCCCTTGCTGGTCATGGGCGCCGGCGCGGTCGATACCCTGCGTGGCTTGGGCGACACGGCGGGCGGCCTGCCGTTTACCCTGATTTTGGCTGCAGATGGCGGTATAAATAGATCAATACTGGGAAAAATCCAGCCAGATGACGTCCACGACACGCTGACAAACCTCGGCGGATAAGCCTCTCAGGCGCATTTGTTGGACAAGCGGGTGAATTTGGCGTAAAAAGGCGGTTTATCGCTTATTTTCGACGACGTTTGCTCTCAGGGTTGGGCCAATGCCTGATGCCTGGCACGTCTGTGAGGCATGGCTCATGGCGCAAAGCGTACTCGTCCTGCATGGCCCCAATCTGAACCTGCTCGGCACCCGCGAGCCGGGTATCTACGGCAGCCGCACCCTGGCGCAGATCGATGCCGGCCTGGCGGCGTTGGCGGCCGAACTGGGCGTCAAGCTCGCGGCCTGGCAGAGCAACCACGAAGGCGCCCTGGTCGATCGCATCCAGGCCGCGGCAAGCGACGGCACCGATTTCATCATCATCAATGCGGGGGCCTATACCCATACCAGCGTGGCGATACGCGACGCGCTGGCCGGCGTGGCCATCCCTTTTATTGAAGTACATTTGTCCAACCTTTTTAAGCGCGAACCGTTCCGGCAGCACTCGTACCTGTCCGATATCGCCGTGGGCCTGATCAGCGGCCTGGGCGCCGACGGCTACGGGGCGGCCCTGCGTTACGCGGCGGGCCGCTGATCGAGCCCCGCCGGTCTTCACTCTTCACATGAGAGGGCGGCCCAATGACGGGGCTGCCCAACCCATATCAATCATTCGGGAATCAGCCTTCATATGGACCTCCGTAAACTCAAGACCCTGATCGACCTGGTGGCCGAGTCCGGCATCGCGGAACTGGAAATCACCGAAGGCGAAGGCAAGGTTCGCATCGTCAAGTTCTCGCAGGCTGTCCAGCCCATGGCCTACCCCATGCCCGAGCCGGCCGCCGCGCCCGCTGCCGCGCCGGCCGCGGCGCCTGCCGCCCCGGTCATCCAGGGGCACGCGGTCAAGGCGCCCATGGTCGGCACCTTCTACCGCTCGCCCAACCCCGGCGCCTCGCCCTTCGTCGAAGTGGGCCAGACCGTCAAGGAAGGCGATGCCCTGTGCATCATCGAGGCCATGAAGCTGCTCAACGAGATCGAGGCCGACAAGTCCGGCGTCATCAAGGAAATCCTGGTCGAAAACGGCGATGCGGTCGAATACGGCCAACCGCTGTTCGTCATTGGCTGATAGTCGACTCCCAAATATGTTCGAAAAAATCCTGATCGCCAATCGCGGCGAGATCGCCCTGCGCATTCAGCGCGCCTGCCGCGAGCTGGGCATCAAGACCGTGGTCGTGCATTCCGAGGCCGACCGCCAGGCCAAATACGTGCGCCTAGCCGACGAATCGGTCTGCATCGGGCCCGCGCCCTCGCGCGAGAGCTACCTCAACATGCCGGCCATCATTTCGGCGGCCGAAGTGACCGACGCCGAGGCCATCCACCCCGGCTACGGCTTCCTGTCCGAGAACGCCGATTTCGCCGAGCGTGTCGAAAAGAGCGGCTTCGTCTTCATCGGCCCGCGCCCCGAAACCATCCGCCTGATGGGCGACAAGGTCAGCGCCAAGCGCGCCATGATCGAAGCCGGCGTGCCGGTGGTGCCCGGTTCCGAGGGCGAGTTGCCCGACGATCCGCAGGAAATCGTCCGCATTGCCCGCGAAGTCGGCTACCCGGTCATCGTCAAGGCCGCCGGCGGCGGCGGCGGGCGCGGCATGCGCGTGGTGTACACCGAGGCGGCCCTCGTCAACGCGGTCAACTTGACGCGTTCCGAGGCGGGCGCGGCCTTCAACAACCCCGCGGTCTACCTCGAGAAGTTCCTGGAAAATCCGCGCCACGTGGAAATCCAGGTGCTGGCCGACGGCGGGCGCAACGCCGTGTGGCTGGGCGAGCGCGACTGCTCCATGCAGCGCCGCCACCAGAAGGTCATCGAAGAGGCGCCGGCCCCCGGCATCGCGCGCCGCCTGATCGAGCGCGTGGGCGACCGCTGCGCCGACGCCTGCCGCAAGATGGGCTACCGCGGCGCGGGCACCTTCGAGTTCCTGTATGAAAACGGCGAGTTCTACTTCATCGAGATGAACACGCGCGTGCAGGTCGAGCATCCCGTCACCGAGCTCATCACCGGCGTGGACATCGTGCAGCAGCAGATCCTCATCGCCGCCGGCGAAAAGTTCAACCTGCGCCAGCGCGACGTCGTGCTCAAGGGCCACGCCATCGAGTGCCGCATCAACGCCGAAGACCCCTTCCGCTTCACGCCCAGCCCCGGCCGCATCACCAACTGGCACGTGCCGGGCGGCCCGGGCGTGCGCATCGATTCACATGCCTTCAACGGCTATTTCGTGCCGCCCAACTACGACTCGATGATCGCCAAGGTCATTACCTACGGCGATACCCGCGAGCAGGCGATGGCGCGCATGCGCATCGCCCTGTCCGAGATGGTGGTCGAGGGCATCCAGACCAACATCCCGCTGCACCGCGAGCTGATGCAGGATTCCCGCTTCATGGAAGGCGGCACCAGCATCCATTACCTGGAACAGAAGCTGTCGCAGCGTCCCTCGTAATGAACGGCCCCCACGCTCGCTATCGCTCACTGCTCCCCAAGGGGGCGTCAGCCTCCTCCGGGCGGCCGCGCGGAGGCTGAGGATGCGCGAACTCGTCCTCCACTGCCGGGAAGCCCAGGCCGAGGCGCTGTCCGATGCGCTGCTCGAGGCCGGCGCGCTGTCGGTGTCCGTCGAGGACGCCGACGAAGGCACCGACGGCGAGCGGCCCCTGTTCGGCGAGCCGGGCACCGAGCCCGACGTGCAGGCCTGGGACCGCAACCGCGTGGTGGCCCTGCTGCCCGACGGCGCCGACCCCGCGCAGTTGCTCGAAGCCGCCTTGGCCGAGTCCGGGCTGGATGCCGGCCTGGGGCAGGGCTGGTCCTTGCGCGACGTGCCCGACGCCGACTGGGTGCGCCTGACGCAGGCGCAGTTCGGCCCCATCAAGATTGCCGAAAAGCTCTGGATCGTGCCCAGCTGGCACCGCGACGATGTGGCGGCCCCCGCCGCGCCGTCGTTCTTGTCCCCGGATGCCATCCGGATCGAACTCGACCCGGGCCTGGCCTTCGGCACCGGCAGCCATCCCACTACGCACCTGTGCCTGGCCTGGCTCGAGTCCGAACTGCCGGCCGGCGCCACCTTGTTGGACTACGGCTGCGGCTCGGGCATCCTGGCCATCGCCGCGCGCAAGCTGGGCGCGGGCGCCACGCTGGCGGTGGACATAGACCCGCAGGCGGTGCAGTCCACGGCCGACAACGCCGCCGTCAACCGGGTCGAACTGTCGGCCATGCTGCCCGACGGCCTGCCCGAGGGCGCCTTCCAGGTGGTGGTGGCCAATATTTTGTCCAACCCGCTCAAGGTGCTGGCGCCCATGCTGGCCGGGCGGGTAGCGCCGGGCGGCCATCTGGTGCTGTCCGGCGTGCTCGAGCGCCAGGCCGAAGAAGTGGCTGCCGCCTATGCGCCCTGGCTCGCCATGTCGGTCTGGCGCGCGCGCGAAGGCTGGGTCTGCCTGCACGGCCAACGCCGACGTTGAGATAGGATAGCGCCATGGCGCTCACCACCCGCTGCCCGCATTGCCGCACGGCCTTCAAGGTCGTGGCGGATCAATTGCGCGTGCGCAACGGCCTGGTGCGCTGCGGCGCCTGCGGCACGGTCTTCGACGGCCGCGCCTGCCTGGAAGGCGAACAGGCGGCTCCCGTTCCCGCTTACGCGGCGAGTTCGCAGGCCAGTTCGCTGGTGAACAACCCGCCGGCCCTGCGCACGCCCGTCCCGGCCGAGCCGGCCAGGCCGGCGGTCGAGCCGCCTGCCGTGCTGCGCGGCCGGGACCGGCATGCGGTCGAACCGGATCCCGCGCCGGCCGACGACGGATCCGGGTACGAAGACGACGACAACGTCGACGATCGTGAAATCGGCGGCCATGAAGCCGGCGATCATGGCATCGGCCATCCTGCGGCCGGCCACCCGCCGCCCATTCGCGCCTACGATCCCGAGGACTATCCGCCGCAGCAGGACGAGCCCGAGTTCACGGTGGGCGGCGCGCAAGCCGAAACGTCCGGCGACGGCATCTACGGCGATGTCCGCACCCGCTTCTCCAGCGCCGACGCGGGCCGCGCGCCGCCGGCGTTCCTCGACCAGGACCGCATCAATACCCATCGCACGCGCCGCCGCATCTGGGCCTGGCTGTGCCTGCTGGCGCTGCTCGCGCTGGCCGGGCAACTGGCCTATGTGTACCGCACGCCCATCGCCCTCTCGGCGCCGGCGCTGCGGCCGGTGCTCGCGGGCCTGTGCAAGCCCATGGGCTGCACGGTCGGCTACGCGCGGCGCATCGAGCGCATCTTCATCGAGTCCTCGTCGCTGCGCCCGCCGCAGGGCGCCGCCTCGCAGACCGACGAAGACGGCCGCTCGCGCCTGATCCTCGCCGCCGTGCTGCGCAACCGCTACGATAAAGACCAGGAATGGCCCGCGGTGACGCTCAGCCTCACCGATATGTCCGACACGGTCATCGCGCGCAAGATCATCCGGCCCGAGGACTACCTGCCGCCGGGCACCGCGGGCCCCATGGCCGCCGGCACCGAGGTGACCATCTCGGTGC
>DASWPO010000320.1:0-7025 GCA_036404015.1 Bordetella sp. | reverse complement strand
ACCGCGTCGCCCAGGTCCTTGACCCGGATCGCCGCGCCATCGTGGTAGCCGACCACGAGCTGATTCCACGGCGCCACATCCAGGATCTGGTCATTGGCATAGATGGTGAGATTCTGCCGGGGCCCCTTGATCGCTCCCTTGGGGGCATTGACGGTGCTGGCGACGATCTGGGCGCGGACCTTGTCGATCTGCAGGCCGAGAGCCGCGACTTTGCGGGGATCGATCCGGATGCGGACGGCAGGCTTCTGCTGCCCGCCCAGGGTGACCAGGCCCACCCCCTCAATTCTTGAAATCTGCTGCGACAGAATCACGTCGGCGTAGTTGTCGACCAGCGCGAGCGGCAGCGCGTCGGAGGTGAGCGCGAGGATCATGACCGGCGCATCAGCCGGATTGACCTGCCGCAGCGTCGGCGCGCTCGGAAGATTGCTCGGCAACTGCGCGCTGGCCGCCGTGATCGCCGCCTGGATCTGCTCGAAGTCGGTATTGATGTTCTGCGTCAGCTCGAACTGCAGCGTGATGCTGGTCGAACCCAGCGAGCTTACCGAGGTCATCTGGCTGATGCCGGTAATCAGCGAAAACTGGCGCTCGAGCGGCGTGGCGACGTTCGAGGCCATGGTTTCGGGACTTGCCCCTGGGAGCTGCGCGCTGACCTGAATGGTCGGGAAGTCGACGTTCGGCAATGCCGCCACGGGCAGGTTGACATAGCCGCCTATCCCCACCAGCAGGAATGCGATCGCGATCAGCGCGGTCGCGACCGGACGCCGGATGAAGGGGCTGGAGAGGCTCATGGCGCGGGCGAGCTCACCTTGACCGTGGCACCCGCGTCGAGCGACATCTGCCCATCCGTCACCACGGTCTCCCCGGACTTGAGACCCGACGTGATGACTGCCGTCGAGCCCTGGGTCGAGCCGACCTTGATAGTGCGCATCGACACTTTCTGGTCAGCGCCGACCACATAGGCGTAGGGGCCGTTCGGCCCCTGGTTCACAGCCGCGACAGGAATCGTCGTGACCTGCGAGAGCGTCTGCAGCGTGAGCGTGATGTTGACGAACTGGCCCGGCAACAGGTGGGCGTCGGTATTGGGAAAACGCGCCTTCATTTCGACGGTGCCCGTCGCGGGATTGACCCGGTTATCGGCGGTTCTCAGTTCCCCCGCGCCCAGCAACGCGCCCGTTTCCTGGCTGAGCGCCTGCGTCGGCAAGGGCTTGCGAAAGGCATCGGAAGCGTCCGACAGGCGCTGATAGTCGCCCTGCGGCACCGAGAACGTCACTGCGATCGGCGCGATCTGATTGATGACGACGATGCCAACCGGACTGGTCGTGGTGCCGGTTGCGGCGCTTGTGGTGCTGGTCGATGCACTCGCGGTCACGAGATTGCCTGGATCGACCGTGCGAACCCCGGCGCGCCCGGCGATCGGCGAAACGATGCGGCACCAGCCCAGATTGACCTGGGCGGTGGCCACGACGCCCTCGTCGAGCAGGACGGTGCCCTCGTCCTGCCGGACCAGCGCGGCCTGGTCGTCGAAGGTTTGGCGGGCGATCGAATCCTGCGCCTTCAGCGTCTGGTAGCGGACCAGGTTGACGCGCGCCCCGGCCAGCAGGGCGCGGTCGCGTTCGAGTGCGCCCTGCGCCTGGGTCAGCACTGCCCGGTAGGGCTCGGGATCGACTTGCGCCAGGAGCTGGCCCGCCTTGACATCGGCGCCCTCGACAAAGTCGACGCTCAGGAGCATGCCGCTGACCTGGGCAAGAATGGTGGCGCTGGTCCAGGCCTGCGCCGCGCCCAGGGCGGTAATGGAAAGCGGCACGTCCTGGACCGAAACCGTGGCGGCGGAAACGGAGATCGGCTCAGGCGCGGGATTGGGAACGGGCTTGCTGAAGAAAACGAGCCAGGCGAACAGGGTGACGGCCACCCCCCCCAATGCCACGAAGCCCCACGTAAGCCATCGTCGACGCGTCATCATGACCCGCCCTCCCGTTGCCGCGCAAACTGGCGCCGGCCGGCATGAGTGCGAGTTGACGGTCGAACCGCATCGGCTTTTCTCTTTTCAGCCGGTTGGCTCTTGCCAGCATGGTGTGACCGTCCGCCTGGCGGGTCTGTACGCTGGCGGACTCAGTGACGCGCGGACGGCTTCGTCAGGGAGCGATCTGTTTGACCGGGCGAATCAGCATCTCTTCAATCAGCACCCGCGGCGGTTGGGCGAAGGAATAGACCAGCGCATTGGCGATGTCCTCGGCCGTCAGCGCGTCCACTGTCTCGCGCCGCTTTTTCATGGCGTCTTCGGGAACGTTGTGTCCCCATTCAGTCCAGACCGATCCCGGCTCGATGACGGAAAAGCGGATGCCCTCGCCGCCCAATTCCTTGCGCAGCGCATCGTGCAGGCCGATCACGGCAAACTTGGTGGCGTTGTAGACCGACCATCCATCGATACCGTAACGGCCGCCGACGCTGGAGACCGTCGATACCATCGCACCAACCCGGCCGCGCATCAGCGGCAAGGCCGCATGCGTGCAGTGCAGCACGCCATAAAGATTGACGTCGATCTGGGTCTTCCAGTCCTCGGGCTTCGAATCGACAAAGCGACCGTTGATGCCCATGCCCGCATTGTTAAACAGCAGGTCGAGAGCGCCAAACCGTTCCCGGACCTGATCGAACACCGCCGCAACCTGGACTCCGTCGCTTATGTCGGCCGTGATGGCCACCGCGGCTTCGCCGATTTCCCGGGCAAGCTCCCGGATACGATCCTCGCGCCTGGCAACGAGCACCACCTTCATGCCCTCGGCCGCCAGGAGGCGGGCCGCCGCCTCGCCGATGCCGCTCGACGCACCGGTGACGACGGCAATCTTGCCGGTCAGATTTTCCAATTTCATGTTTGCCTCCTAATTTGAGAGCGACCATCAGCCGTTATTTTTTGCCCTCGACGCAGAAGCGCTTGAGCAGGCCGGAAATGAAGGTTTCGGCCTCGGCGAGCTGGCTCAGGTCGACGTATTCATCGACCTGGTGCGCCTGCGAAATGCTGCCCGGACCGCACACCACGCTGGGAATGCCGTGCGCCTCGAAATGGCCGGCCTCGGTGCCGAAGGCCACCTTGCCGAAGGTGGCTTCCCCGGCATTGAGCGCGCGCAGTTCGGACGCCACCAGTTCGATGATGCCGGAGTCCTTGGAACGGTTGAACGAGGGCACGCCGCCCATCACCTCGAAATCGATCTTGGCGTCGGGATACCAGGCCTGCATGTCGGGCAGCAGTTGCTCTTCGCAGAACTTGCGGACCTCGTCGATGACCTGGAGGGGGTCGTGATCGGGCAGGTGACGCAGGCCGAAGCCCAGCACGCAACGCTGCGGCACCATGTTCAGCGCCTCCCCGCCTTCGATCTGGGTCACCAGCATGGTGCTGTAGGGCACGTCGTAGTCCGCGTCCTGCGGGCCGTTGACGCGCAGCTCGGTACCCAGCTGGTCGACGAAACCCACCAGCCGCGAACCGAAGTGAATGGCATTGACGCCCAGCAAGGGCTGCGACGAGTGCGCCGACTTGCCATGGATGGTGCAGCACACGCGCCGGGACCCCTTGTGCCCCACCACCACGGACATGCTGGTGGGCTCACCGATGACGCAGCCCCAAGGACGGATACCCCTGGCCTTGAGGTCGTCCAGCAGGTAAGGCACGCCGCGGCAGCCCACTTCTTCGTCGAAGCTCAGCGCCAGATGCACGGGATGCTTGAGCGTATTGGGATCGAGGTCGCGCAGTTGCTCCATGCAGACCGCGATGTAACCCTTCATGTCGGCCGTGCCGCGGCCATAGGCGCGGCCGCCGGCGATGCGCAGGGTGAAAGGATCCGACGTCCAGTTGCCCTGCGAGGCCGGCACCACGTCGGTATGGCCCGAGAGGATCAGACCCGTATCGGGGTCGCCCTCTCCCAGAGTGGCGAACAGATTGTATTTGCCGTCGCTGGCCTGGCCGGTCATTCTGGTCTTGCAGCCCAGGCCTTCCAGGTAGGCCCTGGCGTAGTCGATCAGATCGAGATTGGACACCGAGCTGACAGTGGGAAAACCGATGAGGGTTCGGAGTGTTTCAACCGTGGCATCCGACGGAAGCCGAGCTGTATTTTTCATGGGGAAGGGGCCTTTGCATGCGTGATACCCGCAAGGGGCTTCTTTCGATTATGCATCAGCCCGCGACTGCGCCCTACCCTCGGTTCCCCGTAGTAGGCATGCCGTCTGTACGCTGGAAAACCATGCATGCACCCCTTTATGAGCCGGGATGGGGCTGGGGTTGGCCACTCTTCGGAAATAGACCGCGACAACGCGCCTGAATGCGCTCAGAATGATCAATACGGCGGTCGCCCTCCGCGGCTGAAGTTGCACTGAATATATTGGAGAACCATCATGGCAAAGGGTCAACTGCACGGCAACCGTGAAGCGAAGAAACCCAAGCAGGATAAAAAGCCGGCACCTCCCACGGCGGGCGTCCCCTGGACAACACCGCCGAAAGCCGCCGCGGTTGGCAAGCCCGACAAGAAGAAATAATCGGTGTCCGGCCGCGTGGGCTCAGGGCTCTTGCGGCGCCTGGCCTCGGCCATACCATTTCATTAACGGCCGCATCGATACGCCATGCACGAGGATGGATACGGAAACCATCGCGAGCGTCAGCGTGATCAACTGCCCCGCCAGGGGCTTGCTCACGCCGTGGTGTATCGCAAACATCAAATAAAAAACAGAGCCGATCCCGCGTATTCCGAACCACGAAACCATGGCTCTGGTGCGTCCCGCGCCGGCTACGCCGAGCGTGCCCAACACGACCGAGATGGGACGCACAAGCACGAACATCATCGGGATGAACCACCAGAGCGCCCGCCACGCCGTGGCATAGGGAAGCAGCGTCCCGACCAGCAACACCACCGTCAGCACGGCAAGGCGCTCCAATTGGGCATTGAATTCCCGCACCGCGCCGGCCATGACGGCGCTGGCATGATGGGAGTGTGTCGCCAGCACCCCGTACGCATGGCCTTGCGCGCCATCGGTGGTCCCAAGGGAGACCGTGCCGGCCTGCGGCGTCTCGTCTATCCGCTGAAAAGCCAGGCCAGCGGCAAAGACGGCCAGAAACCCCGATGCGTGGCACAGCTGCGCCAGGCCATAAGTGACGGCGATCACGCCCAGCGATAGAAACTCATCCTGGCCCACTGCCTGGAAATGCCGCGTGCGCAGATAGACGACCATCCGGCCGATCAGAAAGCCCGCCAGCGCGCCGATGAGCACGCCGCCGACGCTGCCCCATATCAGGTCCGACATCAGCCAGCGCCAGATGCTGAAAGCCTTGTTATCGGGCTCCAGCAATGCAAGCCCCAGGACCACGAACGGAAACGCGGTGCCGTCGTTCAAGGCGCCTTCGCCCGCGAGACTGAAGCGCAGTTGATCGGGGTCGATTCCGCGCTCGGTCTTCATGCCGGAGGCCAGCACGGGATCCGTGGGCGCCAGAATGCCGCCAAGCAGTATCGCGGCCCCCAGGGACAATCCCAATCCCCACATGCCGACCGCCGCGATCAACCCCACCGTGATCGCCATCGAGACAAAGGCGAGGCGCAAGGGAACGATCCATCTGCGGTTGAAGATCGGAACACCCACGCGCAATCCGACGGTAAACAAGGAAATCAACAGGGCGACTTCCGTTATCTGGCCGATCGTCTCGGCATGGAGCAGCGGATCGGGAATGACCAGCTTCAGGCCGCCGGGCCCCACAAAGTAGCCGACGCACAGATAAATCGTCGCGCTGCTCAGCAGCAGGCGCGCCAGCGTTGCCCCCACCAGCACCATGGTGATGAGCAGCAGGCCCACCAATAAGTACCAAGACGAATCCGGCATGGCTTGCTCTATGGCTCGCCCATCGTCACCGTCACCTGGTGACGCGCGCCGTCGTCCGCCAGCGGCACTGCCCTCTTGCCCGGTTCCAGCACGACGCCGTCCACGACCATACGGCTCACGCCGCGGCTGACGCCGCGCGGATTTTCCACCGTGATGTCGTATCGGGCCGCCCCATGGCGGAACACGCCGGTAAAGCCAGGCCATTGCTTCGGTATGCACGGTTCGATCAACAACTCCGCGCCGCGTTTGCGCAGGCCGAGCAAGCCCTCGATCCCGGCGCGGTACATCCACCCCGCCGAACCGGTGTACCAGGTCCATCCGCCGCGGCCCACGTGCGGCGCAACCGAATAGACGTCGGCCGCCATGACATACGGCTCGACCTTGTAGCGGGCCGCCCCGCTGCGCGTCAGGCTGCGATTGATCGGGTTCATCAACGACAAAAGATAGGCGGCGCGGTCGCCATCGCCCATCTGCGCGAATGCCAGCATCGACCACACCGAGGCATGCGTGTATTGGCCGCCGTTCTCCCTTATGCCGGGAGGATAGCCCTTGATATAGCCGGGATCGAGCGCGCCATGATCGAACGGCGGGGCAAACAGCACGGCGAGGCCGTCCTTGCGGTTGATCAACCGGGCATCCAGCGCCGCCATCGCACGTTCGGCCCGCGCCGCGTCGGCCGCGCCCGATAGCACGCTCCACGACTGGACAATGGCATCGATCGAGCATTCGTCGTTGCTGGCCGACCCGAGCGGCGTTCCGTCGTCGAAATAACCTCGCCGATACCACTCGCCGTCCCAGCCCGCGCTTTCAAGCGCCTCGCGCAGGGCTTCGGCGCGCAGCAGCCAGCGGTCTGCCCGCTGGCCATCGCCGCGCGCGCGCGCCAGCGGCGCAAAAGCCGACAGCGTGGCGTGCAGGAACCAGCCCAGCCAGACGCTTTCGCCGCGCCCCGCCTCGCCGACCCGATTCATGCCGTCGTTCCAATCGCCCGTGCCCATCAGCGGCAGGCCGTGCGCGCCGAACAGGTCGAGGCTCTGCTCGAGCGCGCGCACGCAATGCTCGAAAAGCGGCGCGCTGGCCTGCGATACCCGTGGCGTGTAGTAGGCATCGTGCTCGCTCGCCGCCAAAGGCGGGCCTTCAAGAAACGGCACGTCCGCGTCGAGAATCGCCCGATC
>DASWPO010000319.1:0-49962 GCA_036404015.1 Bordetella sp. | reverse complement strand
CCTTGGCGCAAAAGCCCAGGTCCTCCAGCTCGACGATGACCGTGATGGTGAAGCAGTCGTATAGCTGCGCCACGTCGATGTCGGCCGGCTTGAGCCCCGCCATGGCGAAGGCATCGCGGCCGGACTGCACCGCCCCGGTCGTCGTCACGTCGCGATAGTCGCCGATATAGGTGTGGCTATGGCCATAGCCGCTGCCCAGCAGGCGCACCGGCGGCTGGCCGAGGTCGCGCGCGCGCTCGGGCGTGGTCACCACGAAGGCCGCCGCGCCGTCGGATACCAGCGCGCAATCCAGCATGCGCAGCGGCGAGGTGATCATGCGCGAGGCCATCACGTCCTCGACCGACAGCGGCTCGCGTTTGTGCGCATTGGGATTGAGCGCGGCGTGCCGGCGCATGGTCACCGCCACCTCGGCCATCTGGCGGTGGGTGGTGCCGTACTCGTGCATATGGCGGCGCGCGGCCAAGGCGTAGAGCGTGGGAACCAGCGGGCCGTAGGGCGCCTCGAACTCGGGATGCGCCCAGCCCGCGTCGGCCAGTTTCTGCACCGCCGCGCCGCTCGAACTGAAAGACAGCAGGTTCTGCCCGCCCACGCACAGCACGGTGCGGCATTGCCCCGTCGCCACGGCCATGGCCGCATGGTGCACCATGGCCGTGCCGGAGGCGCCGGCCACGTCCAGCGTGGCCAGGTAATGCGGGCGCAGGCCCAGCCCCTCGGCCACATTGCCGCAGGGCATGGCCCAGTTCTCCACCCGGATGGGCGTGGTGAGCAGGCCGTCCACATCGGCCGGCGACAGCCCGGCATCGGCCAGCGCGCGCAGCGCGGCGGCGCGCTGCAGGCCCAGCGTGTCGAGACCGGGCACGCGGCCCACCGGACTTTCGCCTATGCCGACGATGGCCGCGGCGGGCGCGCTCATTGCAACACCTCGCGCGCGATCAGCATGCGCTGCACCTCGGAAGCGCCCTCGCCAACGCGGTAATGGCGCACGTCGCGGTAGAAACGCTCGACCAGAAAACCCCGCACCAATCCCATGCCGCCGTGGATCTGCACCGCGCGATCGGCCACCCTGCCCACCATTTCCGAGGCGGCCAGCTTGCACATGCTGGCCGCCGCGCCGATGTTTTCGCCAGCCAGCAGGCGGCGCAGGGTTTCGTAGGTGAGGCTGCGCGCCATGGCCAGTTCGGTGGCCGAGTCGGCCAGCATCCATTGGATGGCCTGGCGCTCGGCCAGCGGCTTGCCGAAAGTCTGGCGCTCGCGCGCGTAGGCGGCGCTCATTTCCAACAGCCTGTCGGCCGCGCCGATACAAGAGCAGGCCACGCCCATGCGGCCGCTGGTCAACGACGCCATCGCCACCTTGAAGCCCTGTCCCACCTCGCCCAGCACCGCCTCGTCGGGCACGCGGCAGTCCGTGAAGGACAGCTCGGCCAGCTTGATCGGCTCGGAACCGATCGTGGTGTCGATGCGCGTCACGGCAAAGCCCGGCGTTCCCTTGTCGACCAGGAAAGCGGTAATGCCGCCCGCGCCGCGCTTGGCCGGGTCGGTAACGGCCATCACCAGCACCACGTCGGCCAGATGCGCGCCACTGATGAAATGCTTGCGGCCGTTCAGCGTCCAGCCGCCGTTCTCCCGCGCCGCGCGCGTGCGTATGGCCTGCGCGTCGCTGCCGGCTTCGGGCTCGGTCAAGGCGAAGGACGCATGCAAGGTGCCGGCGCACAGGCCGGACAGATAGCGGGCCTGTTGCGCCGGGGTGCCGAAGCGCGCGATGGCGATGGGGTTCAAGCCGCTCGTGGCATCCAGCATCAAGGTGAAGATGCGATGAGAACGGCTCAATTCCTCCAGCACCAGGCAATACGTGGGCAGGTCGAAGTCGCCGCCGCCGAAGGCCGCGGGCATGCGCATGCCCAGGTAGCCCTGTTCGCGCAACAGTTCCAGCGTGCCGGGCGGCACCTCGCCGGTATGGTCGATCGCCAAGGCGATCGGTTCCAGTTTTTCCTGGGTGAAGCGGCGCACCGCGGCGCGCATTTCCGCCAGTTCGGGTTGGATTTCCAACTGCATCTTGTCTCCTCTCTTTTCTAGTGGGACGGGTCGCTTGCCTGATGCGCGGTGGCATACGCGGCGGCCTCGGCCAGCGCGTGGCCGAGCGGCCTGTTCAGCCAGGCCTTGTTGGCGGCATAGGCATGGGCAGGAATGGCGGCCAGCGCTGCGGCGCGTGCCTGGCAGCGTGCCGGCAGCACGCCGGCCGCGACGCAGTCGTCGGCCAGCCCGGCCTGCAATGCCTCGAACGCGGCGCAACGCTCGCCTGCCTGCAGCAGGCGCTGCACTACCGGCCAGCGCGCGCGGCGCGCCAGCAGCACCGCGCCCATGGGCGTAGGCATGCCGTGCTGGGCTTCCGGAAAACCCAGCCAGGCGCCGTCGGCCATGACGATCTCGTCGCAGGCCAGGGCCAGCATGGCGCCCGCGCCGATGGCCGGCGCCTGCACGGCGGCCACCACGGGCTTGCCCAACGCCAGCAGCGCCTCCAGCGTCTGCAGCAGCAATTCGCGGCGGCGCAGGGCGGCGCGGCCGGCCGGCCACTCGGAAAATTCACGCAGGTCGGCGCCGGCGCTGTAAGCCTTGCCGCCCGCGGCGGCCAGCACCACCGCGCCCACACCGGGGCGCCGCGCCGCCTCGCGCAGCGCGGCGGCCAACGCGTCATGCGTGGCCGCATCCAGGGCATTGGCAGCCTGGGGCCGGGAGACGGTCAGCCACAGCACCGGCGGCTGCATGGCGGTCTCGATCATGGCGGACCTCCGCGTCAACCGCGCCGCGGCACGACCAGCGCATCGACCATGCGCACGCCGCGCCCGGCCGGCAGAACGGCCAGCGGATTGATGTCCAGTTCGGAGATGTGCTCGCCCAGGTCGGCCGCCAGCCAGGACACGCGCACCACGGCATCGACCAGCGCATCGATATCGGCGGCCGGTTGGCCGCGCGCGCCTTCCAATAGGCGGAAAGCGCGCAGTTCGCCCAACGCCCGGCGCGCTTCCTGCGGGGTCAGCGGAGCCAGCCGGAACACCGCGTCCTTGATCACTTCGACATAAATGCCGCCCAGCGCCAGCGTGATGACCGGTCCGAAAGTCGGGTCCCGCGACACGCCCACCAGCATTTCCTGAGCCTGGGTCACCATTTCCTGCACCAGCACGCCTTCGATGCGCGCGTCGGGACGATAAGCATGCGCGGCCTGAATGACCTCGCCGTAGGCCGCCGACACCGCAACCGGCCCGCGCACGCCCAGCCGGATGACGCCGGCCTCGGTCTTGTGCGCGATGTCGGGAGACTGCACCTTGAGCACCACCGGCGCGTCCAGCGCTGCTGCGAAATCCACGGCCTGCGCCACCGAGCCGGCCAGGCACTCCTGCGGGGCCGCAATGCCGTAGCAGGCCAGCAGGGCCTTGGACCGGTGCTCGCTGAGCGGACCGTCGGCCTGCTCCAGCAGGCGCCGCGCGGCCTGCGCGTCGACGCCGCCGGGACGCCCGGACGCCGGCTCGCCGCGGCGGCGCTGCAGTTCGGCGTAGTCCATGGCGCGGCGCACGGCTTTCAGGCAGGGCAAGGCATCGCGATACACCGCCAGGCCCTGGGCCACCAGCGCGGCAGGCGTCAGATCGGGGTCGTCGGCAGCGCAACCGGTCCACAGGATGGGCACCAGCTTGTCGCTGTCGGCCGCCACGCGCGCGGCAGCCTTCACATCGGCGGCGCCGGCGATGGTCAGCACCGGAATCATCACATCCACCGACGGGTCGGCCAGGATGGTGCGCGCGGCGCGCTCGTAGGCGCCTTCCTGGCCGATGGCCGAAGCCGTCAGATCGGTGGGATTGGACGCCGAGCCGAATCCGGGTAATTGCTCGGCCAGCTTGTCTCGCGTGCCCTGCGCGTACTCGGGCCACTGGATGCCCACCGAGGCGCCCAGGTCGGCCACCATGACCAGGTTGCCTCCGGATATCGAGGTAGCGGCTGCGCCGCGACCGCGCACCGTCCGGCCCTGGCGCAGCAACATGGCGGTTTCGTAGAGTTCGTTGCAGTCGTCCACCCGGATGATGCCCAGCTGGCGCAGCGCGGCATCGCAAACCTCGTCGGCGCCCGTGATGGCGCCGGTGTGCGAGGCGGCCGCACGGCTGCCGGCTTCGGTGCGCCCCACCTTGACCATGACAATGGGCTTGCCCAGTTCGGCCGCGCGTTCGGCCAGCCGGCGCAGCCTGGGGCCGTCGGCCAGGCGCTCGACCAGCATGACCACCACGCGGGTCGCCTCGCTTTCCACCATGAAATACGCATAGTCGGTCAGGTCCAGATCGGCCGCATTGCCGCAACTGACCTGGTAGCTGATGCCCAGGCCCGACTGCTGCGCGCGCCACATGACATTGACCTGCCCCGCCCCGCCGGACTGGCTGACCACGCCGATGTCGCCTGCTGGCCGGCGCGGCCCGCGTATGGTGGCGGTGGAGGTCAGCGCGAAGCCGTCGACGAAGTTGATCATGCCGTTGCAATTCGGCCCCATCAGCCGCAAGCCGCCGGCTCGCGCTATCTCGGCGATGCGCCGCTGCGCGGCCTGTCCTTCGGGCGTGCCCAGTTCGCCGAAGCCGGACGAAAACACGGTCGCGAAGGGCACGCCGCGCGCCGCGCATTGCTCCAGCGCCTGCGGCACGGCTTGCGCGGGCAGCACGATGCCCACATGGTCGGGCGTCTCGGGCAGGTCCGCGATGGCGGCATGGCAGGGCAGGCCGAAAATGCTGTCGCGCTTGGGATTGACGGCATACAGCGCGCCGGAAAAACCGAAATCCAGCGTCTGGCGCATGCAGCGCCCGCCGAATTTGGACAGGTCTTCGGTCGCGCCGATCAGGGCGACCCGACGCGGCGCGAAAAAGCGGGAAAGATCGGGAAAGCCCGTGGAAAGCGGGTCCACGCCGGCGGACACCGATGTGTTTGCCATGAGATTGTCTCCCTCTTATAATTCACTCTGCAAATTAGAAAATTGCATTACGAATTAGTGTAGCGACGTGATCCGGCGCGCGTCAACGCACCGCGCGTCACCCCCGCTCGGACATCCCATGAAAGAAGATCGATATTTCGTCACCGCCCTGGCTCGCGGCCTGGACGTGCTGCGCTGTTTCACCGCCGAGCGCACGGAACTGGGCTCCACCGACATCGCCCGGCTGCTGGGCCTGTCGCAATCGACGGCGTGGCGCTTGTGCTACACGCTGCAGAAGGCCGGCTATCTGGTGCCCGGCTACGCACCCGAGCGGCTGCGCGTGAGTCCGGGCGTGCTGGCATTGGGTTGCGAGGCGCTGTCGCACAGCGGCATTGCCGAAGTCGCGCTGCCGCACATCACGGACATCGCCAACCGCTTCTCCGCCTCGGTCTCGCTGGCCGGGCGCGATCACCTCGACATGCGCATCCTTGCGCGCGCCTCAGCGCCCACCATGCTCAAGCTCAATTTTCATATCGGCTCGGCGCTGTCCATCGGCAACTCCGCCGTCGGCAGCGCCTACCTGGCGGCCGTGTCCGACACCGAACGCGAGGCGGTGCTGCGCGAACTCGAGCAAACGCAGCCGCAGCTGTGGGCGGCCAACCGCCAATACCTGGAAGAGTCGCGCCAGACCTATCTTCGCCACGGCTACGTGCTGAACCTGAGCCGCTACCATCTCGACGTCAACGCGCTGGGCGTGGCCGTCGTGTCGCCCAATGGCCGCCACGTCATGGCCATGAATTGCGGCGGAGCCAGCTCCGTCATGACCCGCGACAAGCTCGAAGGCCCCGTCGCCGAGGCCATGAAGGCGCTTGCCGCGGATCTCTCCACCATGCTCATGGTGTAGGCAGCCGCCAGGCTGCGCTACACCAGCACGCGCTCGATGCCGCCGCTGTTGGCCCGCTTCACGTAGTCTTCCATCCACGACTCGCCCAATATATGGCGGGCCATCTCGACCACGATATAGTCGGCCTTCGCGCCCGTGTCTTCCTCGTAGCGCGACAAGCCTTGCAGGCACGACGGGCACGAGGTCAGCACCTTGACCTGGTCGCCTGGGCCGGCGCCCAGCGCCTCCATGCCTTTCTGCATCTCTTCCTGCTTGCGAAAGCGCACCTGCGTCGAGATGTCCGGCCGCGTCACGGCCAGCGTGCCCGACTCGCCGCAGCACCGGTCGCTCTTGATCGTGGCATCGCCCACCAGCGCCTTCACCGTCTTCATCGGATCCTGCAGCTTCATGGGCGTGTGGCAGGGGTCGTGATACATGTACTTCTGGCCCGTCACGCCTTCGAGCTTGATGCCCTTCTCGAGCAGGTACTCGTGGATGTCGATCAAGCGGCAGCCCGGGAAGATCTTCTCGAACTCATAGCCCGCCAGCTGGTCGTAGCACGTGCCGCAGCTCACCACCACGGTCTTGATGTCGAGGTAGTTGAGCGTGTTGGCCACGCGGTTGAACAGCACCCGGTTGTCGGTGATGATCTTCTCGGCCTTGTCGTTCATGCCGTTGCCGCGCTGCGGATAGCCGCAGCACAGATAGCCCGGCGGCAGCACCGTCTGCACGCCCGCATGCCACAGCATGGCCTGCGTGGCCAGCCCCACCTGCGAGAACAGGCGCTCCGACCCGCAGCCCGGAAAGTAGAACACCGCTTCCGTGTCGGCCGTGGTGGCTTGCGGATCGCGGATGATGGGCACGTAGTCGGCGTCTTCGATGTCCAGCAGCTTGCGCGCGGTCTGCTTGGGCAGGCCGCCCGGCATGCGCTTGTTGACGAAGTGCACCACCTGCTCGCGCAGCGGCGGCTTGCCCACCGTGGCCGGCGGGTGCGCCGTCTGCTTGCGCGTGAACGAGCTCAGGAAGTCGTGCGCGGCGCGCTGCACCTTGTAGCCCACGCCCACCATGGCGCGGCGGGTGGCGTTGATGGTGGCCGGGTCCTTCGCGTTGAGGAAGAACATGGCCGCCGCCGTGCCGGGGTTGAACGACTTGCGGCCCATGCGGCGCAGGAGCGCGCGCATGTTCATCGACACGTCGCCGAAATCGATGTCCACCGGACAGGGGCTGAGGCACTTGTGGCAGACCGTGCAGTGGTCGGCCACGTCCTCGAATTCTTCCCAGTGCTTGATGCTCACGCCGCGGCGGGTCTGCTCTTCGTACAGGAAGGCCTCGACCAGCAGCGAGGTGGCCAGGATCTTGTTGCGCGGCGAATACAGCAGGTTGGCGCGCGGCACGTGCGTGGCGCACACCGGCTTGCACTTGCCGCAGCGCAGGCAGTTCTTCACCGACGCCGCGATCTCGCCGATCTCGCTTTGCTGCATGATGATGGATTCGTGGCCCATCAGGCTGAAGCTGGGCGTCCAGGCGTGGCGCAGGTCGGCGCCCGGCATGAGCTTGCCGGCGTTGAAATGCCCGTTGGGATCGACCCGGCGCTTGTAGTCCTGGAAGGGCAGGAGCTCGGCCTCGGTGAGGTACTCGTACTTGGTCAGGCCGATGCCGTGCTCGCCCGAGATCACGCCGTCGAGGTCGCGCGCCACCTGCATGATGCGCGCCACCGTTTCGTTGGCCTCGCGCAGCATGTCGTAGTCGTCGGAATTGACGGGGATGTTGGTGTGCACGTTGCCGTCGCCCGCGTGCATGTGCAGCGCCACGAAGACGCGGCTCTTCAACACGCGCGCATGGACGGCGCGCAGGTCGTCGATGATCTTCTTGCAAGCGTCGCCCGGGAACAGGCCCGCCAGGCCGGCCAGCACCTCGGTCTTCCACGACACGCGCACGGTGCGGTCCTGCAGCACGTCGAAGACGCGGGCATCGGGCTGCCGCGCCAGGCGTTCGGCCAGGACGGCGTGCAGGTGCGCCAGGCCCAGGCCGTCGAGCTCGGGCAGGGCCTGCGCCAGCGGCATGTCGAGATTGTCGAGCAGCCACTGCCAGCGGCGGCGCGCGGCGTCGATGAGCGCCACGGCCTGGCCGGCGCGCTCGTCCAGCGCCTCGGGCGTCAGGCTGGCGTCGTCGTCGGCCGAGGCCGCCTTGCCCAGGGGCAGCGGTTCGGCCAGGTAGGCGTCGAGCGCATCGAGCAGGCGTATCTTGTTGCGCGTGGACAGCTCGATGTTGAAGCGCTCGATATAGTCGGTGTACTCGCCCATGCGCGGCAGCGGAATCACCACGTCTTCATTGATCTTGAAGGCGTTGGTGTGGCGCGAGATGGCGGCGGTGCGCGAGCGGTCGGCCCAGAATTTCTTGCGAGCCTCGGGACTCACGGCCACGAAGCCCTCGCCGTGGCGGGTGTTGGCCAGGCGCACCACCTCGCTGGCGGCCGCGGCCACCACATTTTCGTCATCGCCCACGATGTCGCCGATCAGCACCATCTTGGGCAGCGTGCCGCGCTTGCTCTTGGTGGCGTAGCCCACGGCGCGCAGGTAGCGCTCGTCCAGGTGCTCGAGCCCGGCCAGGATGGCGCCGCTCGCGCGGCCCGCGCCGTCGAGATAGCCCTTGACCTCGACGATCGACGGGATGGCGTCGCGCGCCTGGCCGAAGAACTCCATGCAGACGGTGCGCATGTGCTTGGGCATGCGGTGCAGCACCCAGCGCGCCGAGGTGATCAGGCCGTCGCAGCCTTCCTTCTGCACGCCGGGCAGGCCGGCCAGGAACTTGTCGGTGACGTCCTTGCCCAGGCCTTCCTTGCGGAACACGCGCCCGGCGATCTCGAGCACTTCGGTCTTGAGCAGCTTTTCGCCCGGGCGGCCGTTGCCGTCGAACCACTTGAGCTCGAAGCGCGCCACGTCCACGTCATGGATCTTGCCCATGTTGTGGGCCAGGCGCGTGACTTCCAGCCAGTTGCCGTCGGGGTCGACCATGCGCCACCAGGCCAGGTTGTCGAGCGCGGTGCCCCACAGCACGGCCTTCTTGCCGCCGGCGTTCATGGCGATGTTGCCGCCCACGCACGAAGCCTCGGCCGAGGTGGGGTCGACGGCGAACACGAAACCGGCGTGTTCGGCCGCCTCGGTCACGCGCTTGGTGACCACGCCGGCGCCGGCGAAGATCGTGGCCACGGGCTCGGTCAGGCCGGGCAGCACCTGCTGCTCGACCGGGCCCAGGGTCTCGAATTTCTCGGTGTTGATGACGGCCGACTTCCAGGTCAGCGGAATGGCGCCGCCCGTATAGCCGGTGCCGCCGCCGCGCGGCACGATGGTCAGGCCCAGCTCGATGCAGGCGCGCACCAGCGGCGCGATTTCTTCCTCGCTGTCGGGCGTGAGCACCACGAAGGGATACTCGACGCGCCAGTCGGTGGCGTCGGTGACGTGCGCCACGCGCGACAGGCCGTCGAACTTGATGTTGTCGCGCGCCGTGCAGCGGCCCAGCACGCGCTGGACCTGCTGGCGCATCTGCGCGGTCTCGTCGAAGCGGCGCTCGAAGTCGAGCACGGCGGAGCGCGCCAGCACCAGCAGGTCGACCACCCGGTTGTCGCGCTGCACGTCGGTGGCCTCGCCAGCGGGCGTGCGGCGCAGATCGACCTCGCGCAAGCGGTGGTTGAGGGCCTCGATCAGCAGCTTGCGGCGCTTGGGATTGTCGAGCAGGTCGTCCTGCAGATAGGGGTTGCGGTTGACCACCCAGATGTCGCCCAGCACCTCGTAGAGCATGCGCGCGGAGCGGCCGGTGCGGCGCTCGCCGCGCAGGTCGCACAGCAGTTGCCAGGCGTCCTCGCCCAGCAGCAGAGAGACGATCTCGCGATCGGAAAACGAGGTGTAGTTATAGGGGATTTCGCGCAGGCGCGCGCCGGGAGCCGGCGGCACCGCCGATGCAAGGACTTGGCTGGCGAGAGGGGCGTTCATAAGCGACGGAGTGGCCCTTAAAAAACCATTTTAAGTCATTAAATCAGACAGCCCTGGTAATAACCCTAGAGAGCTGGCTTAAGCCGCGTGAAAGCGGCCGGATGAGAGACGTTACAGGGATTTCCAGCCCAACGGGGCAATGCCCCGCCTGTCTGCCGGGCATCCATATGGCATTTACGCACCCGGCGGCGCGGCGCCGGCGCCGGACTATCGGCCAGTTTGCGCCAGTGCTTGGGCCAACGCCGTTCCCGCCGCAAGGATATGGTCCGCCAGCCGGGCGCAAGCGTCATCGACAGCGCCCGCCTGGAGGGCCGCCAGGATCTCTTCGTGCTCGCGATCCGAGCGGGGCCGCCAGTCCAGCCATTTCCAGGCCGCGAACAGATGCCGCGAGCTGGCCTGGTGCAAATCGGTCAGGGTGGCGAGGAGCCGCGGCATGCCGCAGGACTCGGTCATCAAGGTATGGAACTGCTGATTCGCGGCTTCCAGCCCGGCGATATCCAGATCGGGCCCCGGCGCGCGCAGGCATTCCCGCAGACGGGCCAGTTGGCCCTGCGGGAATCGGGGCAAGGCATGGCGCAGGGCCAGGGGTTCCAGCGCCGCCCGCATCCGCGCCACCTCGATGATCGAGGCCGCGTCCAGCGGCGCCGCCCGCACCCCCCGGCGAGGCTCCATTACCACCAGCCCCTGCGCCTCCAGGCGCCGCAACGCTTCCCGGACCGGCACATGGCTGGTCTTGAATTCCTCCGCCAGCTCATCCTGGCGCAGCCACGCCCCCGGCGCGATGTCGCCGGCGATGATGCGCGCGGCCAAGGCCTGGACGACCTGCCCGGCCAGGGAACGATCCGTATTGACATTCGAAGACATGTGGCTTCACTATAAAAATAGATTATCTATTATCTACAATTCTACAGGAGCAGGCCCGCCATGCGACACCATCGACCCGCCCGCCTCGACTATATCGCCGGTATCGGCGTCGACCGCATGGGCGCGGTCGCCGACGGCGAGGCCCGGGATTGGCTGCGGCTGGAAAACCTGGACACCGACCTGCCGCCCTGCGCCGAAGCGCTGGCCCGCACGCGGGCCGCCATAGACCAGGACGCCGCCAACTCGTACCTGCCTTTTGTCGGACAGGACCACCTGCGCGCGACCGCCGCGCGCCACGTCTCGACGCTGACCGGCGTCGACTACCGTCCCGGCAATGTCGTCATTTCGGCGGGCGGCCTGTCGGGGATACTCAATGTGCTGCTGGCCACCATCGAGGTCGGCGACGAGGTCATCGTGACGGACCCGACCTATGCCGGCTTGCTGAACCGCATCCGCCTGGCGGGCGGCATCCCGCGCCAAGTCCCGCTGCGCTTTGCGCCAGGCGAGCCCTGGACGCTGGACAGGGAGGCCCTGCGGGCATCCATCACGCCCAAGACCCGAGCGATGCTCCTGATGTCGCCTTCGATGCCGTCCGGCGCTACGTTGGACGCGCAGGACTGGGCCGAAGTCGCCGCGCTGTGCGTGGCGCACGATCTGCTGCTGATCGTCGACTCGGCCATGGAACGCCTGCTGTTCGACGGGCGGACCGTCCTGCACCCGGCCGGGCTGCCCGGCATGGCCGAGCGCTGCATCAGCGTGGGAGCGGCCTCGAAAGAACTGCGCATGATCGGCTGGCGGGTCGGCTGGATCGTCGCCCCCGACGCGCTGATTCCCGACATCGTCGCGGTTTCCCTGGCCAACGTCGTGGTGCCGGTCGGCATTGCCCAGGAAGCCGCCGCCATCGCGCTGCAACGCTCTGTCGACGACTTGCCCGCCTACGTCGCCGAATTGCAGCGCCGGCGCGACATGCTCGCCGGCGAGCTGGACGGCCTGCCTTTCGGCCTGCCCGCGGGCGGCTGGTCGCTGCTGCTGCGCACGAGCGATTTCGGCATGTCCGGCGAAACCCTGGCCCAGCGCTTGCTGGAACAAGGCGTATGCGCCACCGCCATGACGGGCTGGGGGAAACAGCACGGCGCCGACTACATCCGCTTCGTCTACGCCAATGAACCCGCGCACCGGCTGGCCGGCCTGGGAAGCAAAGTCCGCGCGGCATTGGAGACGACGACATGAACCGCCCCGCTTCTCCCGGCTGGCTGGACGCACGCCCCTGGCTGGCGGGGTTGCCCATCTGCGACGGCCTGCTGCCGTGGACGGCGCCTTTCCTGCCGTCCGGCGCGGACCTGCTGGCACAGCTGGCGCGCTTTCGCGATGCCGGCATAGACCATGTGTCGCTCACCGCCGCCGCGGGCAATGACGATCTTCCCTGCGCGCTGTCGCGCCTCGGTTATTTCCGACGGGTACTGGCCCCGGCGCGGGATTGGCTCGCCGTCGCCGAAGATGCCGCGCAGATCCGCCAGGCGCGCGCGAGCGGCCGGTTCTCGGTGTCGTTCCACTTCCAGACCGCCACCCCGTTCTGCGCCGGCCTCGACCTTGTCGACGCCTTCCGCGCCGCCGGCATCGGCCGCGCGATCCTGGCGTACAACGAAGCCAATCCCTACGCGGACGGCTGCCACGAAAGCCGCAACGCCGGCCTCACTACGCTGGGCCATCGCCTGCTGGCGCGCATGGACGCCTCGGGCATGCGGGTCGACCTCAGCCACTGCGGCGCACTCACCTCCCTGCAGGCCCTGGACGCGCCGCTGGCGCGCGTGCCGGTCTTCTCGCACTCCAACGCGCGGGCCTGCTTCGACCATGAACGCAATCTGACGGACGAGCAGATCCGCGCCTGCGGCCATCGCGACAGCTATATCGGCATCAGCGGCGTCGGCATGTTTCTCGGCGCGCGCGGCGCCGGCATTCCCCAAGCCATGGCGCGGCATGCCGCCCACATCGCCAGCCTGATCGGCGCCGCGCACGTGGGCCTGGGCCTGGACTTCATGTACCTGGAAGGCAGTGACTACGGCTTCTTCCATGCCGCCGCGGACCGCTGGCCGCGCGGCTATCCGCCGCCGCCCTGGGACTTCCTGCAACCGGAGCAGTTGGGAGCGCTGGTGCAAGCACTGGAAAACGTGGGGTTCAACCAGGAAGAGGTCCGGGGAATCCTGGGCGAGAACTACCTGAAGCGCGCGGCCTAGCGTCTTCCAGACGCTAGAGATGCCACTGCGGCCAATGCGCGGCCGCCCACATCAGGAAGACGGTCACGGCGAGCGTGCGGCCCAGCTTGGCCAGGGCCATGCAGGCCAGGCTGGGCCAAAAGGGCAACCTCAGCCAGCCCGCCACCAGGCACATCGCGTCGCCCAGCCCCGGCAGCCAGCACAGCAGCAGCGCCGACGGTCCCAGCCGGTGCGCCCAGGCCTGGGCGCGGATGGCCAGACGCCCCTTGAGATGGCGGGCGATCGTGCGCCCGGCCAGGTCCGGCATCTCGCCGCCGTCCGACACGCCGGACGGCCCGCGGTGCTGGCGCAGGCCCTGCACGGCCCGGTGCGCGCCGCGGCCCGCGAAGTAGAGAATGATGCCGCCCAGGATGCTGCCCGCCGTGGCCGCCAGCACGCCCGGCCAGAACATGCCGGGCGACAGCTTGATGTAGCCGAACACCACGGGCTCGGTCGCCACGGGCAGCACGCTGGACGATATCAGGCTGACCAGGAAAATGGCGGGCAGCCCCACTTTAGGCAGCGCCAGCAGGCCCAGCAGCTTGTGCACGAAGACGAGCAGACTATGTACCATGATGCGGGGCAGTGTAGCCGGGGAACGTTGCCGCCAGGGGTTGCGATGCATGGGGTGTGGTACGCTCGTCAGCCCGCTGCGCCCGCCGCCGAGCGGGCGTCCGGCCTACCCCCACGCCTGTCCTCCATGTCCATCGACTATCTCAAACGCATCCTGACCTCCAAGGTCTACGACGTCGCCGTCGAATCGCCGCTCGAACCCGCCGCCCTGCTCTCGCAGCGAATTTCGAACACGGTGCTGCTCAAGCGCGAGGATACGCAGGCGGTGTTCAGCTTCAAGCTGCGCGGGGCCTACAACAAGATGGCCAACCTGGCGCCGGCCTCTCGCAACCGCGGCGTGATCGCCGCCTCGGCCGGCAACCATGCCCAGGGCGTGGCCCTGTCGGCCAAGCGCCTGGGCTGCCGCGCCGTCATCGTCATGCCCACCACCAGCCCGCAGGTCAAGATCGACGCGGTCAAGCGCCTGGGCGGCGAAGTGGTGCTGGCCGGCGAGAGCTTCACCGACGCCTACGAGCACGCGCTGCTGCTCGAGAAAAGCGAGAAGCTCACCTTCGTGCACCCCTTCGACGATCCCGACGTGATCGCGGGCCAGGGCACCATCGGCATGGAGATCCTGCGCCAGCACCCGGGCAATATCGACGCCATCTTCGTGGCCGTGGGCGGCGGCGGGCTGATCGCCGGCGTGGCCGCCTATGTGAAGCAGCTGCGCCCCGACATCAAGATCATCGGCGTGCAGACCGAGGACTCGGACGCCATGCTGCGCAGCGTGCGCGCCGGCCGCCGCGTGCAGCTCGCCGACGTGGGCCTGTTCTCCGACGGCACGGCCGTCAAGCTGGTGGGCGCCGAGACCTTCCGCCTGACGCGCCAATACGTGGACGATTTCGTGGTGGTCGACACCGACGCCATCTGCGCGGCCATCAAGGACGTGTTCCAGGACACCCGCAGCGTGCTCGAGCCCGCCGGCGCCCTGGCCGTGGCCGGCGCCAAGCAATATGCCGCCGAGCACAAGCTGCGCGGCAAGACCCTGGTGGCCATCGCCTGCGGCGCCAACATGAACTTCGACCGCCTGCGCTTCGTCTCCGACCGCGCCGAGGTGGGCGAGATGCGCGAGGCCGTGTTCGCCGTGACCATGCCCGAGCAGCGCGGCAGCTTCCGGCGTTTCTGCGAGCTGGTGGGCGAGCGCAGCGTCACCGAGTTCAACTACCGCATGTCCGACGGCGACCGCGCCCATGTGTTCGTGGGACTGCAGGTGTCCGCGCCCGCCGAGCCGGGCAAGATCGCCGCGCACTTCCGCAAGAACGGCTTCGACACGCTGGACCTGACCCACGACGAATTCGCCAAGACCCACCTGCGGCACATGGTGGGCGGACATTCGTCGCAAGCGGCCCACGAGGTGCTTTACCGCTTCGAATTTCCCGAGCGGCCCGGCGCGCTGATGCGCTTTTTGAACGCCATGAATCCAGGCTGGAACATCAGCCTGTTCCACTATCGCAACCAGGGCGCCGACTATGGCCGCATCCTGACCGGCATCCAGGTGCCGCCCGGCGAGAAGAAGCAGTTCAAGAATTTCATCGCCGAACTGGGTTATCCGCACTGGAACGAGACGGAGAATCCGGCGTACAAGTTGTTTTTGTAATATTGAACATTCGCCCACGCAGGAAACCTGATCATGAAAAAAGTCGTCTTCATCACCGGCGCCACGTCCGGTTTTGGCCGCGCCACGGCGCGCCGCTTCGCCGCCGGCGGCTGGTCGCTGGTGCTCACCGGCCGCCGCACCGATCGCCTGGAAGAATTGCAAAAAGAACTCTCGCCCAAGGTGCCGGTGCACATCGCCACCCTGGACGTGCGCGATGCCCGCGCCGTGCAGGCCGCCATCGATGCCCTGCCCGCCGAATTCCGCCCGGTGCGCTCGCTGATCAACAACGCCGGCCTGGCCCTGGCGCCCGTGCCCTCGCAGAACGTCGAACTGCAGGACTGGCACACCATGATCGACACCAACGTCACCGGCCTGGTCAACGTGACCCACGCCGTGCTGCCCATGCTGCTCGAGACCGGCGCCGGCGCCAGCATCGTCAACCTGGGCTCGGTGGCCGGCCAGTGGCCCTACCCCGGCGGCCACGTCTACGGCGCCACCAAGGCCTTCGTGCAGCAGTTCAGCTACAACCTGCGCTGCGACCTGCTGAGCACCGGCGTGCGCGTGACCGACATCGCGCCCGGCATGGCCGAGACCGAATTCACGCTGGTGCGCACCCGCGGCGACCAATCGGCCTCCGACAAGCTCTATCGCAGCACCACGCCGCTCACGGCCGAAGACATCGCCGAACAGATCTTCTACGTGGCCACCCTGCCCGACCACATCAACATCAACCGGCTCGAGATCATGCCCACCCGCCAGGCCTGGTCGGCGTTCGCCGTCGATCGCGACAAGGCCTGACCCGCAGCCCCGGTTGGACGACATCGCGCCCGCCGCATCGCTGACGGCCCATCCCTGGACGCTGGCCTTCGCCGGCCTGGCCATCCTCGCCTCGGGCACGATGCGCGGCTTTTCCGGCTTCGGCGCGGCGCTGTTCGGCATGCCGGCGCTGTCCATGGTGTTTGCGCCCGCGCTGGCGGCGCCCATCATGACGGGCCTGCAAATCCTGTCCAGCCTGCAGACCGTGCGCCACGACAGGCCGCACATCCTGTGGCGGCAAGCCATCATCCTGTCCCTGGTCAGCAGCCTGGCGGCCCTGGCCGGCGCCCGGCTGCTGGTCGCGGTCGACCCGTCCACCAGCCGGCTGGTGATGGGCTGCATCGTGCTGGCGACCGTCGTGTTCCTGGCATCGGGTTGGCGCTACAGCGGCCAGCCCAGGCTGGGACTCACGCTCTCGGTCGGCGCCTGTTCGGGCCTGGGCAATGGCTTTGCCGCCATGGGCGGGCCGCCCCTGATCGCGTATTTCCTGGGGGGTCCGTTCTCGGCGCTGGCCGCCCGCGCCACCATGACCGTCATTTTCGCGGTGCAGAGCACGGTGTCGCTGCTGACGCTGGCCGCGCTGGGCAGCGTGTCGATGCGCACGCTGCTGTACATGGCGGCCACCTATCCGCTGCAAGCCGCCGGCATCCTGCTGGGGCAACGCCTGTTCCTGCGCCATGGCGACACGCACTATCGCCGCGTCTGCGTCCTCATCCTGGCGCTGCTGGCCCTGCTGCTGATCGGGCGCTCGGCCTGGTCGATGCTGGCCTGACCGGCCTGCCCGGCGAAGGTCTTCAGTCCTTGCCCGTGAAGCTGCAGATGGCGTAGAACGGCGTGCCCGTGGCCTTGATCTTCTCCGAGCCGCCCAGGTCGGGCAGGTCGGCGATGGTGGCCGCTTCGAGCACATTGGCGCCCAGGCGCTGCAGCAGCTTGATGGCGGCCAGCATGGTGCCGCCGGTGGCGACCAGGTCGTCGATCAGCACGACCCGCTGCCCGGTATGCACCGCATCGGCATGCATCTCGACCTCGGCCGTGCCGTATTCGAGCGTGTAGGACTCCGACACCGTGCGGCACGGCAGCTTGCCATGCTTGCGGATCGGCACGAAACCCACGTTCAGGGCATAGGCCAGCGCGCTGCCGATGATGAAACCGCGCGCATCGACGCAGGCGATGAGGTCGACGCGCTGGCGCATGTAGCGGTAGACGAACAGATCGATGAGCGCCCGGAACGTGCGGGGATCCTGCAGCACCGGGGTGATGTCGCGGAAGACAACCCCGGCCTCGGGCCAGTCGGGAACGCTGCGGATAGTGCGCCGGATGAGGTCGGCGTAATCGGTCTGCATGAAGGACGTCCCGCGAAGAAAGAAGCAAGCCGCACTATAACCGCAACCGCCCGGCGCCGGTCGGCCGCTTACACAGTTTCCGGCAAGACTTCGAGGCGCCCGCCGGCCATGCGCAGGCGGCGATGCACCGCACCATGGGGCAGCGCCGCGTGCGTGACCAGCACCACCGTGCGCCCGGCCAGGGCCTGCGGCAGATCGCGCAGGAAATCGGCTTCGGTGGCGGCGTCCAGCCCGGCCGTGGGTTCGTCCAGCAAGAGCACCGCGGCCGGCGCAAGCACGGCGCGCGCCAGGCACAGGCGCCGCGCCTGGCCGGCGGACAGCGCGGCGCCCGTCTCGCCCACCCAGCTGTCCAGGCCGCGCGGCAGGCCGCGCACGAAGGTGTCGAGCCGCGCCGCCTGCAAGGCCGACCAGAGCGCGGCCTCGTCGGCCTGGGCATCGCCGATCAGCAGATTGCTGCGCACCGTGCCCAGGAAAACCGGCGCGTCCTGCGCCAGCAGCGCAATGCGGCGATGCACGTCGGCCTGCGCGCACTGGCGCAGGTCGCATCCGCCGTAGCGCACCTCGCCCGCCGCGGGATCGTCCAGGCGCAGCAACAGGTGCAGCAGGGTGGACTTGCCCGAGCCGCTGGGCCCGGTGATCGCCACGCGTTCGCCGGGCATGACCGCGAGATCGATGCCGTCCAGCGCCCAGGCGGGCGCCGCGTCCGCGCCCGGCGCCGGCGGATAGGCGTAGCGCACGCCTTGCATCGTCAGGCTGCCCGATGCCGGCATGGGCAGGGGCCGCGCCGGGTCGCGCAGATCGGGCTCGGCATCGAGCAGGCCGGCGATGCGCCGGGCCGCGGCGCGCGCGGCGCCCAGGCGCGAAGCGCCGCGCATCACCGGCCCGGCCACTTCGAATATGCCCAGCACGGCCAGCAACAGGCCGGCCAGGTACGGCCCCGACAGGCGTCCCGCCGCGATGGCGGGCAGGCCCGTCCACAACACGGCCAGCACCGCCAGGCCGGCGGCCATCTGCAGGACCCACTGGCCATGCGCGGCCAGGCGCGATTGCGACTGCCGTGCCCGGCCGTGCCGCCGGCACAGGCCGTCGGCGTGCCGCAGCACGGCGGCCTGCACGCCCATGGCTGCAATGTCGGCATGGCCCTCGACGGCATCGAGCACGGCCGTGCGCAGGTCGGCGGCGCCTTGCTGGACCGCCGCGCCGGAACGCCGCGCGGCCAGCGCCAGGCCGACCGGCAACAACAGGCAGGTCGACAACAGGCACAGCAACAGGACCAGGCCCGCCAGCGGCAGACTGCAGGCGACCACTATTGCCAGCGCCAGCCCCCCCAGCAATGCCGTGGCGATGGGCGCCAGCACGAAAAGAAACACGGTATCCAGGGCATCCACGTCGCCGGTGAGCCGCGCCACCAGGTCGCCGCCGCGAAAGCGCGCCAACTGCCGCGGCGTCAGTCGCACCAGCGCGCCGAATACCGCGCCGCGCAGATCCGCCAGCAGATGCAGCGTGGCGCCGTGGCCGGCCAGGCGCTCGGCATAGCGCGTGCCGATGCGCAGGAAGGACAGGCCGCGCACCAGCGCCGAAGGCGCGAACAGATTGAATTCGGAGCCGGCGCCGGCCAGGGCCGCGCCCGCCAGGAACCAGCCCGATACGCCGAGCAGGCCCACGCCCGCCGCCACCGCCAGCAGGGCCAGCAGCAAGGCCAGCAGCAGGCCCGCGCGCTGGCGTCGATAGAGCGCGACGATCGAAACGCGTGGCCGACGGCTCATGCGTCCCGCACCTTGCCGTCGGCCACATGCAGCCGGCGCGCAAACCGCCGGGCCACCTCGTGGGAGTGCGTGGCCAGCAGCAGGCTGCGCCCGCGCGCGTACGCGAAGACGGCATCGAGCACCCTGTCCTGCGTGGCCGCGTCCAGATGCGCCGTGGGCTCGTCCAGCAGAACCAGGCCCGCCTCGCGCAGGAACAGCCGCGCCAGGGCCACGCGCTGCGCCTGCCCGCCCGACAGGCCCACGCCGCGCGGCCCCAGCGGCGTGTCCAGCCCTTGCGGCAGGGACTGGGCAAACTCCCCTACGCAAGCCCGCCGGGCAGCCTCGGCCACCTCGGCATCGCTGGCGCCCGGCTTGGCAAAGCGGATGTTGTCGGCGATCGTGCCCTGGAACAGATAGGGCTTCTGCCCGATCAGGGCGACGCCCGCGCGCAAGGCCGTCTCATCCCAGTCCCGCAGGGGCTTGCCGTCCAGCAGGATCTCGCCATGCGCCGTCCGCAGGCCGCACACCGTCTCGAGCAAGGTGGTCTTGCCGGCGCCGCTGGCGCCCATCAGCACGGCGTGTTCGCCGGCGGCCAGGCGCAGCGACACCTCGTGCAGCACGGCTGCGGGCCGGCCGGGCGCTTCGACGGTCAGCCCTTGCACAGCCAGGCCCAGCGCCGGGGACGCGCCATCGATGGCCGCCGGCGGCGCGACCGTCCATTCAAGCTCCCCCGTGCCGGGCAAGCCGTCGAACAAGCGATCGATCTCGGCCACGGCGGCCCGCGCGGCGGCGCGGTCGTGATAGTGCGCGGCGAACTGGCGCAAGGGCGCATAGACCTCGGGCGCCATCAAGAGGCAGAAAAAACCCGCCTTCAAACCGAAGCCCGGGTCGGGCGTGCCCAGCATGCCCAGGTAGCGCAAGCCGATATACACGGCCACGCCGGCCACGCCCAGTGCGGCGAAGAACTCCAGCACGGCCGACGACAGAAAAGCCACGCGCAGCACCGCCAGCGTGCGCACGCGCAAGGCGTCGCTGGCTTGCATCACGTCGGCCGCCGCCGCGTCGGCCCGCCCGTACAGCTTGAGCGTGGCCAGGCCGCGCAGCCTGTCGGCGAAAAAACCCGACAGCCTGGCAGTGGTCCGCGCATGACGGCGGCTGGCCGCCTCGGCTCCCCAGCCCACCAGGGCCATGAAGAGCGGAATCAGCGGCGCGGTGATGAAAAGCAGCAAGCCCGCCACCACGCTCTGCGGCATCAGCAGCACCGAGAACGCCACGGGCAGAACCGCCGCCGCCCCCACGGCAGGCAGGTATTTGGCGAAGAACCCGTCCAGCGCCTCGACCTGCTCGACCAGCGCGCTGGCCAGCTCGCCCGAGACCTGCCGGCGCGTCCATTGCGGGCCGGCCCGCAAGAGGCGATCGAACAGGGCCAGCCTGACCCGTTGCTTGATGGCTTCGGCCGCCCGCGCACCGGCGCGCTCGGCGACCCAGGCCAGGGCCGCGCGCAGCAGGATCAATGCAACGATGGCGACGAGCGGCCGCAGGAGCTGGTCGCGATCCGCGCCGTGAGCCAGCGCCGCATCCAGCACGCCGGCCAGCAGCCAGGCCTGCAGCGCCAGCAAGGCGCCCGCGGCAAGCGGCGCGGCGCCCGCCAGCGCAAGCGGCGCGCGCGCCAGCCGCGCCTGGCCCGACAGCCAGGCCGACTGGGCCTTGGAGGCGGTTTGCGGCGTGTGCTCGATGCCCGAGACGCCGCTCACTGATCAGTCGTGGCCGGGCCCTGGCGCTTCGCCTCGCGCAACTCGAACCACATTGCGTTCAAGATGCCGAAGGTGCAGGCCAGGCCCAGGCCGAGTATCCACGAGAAGTACCACATGGCAGAGAGCTCCTGGCTCAATACGAGTTGGGCGTGTCGCCCACGGATTCATGCGTGACCTTGCCGCGCATGACGCGATACACCCAGGCGGTGTAAATCGTGATGATGGGCAGGAAGATCACCACGGCCACCAGCATGATCCACAGCGTCAGGTGGCTGGACGAGCCGTCCCAGATGGTCAGGCCGGCCGCCGGCTGCGACGACGAGGGCAGCAGGAAGGGAAACAGCGCGAAGCCCACCGTGAGGATGACGCCGGCGATCGTCGCCGCCGAGGCGATGAAGGCCAGCGCGCCGGCGCCGGGCATCAACAGCACCAGCAGGGCGCCCGCCACGCCCAGGATGGGCGCGATCCACATCAGCGGCCACTTGTGGAAGTTGGCCATCCACGCGCCGGCCTGCACCGCCACGGTCTTGATCAGGGGATTGGACGGCGCGCCCATGTCGATCTGGCCCGCCACCTGCCCGTCCACGCCATAGGCCACCCAGAAACCGCCCAGCACGAAGAGCACGATGGTGAGCAGCGCCGCCAGCCGGGCCCAGCCGCGCGCGCGGCTGGAGATGGGGTCTTCGGTGCGCCAGGCCAGCATCACCGCGCCGTGCATGGCCAGCATGGTCACGCTCAGCACGCCCGACAACAGCGCGAAGGGCGTGAAGAGCTGGTAGAACATGCCGGTGTAGACGGGCCGCATGGTGTCGGGGTCGAAGCCGTGCGGCACGCCCAGGATCACATTGCCCATGGCCACGCCGCACACCAGCGCGATCACCACGCCCGAAAAGCACAGCAGGCCGTCCCAGGTATTGCGCCAGGCCGTCCCTTCGAACTTGCTGCGGTACTTGAAGCCCACCGGGCGCAGGATCAGCGCCAGCAGGATCAGCATCATGGCCAGGTAGAAGCCCGAAAACGAGGCCGCGTACAGCATGGGCCAGGCGGCGAAGATGGCGCCGCCCGCGGTGATCAGCCACACCTGGTTGCCTTCCCACACGGGGCCGACCACATTGATGACGACACGCCGCTCGGCATCGGTCTTGCCCACCAGCGGCAGCAGCGCCGCCACGCCGGCATCGAAGCCGTCCATGACCGCGAAGCCGATCAGCAGCGCGCCCAGCAGCACCCACCAGATGACGCGCAGGGTGGCATAGTCCAGAGGAATCAGGTTTTCCATCGTCGTTCTCCCGCGTTCAGGCGTCCAGCGCCGCTTGTACCGAACCCGCTGCGGAACCCGCGCCGCCGCCGGCAAACGCCGGCGGGCTGTCTTTGGGACCGGCCTTGATGGCATGCAGCATGACCTTGATGCCGACGATGAGCAGCACCGTGTAGAGCAGCACGAAAACCGCCAGGGTGATGGCCAGGTCGAGCATGGACAGGCCCGATGCCGCGTAGTACGTGGGCAGCACGCCCTCGATCACCCAGGGCTGGCGGCCGTATTCGGCCACGAACCAGCCCGACTCGATGGCGATCCAGGGCAGCGGCAGGCTCCACAGCGCCAGCTTGAGCGTGCGCGGGCAGTGCACCAGCCTGTCCTTGGACACCATCCAGAACATCAGGGCGAAGAACAGGATCAGGTAGAAGCCCACCAGCACCATCACGCGGAACATGACGAAGAGCGGCATCACCGTGGGCACGGTGTCCCAGGCCGCCTGGGTGATCTGCGCGTCGGTGGCCTTGGAAAGATCGGTCTGGTAGCGCTTGACCAGGAGGCCGTAGCCCAGGTCGGGCCAGATGCGCGAGAACACCTCGCGGGCATCCGCATCCTTGGGGTTGGCGCGGATCTTCTGCAACGCATCGTAGGCCACGATGCCCGAGCGGATGCGCCCTTCGGCGCGCTTGACCAGGTCGTTGATGCCCAGCAGCGGCTCGGTGAGCGAACGCGTGCCGATCAGGCCCATCACGTAGGGCACGCGGATCGCGAAGTCGTTCTTGTGCTCGGCCCGGTTGGGCCAGGCCAGCAGGTTGAAGCTGGCCGGCGCGGACTCGGTGTCCCACATGGACTCCATGGCCGCGATCTTCATCTTCTGGTGCTCGCCGGTGAGATAGCCGCTCTCGTCGCCCAGCACCACCACCGACAGCGAGGCCGCCAGGCCGAAGCTGGCCGCCACCGCCATGGAGCGCCTGGCCAGGTCGAGGTGCCGGCCCTTGAGCACGAACCAGGCGCTGATGGACATGACGAACATCGAACCCAGCACATAGCCCGCGCTGACGGTGTGCACGAACTTGGCCTGCGCCACCGGGTTGAACAGCACGGCGGCGAAATCCACCATTTCCATGCGCATGGTGTCGGGGTTGAACACCGCGCCGACGGGGTTCTGCATCCAGCCGTTGGCGATCAGGATCCACAGCGCCGACAGATTGGTGCCGAACGCCACCAGCCAGGTCACCGCCAGGTGGGCGACCTTGCCCATGCGGTTCCAGCCGAAGAAGAACAGGCCGACGAAGGTGGCCTCGAGGAAGAAGGCCGAGAGTCCCTCGAGCGCCAGCGGCGCGCCGAAGATGTCGCCCACGTAGTGGCTGTAGTAGGACCAGTTCATGCCGAACTGGAACTCCATGACCACGCCGGTTCCCACGCCCAGGGCGAAGTTGATGCCGAAGAGCGTTCCCCAGAACATCGTCATGCGCTTCCAGATGGGCTTGCCCGTCATGACGTACACGCTTTCCATCACGGCCAGCAGGAAGGACAGGCCCAGCGTGAGCGGCACGAACAGAAAGTGATATAGCGCGGTCGCGGCGAACTGCAGCCGGGACAGGGTGACGACATCCAGATCGATCATGACAGCCTCCTCGAACTTACGGTGGAATGGCGACGCAAGGCCTACTCCCGGCCGCGCAGCCTACCGGCGAACTCCAGCACTTTCTGTACCCGCGAGCCCAGCTTCATCAAATTGCGCAGGGTCTCGGGAGGCAGGCGTTGCACCTCATCGAACCAGCCGGTAGACAGCTCGATGAGTTCCAGCATTTCCCGCATGCGCTGCTGGGCGTGGACCTCGGACTCGCCCGCGGGCGGCTCCAGCAGCGTGTCGCGCAGCAGCGTCATGGTCGGATCGATTTCGCGCTTGCGCTTCTCCTCGGCCAGGACACGGAATATCTCCCAGACATCCTGGGGCGTTTCGAAATAGTCGCGCCGGTCTCCCACGCGACGCGCCACCTTGACCAGCCGCCACGACTGCAGCTCCTTCAGGCTCATGCTGACGTTGGAGCGCGACACGGCCAGCGACTCGGCGATGTCGTCGGCGCACAGGGGCTGCGGCGCCAGGAACAACAGCGCGTAGATCTGGCCCACGGTGCGGTTGACGCCCCAGCGGCTGCCCATCTCGCCAAAGTGCAGTATGAAACGCTCGGTCTGCGGTGAAAGCGGCATTTTTTCTTCTTGTTACTTTGATTTCAATAATTACTGAAATTATCGAACTCAAAGAAACAAAAAGCAAATCCAGCCCAAAACCATATTAATAATGTTGTTATTCAGGCGCAACAGAAATCCGGGGCGGATGCCCCGCCCCGGACTGTTTGGTTGATCTAGATCAAGCTTCGGCCGAGATCCGTATCGCCGAAGAGACACGGCGCGCCTTGGCGCGCGCCTGGGTCACGTCCAGCGCCGTCGCCAGGCCCACGCCCATGCGCCGCTTGACGAAGGACTCCGGCTTGCCGAAGAGGCGGATGTCGGTGCCCGGCTCGGCCAGGGCCTGGGCCACGTTGTAAAAACGCACGCCGCGCGCCTCGACGCCGCCGTAGATCACGCTGGATGCGCCCGGCTGGCGCAGCGCGGTGTCCACCGGCAGGCCCAGCAGGGCGCGCGCATGCAGTTCGAATTCGTTCTGGGCCTGGGTGATCATGGTGACCATGCCCGTGTCGTGCGGACGCGGACTGACCTCGGAGAACCACACCTGGTCGCCGGCCACGAAGAGTTCCACGCCGAAAATGCCCAGCCCGCCCAGTTGAGACGTGACGGCCAGGGCGATGTCGCGCGCGCGGGCCAGCGCGGCCGGCGCCATGGGGTGCGGCTGCCAGCTTTCGACATAGTCGCCGTCGACCTGCTTGTGGCCGATGGGTTCGCAGAAGCGGGTTTCGATCTCGCCGCCGGCGCCGCGGGCGCGCACCGTCAGCAGCGTGATCTCGTATTCGAAATGGATGAAGCCCTCGACGATGGCGCGCCCGCCGCCCACCCGGCCGCCCTCCTGGGCATGGCGCCAGGCCGCGGCGATGCCGGCCTCGTCGCGGATCACCGACTGGCCCTTGCCCGACGAGGACATGACCGGCTTGATCACGCAGGGAAAACCGATGCTTGCGGCGATGGCCGCGCGCAACGCGTCTTCGGTATCGACGAACTGGTAGGGGGACGTGGGCAGGCCCAGGGTCTCGGCCGCCAGGCGGCGGATGCCCTCGCGGTTCATGGTGAGCTGGGCGGCCCGGGCCGTGGGCGTGACGCGCGCCACGCCCTGCGCCTCGAGCTCGACCAGCAGGTCGGTGGCAATGGCCTCGATCTCCGGCACGATGATGTGCGGCTGCTCGGCCTCGATGACCTGCCGCAGGGCCCGGGCGTCGGTCATGGACACCACGTGGGCGCGATGCGCCACCTGGTGCCCCGGGGCGTCGGCATAGCGGTCGACCGCGATCACCTCCACCCCCAGGCGCTGCAGCGCGATGATCACCTCTTTGCCCAGCTCGCCCGAACCCAGCAGCATGACGCGGGTGGCGCAAGGGGACAGGGGGGTGCCAAGCACGGGAGCAGGGAAAGCGGTCATGAGCAATGGAAATCGGGGATGGAAATCGGATGAAATGGGTAAAAAAAGCCATGCCAGCATGCCATAGCCCCCCAGCGCGAGCAACCGCGCCCGGCGCCGGGCTTACTATGACTGTCCCCCGGCCGCCGGCGCGACCGCCCTCCGCGGGGCACGGCCCGGCCTGGAACGGCCCGGCGCCGAGCCTAAGCGATTAAAATCCCCGGATGACCGCACAATTTTCTCCTGACGAAGCCCTGGCCTCGGCCCGCCGCACGCTGCAGACCGAGACGCAGGCGCTGCAGGACCTCTCCACCCGCCTCGACGCCAGTTTCGGCCAGGCCGTGCGCCTGCTGCTGGAATGCCGCGGCCGCGTGGTCGTGAGCGGCGTCGGCAAGACCGGCCACATCGCCCGCAAGATCGCCGCCACCCTGGCCTCCACCGGCACGCCGGCCTTCTTCGTGCATGCGGCCGAGGCCGTGCACGGCGACCTGGGCATGGTCACCGCCGACGACGTGATGATCGCCCTGTCCTATTCGGGCACGGGCGCCGAGCTGCTCATCATCGTTCCGGTGGTGCGCCGCATGGGCGCGCGACTGATCGCCATCACCGGCAACGCCAAGTCCGAACTGGCCCAGTTGGCCGACGTCCACCTGGACGCCAGCGTCGCCCAGGAAGCCTGCCCGCTGAGCCTGGCCCCCACGGCCAGCACCACCGCCTCGCTGGCGCTGGGCGATGCCCTGGCCGTGGCCTGCATGGAAGCCCGCGGCTTCGGCAAGGAAGACTTCGCCCGCTCGCATCCCGGCGGCGCGCTGGGCCGGCGCCTGCTGACCCACGTGCGCGACGTCATGCGCCACGGCCCCGACCTGCCCACCGTGCCGGAAGACGCGCCGCTGTTTCGCGCGCTGGAAGAAATCTCCGCCAAGCGCATGGGCATGACGGCCGTGGTCGACAGCGCCAACCATCCGGTGGGCATCTTCACCGACGGCGACCTGCGCCGCCTGATCGAACGCCAGGGCGACGTGCGCGGCCTTACCGTGGCCGCCGGCATGTCCCGCAAGCCGCACGCCATCGGCCCCGACGCGCTGGCCGCCGAAGCCGCGCAGCTGATGGACGACCAGCGGCTCAACCAGATGCTGGTCGTCGACGCGCAGGGCCTGCTCCTGGGCGCCCTGCACATCCACGACCTCATGGCCGCGAAAGTGGTCTGACAACGGCGGCCCGACAACCCATGAATTCCCCCAAGCTTGCCCACCCCGTCGAAGCGCTGGTCCTGGCCCGCGTGGCGCCCGCCGTGCGCGAACTCGCGGCCGCCGTGCGCCTGATGCTGTTCGATGTCGACGGCGTGCTCACCGACGGCAGCCTCTACTACGGCGAAAACGGCGAGTCGTTCAAGCGCTTCCACGCGCTGGACGGCCACGGCCTGAAGCTGCTGATGCAAAGCGGCGTGAAAGTCGCGCTGGTCACGGGCCGTTCGGGCTCCATCGTCGGCCGGCGCGCCGCCGAGCTCGGCATCGCCGACGTGCTGGTGGGCGTGCGCGACAAGGGCGCGGCCCTGACCGAGCTCACGCAGCGACACGGCATTTCGGTCAACGAAACCGGCTTCATGGGCGACGACATCATCGACCTGCCCGCCATGCAGCGCGCCGGCTTTGCCGCCAGCGTGCCCAATGCGCTCGACTACGTCGCGCAGTCCGCGCACTGGGTGTCCTCCCGCCCCGGCGGCAGCGGCGCCGTGCGCGAATGCTGCGACCTGCTGCTGGCCGCGCGCGGCCGCCTGGGCAGCTTCCTGACGACGCAGCCGCTGTTCGGCGCCGGCGCCATCCAGTAGCCGACATGAAAGACCGTTTCCCCGCCCTGATGGCGCTGGTGCTGCTGGTTGCCCTGGTCATGGGCACCTGGTGGGCCGCGGATTACGCGCAGCGCGCCATCCTGACCGACCCGCCGCGGCGCCTGACGCACGAGATGGACGCCTGGACGCGCAACTTCGTCATGCTGCGCACCGATCCCGCCGGCAAGCCCATCAACCGGCTCGAAGGCGTCTACGGCGAGCATTTCCCCGACGACGACTCCTACCACGTCACCACGCCGCGCGCGGTGGGCCAGCAGGAAGGCAACCCCATCACCGTCGGAACCGCCAAGACCGCCATCATGGACCACAACAGCAAGCGCATCACCATGATCGGCGACGCGCACGTGCACCGCCAGCCCGATGCCAACAACGATCCCCTGGATGCCTACAGCGAGCAGTTCATCATCATGCCCGACGACGACGTGGTCTATACCGACCTGCCCGCCCGCGTGACCAAGGGCAAGTCGACCATGAACGGCGTCGGCATGCGCTACGACAACAAGACCCGGCAGCTGCAGGTGTACTCGTCCAGCGACGTCAACCTCGCCCCCAACGAAACCCGCAAGGCCACGAACCCGACCAACAAGCCATGACCCACCAGACCGCACCCATCCTGCCGCGCCTCCTGGGCGCCCTGCTGCTGGCCACGGCCGCCGCATCCGCCCAGGCCCAAATCCAGGCGCAGGCCCCGGCGCAAGGCCAGGCCAAGACCGCCCCCGCCGACGAACCCAGCACCCAGGTCGTCTCCGACACGCTGCACTACGACGACAACAAGCGCGAAAGCATTTTCACCGGCAATGTGGTGGCCACGCGCGGCCAGCTCAACATCTACTCCGACAAGCTCGTCGTCAACGAAGACAAGGACGGCAACCAGTTCGGCACGGCCACCGCCGACAAGAGCAAGGTCGTGACGCTCACCGAAGACCGCCCCGAAACCTTCGAACGCATCGAGGGCAAGGGCCTGCGCGCCGAATACGACGGCGCCAAACAGCAGTTCGACCTGATCGGCCAGGCCGTGGTGATCCGCTACATCTGCGGCAAGCCCTACGACACCATCCGCGGCCAGCGCGTGCGCTACTACCAGAAGACCGGCGTCTACGAGGCGCAGGGCGGACCGGACTCCGCCGCACCGGGCGGCCGGGTGCGCTCGCTGGCCGAGCCCCGCGCCAAGACCCAGGCCGCCATGGACGCCTGCCGCGCCGCCCAGGGCGAGGCCAAGCCCGCGCCGGCCGCCAAGAAGTAACCCGACGGATATCCCAGACGACATGACCGCTACTCCCCCGCCCGCCGTGACGCCGCAATCGCAAGGCACGCTGCGCGCCATCGGCCTGCGCAAGACCTACAACGGCCGCACCGTGGTGCAGGACGTCTCGCTGTCCGTGGCCGGCGGCGAGGTCGTGGGCCTGCTCGGCCCCAACGGCGCAGGCAAGACCACCAGTTTCTACATGATCGTGGGCCTGGTGCCCGCCGACTCCGGCCGCATCGAGATCGACGGCATGACCATCACCGCCATGCCCATCCACAAGCGCGCGCGCGTGGGCCTGTCGTACCTGCCGCAGGAGGCCTCGGTGTTCCGCCGCCTGACGGTCGAGCAGAACATCCGCGCGGTGCTCGAGCTGCAGCTCGACGCCGAAGGCAAGCCGCTGACGCGCACCAAGATCGACGAAAACCTCGAATCCCTGCTCGACGAACTGCAGATCGGCCACATCCGCGGCAACACGGCGATCTCGCTGTCGGGCGGCGAACGCCGCCGCGTGGAAATCGCCCGCGCCCTGGCCACGCGGCCGCGCTTCATCCTGCTCGACGAGCCCTTCGCCGGCGTGGACCCCATCGCCGTGATCGAGATCCAGCGCATCGTGCGCTTTCTCAAGGCGCGCGGCATCGGCGTGCTCATCACCGACCACAATGTGCGCGAAACGCTGGGCATCTGCGACCGCGCCTACATCATCAGCGAAGGCAAGGTGCTCACCAACGGGCACCCCGACGAAATCGTCAGCGACCCGGCCGTGCGCCGCGTCTACCTGGGCGAGCATTTCCGCATGTAATTTCCGCACGGGATGCGCCCCGCGGCATGCCCTGCCGGGGCTTGCCGACCCGTCTCGGGTACACCCTTAAAACATGTCCCCCATGTACATCACGCCGTCACAATTTCGTGAACGGCATGCCTTGTTTTACGCCCCAAAGTCTCTACACTAGGTTCATGGGCGCCACCGCGCCGACCGTTTCCCCTGCCACCAAGAAGGAGCCCGCCTTACGACCCCTAAGCGCATTCCCGCGCACTTTTTCCCTTTTTGTAGGAGAGCACGTATGAACCTGAGCATTTGCGGTCGCCATCTCGACGTCACCCCGGCCATCCGGGAATATGTCATGAACAAACTGGCGCGTGTGTTGCGACATTTCGATCACGTCATCGACACCCAGGTCATGCTCTCGGTAGAGCCCCTGCGGCAAAAAGCCGAAATCACCATGCATCTGAGCGGCAAGGACCTCCACTGCGAAGCAGCCGACGAGAACCTCTACGCCGCCATCGACCTGCTCGTCGACAAGCTCGACCGCCAGGTTCTCAAGCACAAAGACAAGGTACAGAACCACGTGGCCGAATCGGCCAAGCGTCAGGTCGCCGCTGCCCCCGCCACCGCGCCATAAGCGCAAGCAGCAGGCAAAGAAAGCCCCCCACGCCGCGCCTTCGGCTTGCTGCCCCCCGAAGGGGCCGTTCTTGCCTTGGGGCGGCCCGGCGGCAAAAGCAAAAAGCCATCCTCGCGGGTGGCTTTTTTCGTTGTGAGGCGGGTTTTTCTCGTCGCATGATCCCCTTGCAAGCCGAGGACCCCGGAGGAATCCGAAGCACAGCCCCCGCCGGGGGCGAGCATCGGAATTCCGCAGGGCAGCCTCGGCGCCTCAAGAACTCAAACGACCGAGCTGATCCGTCCCCCGGCTTTTTTGCACCGCGTCATCCTCTCCCTATAATGCCGCGCATGAACCATCTGTCGCGCATTCTCCCTCCCGGCAACGTGGTGCTCGACCTGAACGCCACCAGCAAGAAACGCGCATTCGAGCACGCCGGCCTGCTATTTGAAAACCACCACGGCCTGGCCCGCGCCACCGTGTACGACAGCATCTTCGCCCGCGAGCGCCTCGGATCCACGGCGCTGGGCGAAGGCGTGGCCGTGCCGCACGGCCGCATCAAGGGCCTGCAGCAGGCGCTGTGCGCCTTCTTCAGGCTGGCCAGGCCCATTGCCTTCGACGCGCCCGACGGCCAGCCCGTTTTCATGCTGCTGTGCCTGCTGGTGCCGGAAAATGCCGCGCAACAACACCTGGACATTCTGGCCGAACTGGCGCATTTGATGTCCAATCAGGCATTACGCGCGGCCCTGGCCACCGAGACCGATCCGGTCAAGGTGCATCGCACGCTCACCACGGGACAACTCTGACCGCCATGCTTACCGTGCAGGAACTGGTCGACGACAACGCCGACAACATACCGTTTCAGTGGATCGCGGGCAAAGACGCCGCCGACCGGGCCATCCCCGACGACGGCATGGCCGCCGCCGACCTGGTGGGCCACCTCAACCTGATCCATCCCTCGCGCGTCCAGGTGTTCGGGCCCGAAGAGCTGGCCTACTACACGCGCTTCGACCTGCGCCGCCGCATGCACCACATGGACGAGCTGCTCATCGGCGGCGTGCCGGCCATCCTCCTGGCCGACGGCCTGGAGCCGCCGGAAGACCTGGTCGAACAATGCGCGCAGCACCAGATCCCGCTGCTGAAGACCTCGGTGGCCGCGGCCCAGCTCATCGACCTGCTGCGCATCTACCTGGGCAAGAAGCTCGCGCCCACCACCACCGTGCACGGCGTGTTCATGGACGTGCTGGGCCTGGGCGTGCTGATCACCGGCGAATCGGGCCTGGGCAAGAGCGAACTGGCGCTCGAACTGATCACGCGCGGCCACGGCCTGGTGGCCGACGACGCCGTCGAGTTCTCGCGCACCGCGCCCAATATGATCGAAGGCCACTGCCCGCTGCTGCTGCAGAACCTGCTCGAAGTGCGCGGCCTGGGCCTGCTCGACATACGCACCATCTTCGGCGAGACCTCGGTGCGGCGCAAAATGCGCTTAAAGCTCATCGTGCACCTGGTGCGCGCCAGCGCGCAGGACAAATTCGAACGCCTGCCGCTGCACGACCTGACGCAGGACATGCTGGGCCTGCCGGTGCGCAGGGTCATGCTGCAGGTGGCCGCCGGCCGCAACCTGGCCGTGCTGGTCGAGGCCGCCGTGCGCAACACCATCCTCAAGCTGCGCGGCATCGACACCATGGGCGAGTTCATGGAGCGCCAGGCGATGGCCATCCTCCAAAGCAGCCAGTAAACGCCCCGCGCCGCGCCTTCGGCTTGCGGCCCCGCCAGGGGCCGCTTTTGCCTTGGGGCGGCCCGGCGTTTGCAAACGTGAAATATTCTGGCGCCTTTTCACAGCTAAGATAAGCCCCGTTGAGACCTTCTCATGCCACGCGCCATCCATGTTTAGCGTCGTCCTGATCACGGGCACCTCGGGTTCCGGCAAGTCCGTCGCCTTGCGCATGCTCGAAGATGCCGGCTATACCTGCATCGACAACCTGCCCGTGCGCCTGCTGAGCGAATTCATCGCCACCGCGCGCAACGACGCCACCATCGAACGCGTGGCCGTGGCCATCGATGCCCGCACGCCGGGCGAACTGGCCGAGCTGCCCGCCGTCATTGCCTCGCTCACCGCCGTGGGCACCCATGTGCGGGTGGTGTTCCTCGATTCCGACACCAACACGCTGGTGCAGCGCTATTCCGAATCGCGCCGCCGCCATCCGCTCACCGGCCGCGCCGCGCGCGACGGCGGCAAGCCTTCGCTGACCGACTGCATCGCGCTCGAGCGCGAGATGCTGGCGCCCCTGCGCGAGCACGCCCACGTCATCGACACCTCCGACGCCACGCCCGGGCAGCTGCGCACCTGGGTGCGCGACCTCGTCGAGGCCGATCTCGCGCCGCTGGTGCTGACCTTCGAATCCTTCGCCTACAAGCTGGGCGTGCCCAACAGCGCCGACCTGGTGTTCGACATGCGCTGCCTGCCCAACCCCCACTACGACCCCGAGCTGCGCCCGCTGACCGGCCGCGATGCGCCGGTCGCCGAGTGGCTGGCCGGCTATCCGGCCGTGGGCGAAATGATCGACGACATCACCCGCTTCATCACCCGCTGGATGCCGCAATACCAGCAGGACACGCGCAGCTATCTCACCGTGGCCATCGGCTGCACGGGCGGCCAGCACCGTTCGGTGTACGTGGTGGAGCAGCTGGCCAAGCGCTTCGCCGACCACCATCCCTTGCTCGTGCGCCATCGCATGCAGCATGCCACGGCGGCCGGGCACGCATGAGGATCGCGCGCACCGGATCGCTTCTGGCCGCCTTGCTGGCCGTCCTGGTCATGGCGGGTTGTTCGACGACAGGCGGCAACAAAAGCGGTGAAGGCGGCCAGCGCTACGGCGGCGGCTACTACAAGGACGACGGCCCGGGCAGCAACACGCCGTCGGACGCCGCCCTCGACGCCATACCCGATGCCGTGCCGCGCATCGAGCCGCTGGCCAGCGGACCCAACCAACCCTATGTGGTGTTCGGCGAACGCTATGTGCCGGACACCGCCGAGAAGCCTTTCCGGGAGCAGGGCCTCGCCTCGTGGTACGGCCGCAAATTCCATGGCGCCCGCACGTCCAACGGCGAGCGCTACGACATGTACGCCATGACGGCGGCGCACCCCACCCTGCCCATCCCCAGCTATGCGCGGATCACCAGCAAGGTCAACGGCCGCTCGGTGATCGTGCGGGTCAACGACCGCGGCCCCTTCCACAGCAACCGCATCATGGACCTGTCCTACACGGCGGCCTTCAAGCTGGGATTGATCGGCCCGGGCAGCGGCGAAGTGGTGGTCGAGCGCATCCTGCCCAGCGAAATCCGCACCATGATGGCCCAAGGACATATCGCCCCCGAAGACTCCCAGCTCACCGCCGACGAGGCCTTCCGCCCGGTGAGCATGCCGCTGCCGCAGGCCCCGGCGCCGGAACCGCTGCCGCCCGCGGCGAACGCCGCGCCGGCATCGGCCGGCGCCTACTACCTGCAGCTGGGCGCGTTCAGCAAGGAAGCCAATGCGCAGACGCTGGTCAGCCGGATCAACGAACAACTGGGCAATATGCCCCAGCACGCCGTGGCCGCGCAGATCGCCCAGCTTTATCGCGTGCGCATCGGCCCCTACGACACGCGCGAGGCGGCGCTGGGCGATGCGCCAACGGTCAATGCCAAGACGGGCATCCTGCCCAGCTTGATTGCCCCGTGAGCCCAGGCTAGGGCTTGCGCGCCAGCGCCTTGCCGTAGAGCTTGTCGCGCGGCTGGCCGGTGATCTTGGCCGCCACGCGCGCGGCATCGCGCACCGACAGGCTTTCCAGCAGGGCATCGAGCAGGGCGTCGATCTGAATGCCCGCGGCGCCGTCTTCCACATCCTCATCCGCCGCGCCTTCGGCCTCGTGCACGATGAGCACGAACTCGCCCTGGGCATGGTGCGCATCGGCGGCCAGCCAGGCGGCCGTCTCGCCCATCGCCATGGTGCTGATCTCCTCGAAGCGCTTGGTCAGCTCGCGCGCCACGGTGAGCCGGCGATCGGGACCGCACACGTCCAGCAGGTCGGCCAGCATGGCCGCCAGGCGGTGCGGCGACTCGAACATCAGCACCGGCGCCGGCAGCGCGCACCAGCGGCGCAGCCAGCGCTGCCGCGCGGCCGCCTTGGGCGGCGCGAAACCGGCGAAGGCATAGGCGGGGTTTTCGTCGGAAGTGACGCCGCTGCCCATCAGCGCCGTGATCACGGCGCTGGGGCCGGGCACCGGCACCACGACATGGCCGGCCGCGCGCGCGGCGCGCACGATGCGCGCGCCCGGGTCGCTCACCGCGGGCGCGCCGGCATCGGACACCAGGGCCACGCGCTGCCCCTGGGCCAGGCGCGCGCAGATGGCCTCGGCCGCCTCGGCTTCGTTGTGGCGATGCGCGGCCATCAGGGGCGTGGCGATGCCCCAGGCATCCATCAAGGTGCGGCTGGCGCGGGTGTCCTCGGCGGCGATCACATCGGCCCGGGCCAGCGCCTGCCAGGCCCGCAGGCCCAGGTCGCCCAGGTTGCCGATGGGCGTGGCGACCACATACAGGGCGGGGGCCGGCCAGTGCTGCGCCGCGACACGCTCGGCTACGCGGCGCCAGGCATCGCCGGGCGCCCCCGGCGGAGTGACTTCTTCGTTCATTGCAGCGCACCGCGGCTGTGAAAACCGTGTCAGTGTAGCCGCATGAGCATCCCGCCCGACCACGATCCGGCGCCCCCTGCCGGCGACCTGCTGGCCTATGCCCTGGCCGATGCCGCCCGGCAGCGCCGGCGCAAGCGGCGCCCACGCAAACCCGCGCCGCGCAAGGACGACCCGCAGCTCTCGCCCATGCAGCGCCGCGGCCTGCAATTCGAAGACCGGGCCCTGGACCTGCTGGTACGCGCCGGCCTGCAGCCGCTGGCGCGCAACCTGCGGGCAGCGGCCGGCGAGATCGACCTGATCATGCGCGACGGCGACACCCTGGTGCTGGTGGAAGTGCGCGCCCGGGCCGGCACGAGCCACGGCGGCGCGGCGGCCAGCATCGATCCGGCCAAGCAGCGCCGCCTGGCCCGCGCCGCCGCCTTGCTGCTGCCCGCCCTGGCGCGCCGGCACTGGCGGGGCCGCACGCCGGCCGTGCGCTTCGACGCCGTGCTGTTCGACGGCCAGAACGCGCAATGGCTGCGTCATGCCTTCATGCTGGAATGAGGCGGCGGGCACAGCAAACGCTTGCAATATTTACCGCCATGCCCGCTTGCACCCCGAAGGATTCCCTTCCTCCCCCATGAGATAATCCGGCCATGAACCTGACCTCCCGGATGACTGCGCATTTCCGCGACGCCATCGGCGTCGTCGAGCTCAGCATGAACACCCTGGCCGAGCCCCTGGCCGCCGCGGTCGAGCTGATGTTCACGGCCGTGGCCAACAACGGCAAGATCCTGGCCTGCGGCAACGGCGGCTCGGCCGCCGACGCCCAGCACTTCATTGCCGAACTGGTCGGCCGCTTCGAGCGCGAGCGCCTGCCCCTGGCCGGCATCGCGCTCAACACCGACACCGCCATCCTCACCGCCGTGGGCAACGACTACGGCTACGAAGAGATCTTCGGCCGCCAGGTCGACGCCCTGGGCCAGTCCGGCGACGTGCTGGTGGCCCTGTCCACCAGCGGCAACTCGCCCAATGTGGTGCGCGCCATCGAGGCCGCGCGCGACCGCGACATGCACGTCGTCGCCCTCACCGGCAAGGGCGGCGGCCTGATCGGGGAACTGATCGCCGCGCACGATGTCCATCTCTGCGTACCCAACGACCGCACCATGCGCATCCAGGAGGTCCATGGCCTGCTGCTGCATGCCCTGTGCGACGGCATCGACGCCCTCTTGCTAGGAGACCCTGAATGATGCCCAGTTCCACCCTGCGGCCCCGCGCCGTCCTGCGCGCCGCGCTGCTGGCCGCGGCGCTGGCCGGCACCGCCTCGGGCCTGAGCGGCTGCATCCCGCTGCTCTTCGGCGGCGCCGCGGCCGGCACGGCGACGGTGGTCACCGACCGCCGCTCCTCGGGCACCCAGCTCGACGACCAGACCATCGCCTTCAAGGTCGAAAACCAGGTCTCCAAGCAGCTGGGCAACAGCGAGAACACGCGCATCAACGCCACCTCCTACGAAGGCCGCGTGCTGATCACCGGCGACGTGCCCACCGAGGCGGCCAAGAGCCAGGCCACCGCCGCCGCCAGCCAGGTCGAGAAGGTCAAGTCCGTCGCCAACCAGCTCACCGTCGGCCCCGTCGAGTCGCTCGGCGACCGCAGCAACGACTCCTGGCTGGGTTCCAAGGTGCGCACCGCCCTGCTCAACGCCAAATACGTGCCCTCGGGCGCCATCACCAGCACCACCGACCACAGCGTGGTCTACCTGATGGGCAAAGTCACCCAGGAAGAAGGTAATTACGCCGCCGCCGCCGTATCGGGTGTCGGCGGCGTGGCCAAAGTGGTAAAACTATTCACCTATATCAGCCGCGACGAGGCCATCCGCCTGTCCGGCAACACCACCACGTCGGCGCCCGACAGCACCAGCGCCGCGCCCGCCACCACCGCGCCCATCGAGAATGGCGACGACGCGGCCGGCGGCAACGATTCCATGCAGGCCATGCCCATCAAATGAAAAAGTCACTGATCGCCGTATTCGCCGCCCTGATCGTGGGGATAGCCGGCTGGTTTACCTGGCACCCCGCGCAGGCCGCGCCCGATGTCGCCTTCACCACGCTCGACGGCAAGACGGTCAAACTCGCCGACCTGCGCGGCAAGGTCGTGCTGGTGAAGTTCTGGGCCACCAGCTGCGTCACCTGCAACGCGCAAATGCCCGCCACCATCGCCGACTACCAGCACTACGAACCCAAGGGCTACGTCACCATGGCCGTGGCCATGTCCTACGACCCGCCCAACTACGTGCAGAACTACGCCCAGACGCGCCAACTGCCCTTCCCCGTGGCGATGGACAGCCAGGGCGAGCTGGCCAAGGCCTTCGGCGACGTGCGGCTTACGCCCACGGCTTTCCTGATCGATAAACAGGGGCACATCGTCAAGCGCTACCTGGGCGAATACAACCCGGCCGAATTCCACGCAGCCATCGAAAAAGCCCTGGCCGGTTGATCTACAATCCGCGCAGCACCGCCGGCCCATCCTCCTGGCCGGCGGCATTCCCATCGGTTTTTTCCACGCCACCATGACCGACACCCCCGACCCTGCCGTTGTCTCGTCTCCCGCTGTCAAAGCGGCCGTGCTTTCCGAGGCGCTGCCCTATCTCCGACGATTCCACGGCAAGACCATCGTGGTGAAATACGGCGGCAACGCCATGACCGAAGAGCGCCTGCAGCGCAGCTTCGCCCACGACGTGGTGCTGCTCAAGCTGGTCGGCCTGAACCCGGTGGTGGTGCACGGCGGCGGCCCGCAGATCGACGACGCGCTGCGCCGCGTCGGCAAGCAGGGCACCTTCATCCAGGGCATGCGCGTCACCGATGCCGACACCATGGAAGTGGTGGAATGGGTGCTGGGCGGCCAGGTGCAGCAGGACATCGTCATGATGATCAACGAGGCTGGCGGCCTGGCCGTGGGCCTCACGGGCAAGGACGGCGGCCTGATCCGCGCGCGCAAGATGCGCATGCCCGACAAGGAAAAACCCGGCGAGACGCTGGACATCGGCTTTGTCGGCGAGATCGCCCGCATCGAGCCGGCCGTGGTCAAGGCGCTGCAGGACGACCAGTTCATCCCGGTGATCTCCCCCATCGGCTACGGCGAGGACGGCCAGGCCTACAACATCAACGCCGATGTGGTGGCCGGCGAGATCGCCAAGGTGCTGGGCGCCGAAAAACTGCTGATGATGTCCAACATCCCCGGCGTGCTCGACCGCGACAAGAACCTGCTGCGCGAGCTCACCTCGCAAAAGATCGACGAACTGATCGCCGACGGCACCATCTCGGGCGGCATGATCCCCAAGATCGCCGGCTCGCTCGAGGCCGCCAAGAACGGCGTCAACGCCGTGCACATCGTCGACGGCCGCGTGCCGCACTGCCTGCTGCTGGAACTGCTCACCGACCAGGGCGTGGGCACCATGATCAGCGCGTCCTGACGCGCCATGCAACACGCACACCGACTCGTGGCGCGGCCCGCGGCACGCGTGCGGCGCAGCCGCCAGGAGGTCACGGGCGCGGCGCCGCAGCGCCTGTGGCTATTCGATCTCGACAACACGCTGCACGACTGCTCGCACGCCATCTTCCCGCGCATCGACCAGGGCATGACCCGCGCCGTGGCCGAAACGCTGGGCGTGGACACGGCCACGGCCAATGAACTGCGCCGCAAGTACTGGAAGCGCTACGGCGCCACCATGATCGGCCTGGTGCGCCACCACGGCGTCAACGCCGGCGACTTCCTGCGCCGCAGCCACGACTTCGACGTGGCGCCGCTGGTGCGCGCCGAACGCGGCCTGCCCGCCTGCCTGCGCGCCCTGCCCGGGCGCAAGGTGCTGCTCACCAACGCGCCGCTGCACTATGCCAAGGCGGTATTGCGCCACCTGGGCCTGCTGCATCATTTCGACAGCCTGTGGGGCATCGAGGAAATGCGCCTGCACGGCGAGTTCCGGCCCAAGCCCTCCGCGGCGCTGCTGCGGTATGTGCTCGCGCGCGAAGGCACGCCCGCCGCGCGCGCCGTGCTGGTGGAAGACACGCTCGCCAACCTGCGCTCGGCCCGCCGCGTGGGCCTGCGCACCGTCCATGTCTACCACCCCGGCACCCCCTTTTCAAAGGGGGATTTCCAGCGCCCAGCCTATGTGGACTTGCGGGTAAACTCGGTACGCGACCTGCTGCTGCGGCGACGGCCCTTGCGCGGGTAATCGGTGGGCGTCCCTGCCCAAGGCCGCTTCCACCCGTTGAACCTGATCATGGCCACCAAGCCCGGCGAACGAAAAATCCAGATCCTGCACACGCTGGCGGAAATGCTCGAGCAACCGCACGCGGCGCGCGTCACCACGGCCGCGCTGGCCGCGCGCATGCAGGTGTCCGAAGCCGCGCTCTACCGCCACTTCGCCAGCAAGGCCCAGATGTTCGAGGGCCTGATCGAGTTCATCGAAACCACGATCTTCACGCTGATCAACCAGATCGCGGCCGCCGAACCCTGCGGCCTGGTGCAGGCGCGCAAGACCACGACCATGCTGCTGGCCTTTTCCGAACGCAACCGCGGCATGACGCGCGTGCTTACCGGCGATGCCCTCGTCACCGAAGACAACCGGCTGCAGGAACGCATCAACCACATCAACGACCGCATCGAGGCCACCTTCAAGCAGTGCCTGCGCACCGCGGTCTCCGACGGCCGCCTGCCGCCCGATACGCCGGTGGCCGCGCAGGCCAGCCTGCTCACCCACCTGGTGCTGGGCCGCTGGCTGCGTTATACGCAAAGCGGCTGGAAGGTCATGCCCACGGTGCACCTGGACGAGCAATTGCGCGTGGCGCTCGGCTGAGCCCGCCTCATATCCGTTCCGACAGGAAATCCAGAAAGCAGGCAATGCGCCGCGCCAGTTGCGTGTTGCGGTAGTACACCGCGTGCAAGGGTTGCCGGTAGCCGTTGTCGGCCGTCTCCAGCAAAGGCACCAGCCGGCCCGCGTCCAGGTCGCCGCGCAGCATGAACTCCGACAGGCAGGCGATGCCGGCGCCCGTCAGCGCCATGCCGCGGATGGTCTCGCCGCTGGAGGCCGCCAGCGCGGGCTGCGCCGCGTAGCTGTTGCCCTGGGCATGGCGCAAAGGCCACTGGTTGAGCGTCTCGGGCTGGGTAAAACCCAGCAGCGTGTACTGGGCCAGCGCCGCCACCGTGCGCGGCCGGCCGTGCCTGGCCAGGTACTGCGGGCTGGCCACCACATGCAGGCGCGAAGCGGTCAGGGGACGCGCGTGCAGGGTGGAGTCGCCCAGCGCTCCGGCGCGCAGGGCAATGTCGGTGCGGTGCTCGACCAGATCCACGATGCGGTCGTTGCTGGTGAGTTCGAGCCGGATCTCCGGATAGCGCTCGCGAAACGCCGCCACATGCGGCACCACGCAGTGCAGCATCACCGGCGCCGACGCGTCCACGCGCAGCGTGCCCGAAGGCTGCTGGCTGCGGATGCGCATGCACTCTTCGGCTTCGTCCATGGCGCCCACGATGCTGCGCGCCCGCTCCAGGAACAAGCGGCCCTCTTCGGTCAGCTCCATGCGCCGCGTGGTGCGCGTAAGCAAGGTCACGCCCAATTGCTCTTCCAGCCGCGACAGGCTCCGGCTGACGCCCGAGGCGGTCTGGCCCAGGGATTCGGCGGCGGCGCTCATGCCGCCGGTGTCGACCACGGCGAGAAACATGCGCAGGGCATCGGAGTTGAGCGACATATGTGCCTCCAGATCACAAGTAAATTGATTTTAGGGCTATTTTTCTCATATATTTTGCGGCGCACAATGCTGGCTCCGTATTTTCCTTCTGGAGCAAGACATGCCTATCGCGCTTTGGGCGCTGGCCGTTGGCGCCTTCGGCATCGGCACGACGGAATTCGTCATCATGGGGCTGCTGCCGCAAGTCGGCGCGGACCTGGGCGTTTCCTTGTCGTCGGCCGGCCTGCTGGTCACCGGCTATGCATTGGGCGTCACCGTGGGCGCACCGCCCGTGGCCATCCTCACCACCCACCTGCCGCGCAAGACGCTGCTGCTGGGGCTGATGGTCATTTTCACGCTCGGCAACCTGGCCTGCGCCCTGGCCCCGGGCTACGGCACGCTGATGGCCGCCCGCGTGCTGACCTCGCTGGCGCACGGCGCCTTTTTCGGCGTGGGGTCGGTGGTGGCCGCCAACCTCGTCAAGCCCGACAAGCAGGCCTCGGCCATCGCGCTGATGTTCACCGGCCTGACGCTGGCCAACGTGCTGGGCGTGCCCTTCGGCACCTGGCTGGGCCAGGCCTGGGGCTGGCGCTCCACCTTCTGGGCCGTGAGCGTCGTGGGCCTGGCCGCGCTGGCCGCCATCGCGTGGCTGGTGCCGGCCGACCACGGCGCGCACCAGGGCAACCTGCGCGGCGAACTGCGCGCCCTGGGCCGCCCGCAAGTGCTGCTGGGCTTTCTCATGACCGTATTGGGCTTCGGCGGCGTGTTCACGGCCTTCACCTACATCGCCCCGATGCTCACCGAATTGTCCGGCTTCTCGCCGGGCGCCGTCTCGCCCATCCTGCTGCTGTTCGGCGTGGGCCTGGTGCTGGGCAATACCTACGGCGGCAAGCTGGCCGACCGCCGCCTGATGCCGACGCTGGTCGGCAGCCTGGCCCTGCTGGCCATCGTGCTGGCGGTCTTCGCCTTCACCGTGCACGGCAAGGTGGCCGCCGTCATCACCGTGGCCGTGCTGGGCGCGGCGGCTTTCGCCACCGTGCCGCCGCTGCAGATGCGCGTGCTGGCCAAAGCCGGCGGCGCCCCCAACCTGGCCTCGGCCTTCAACATCGCCGCCTTCAACCTGGGCAATGCGGCCGGCGCCTGGCTGGGCGGCGTGACCATCGACCACGGCCCCGGGCTGGGCGCCACGCCGCTGGCGGCGGCGGCCGTCACGGCGGCCGGCCTGCTCGTGGCCCTCTACAGCTGGCGCCTGGACCGCCACGCCGCGCCAGCCGCCGCATAAAACCCGCCTTTCCCGCGAACGGGCGCGCCGCGACAGGCCGCCCGCCCCGCGCCTATTCATATCACGATTTTTTCAGGAACCCGCATGACCGACCGCATTCCCGCCAAACCCCTGGGCCGCCAGGGCGCGACCATCCCCGCCCTGGGCCTGGGCGTCTTTCGCATGCCGGGCGAAGACACCGCCCGCATGGTCAAAACCTCGCTGGACCTGGGCTACCGCCTGATCGACACCGCGCAGATCTACGGCAACGAGGCCGACGTCGGCCGCGGCGTGGCCGAATCGGGCGTGGCCCGCGACCAGCTCTTCATCACCACCAAGGTCTGGGTGGACAACTACCGCGCCGAGGACCTGCTGCGCTCCACGCAGGAAAGCCTGGCCAGGCTGCGCACCGACTACGTCGACCTGCTGCTCCTGCACTGGCCCGGCGACCAGGCGCCGCTGGCCGAGCAGATCGAAGCGCTCGATGAAACCGCCGCGCGCGGCTGGGCGCGCCACATCGGCGTAAGCAACTTCAATATCGGCCTGATGCGGCAGGCCAGCGCGCTGAGCAAGACGCCGCTGGTCAACAACCAGGTCGAATACCACCCCTACCTGAGCCAGGACAAGGTGCTGGCCGAAGCCGGCCGCCTGGGCATGACCGTGACGGCCTACTTCGCCATGGCCGACGGCAAGGTGCTGGCCGACCCCGTCATCGCCGGCATCGCCCGGCGCCTGGGCAAGACGCCGGCGCAGATCGCGCTGCGCTGGCTGGTGCAGCAGGACAATGTGGTCACCTTGACCAAGACGCTGCAGACCGAGCGCGCCCGCGCGAACATGCAGGTGTTCGATTTCGCGCTGCCGGCCGAAGACATGCATGCCTTGTCGACACTGGCCCGGCCCGACGGCCGCATCGTGTCCCCCGACGGGCTGGCGCCCGCCTGGGACTGAGCTCACGGCACAGGCCAGGCCGGAGCCCGGCTCACGCCCCTTGGCGATAGCGCGCGGCCGGTTCGGCGAGAGACAGATTGGGCATGAGCACCTGGCGCGCCTGCTCGAACTTGTCCCAATCGGCCAGTTCCGGCAAGGCCGGGATGGTGGCGAACTCGCCCAGGTCCAGGCCGGCCAGGGCCGCGTCGACCATCTGGTCGGTGGACATCAGGATTTCTTTCGGCATGTCTTCCAGCCTGCGGCCGGCATTGGCCCAGATGTCGGTCGCCGTGGCGCCCGGCAGCACCACCTGCACGCGCACGCCCTTGTCGGCCAGTTCGCTGCGCAGCGAACGGCTGAAGGCCAGCACATAGGCCTTGCTGGCGCCGTAGACGCCGTTGAGGACTTCCGGCGCGATCGCCACGACGGACGCGATATTGATAAGGGTGCCGCTGCCGCGCCGCACGAAGCCGGGCGCCGCGGCATAGCTCAGGCGCGTCAGCGCGTCGACGTTGAGCGCGATCATGTCGCTCATCTCGTCCACCTCGGCGGCCAGCAGCGGCTGGATCGACGCAGTGCCGGCATTGTTGACCAGCAAGGTAATGCGCGCGTCATCGCGCAGAATGGCCTCGACCTTGGCCAGCGACGCGCGCTCGCCCAAGTCGGCCGCCACGGTTTCGACCGCGCGGCCGGTCCCGGCCGTGATGCGGCCGGCCAGTTCGCGCAGCCGGTCTTCGCGGCGCGCCACCAGGATGAGGTCGTAGCCGCGGCGGGCGAGGCGGTCGGCGTAGATCGCGCCGATGCCCGATGAAGCGCCCGTGATCAGGGCATAGCCTTTACTGCCTTGTTGCTGAGTCATTTCTTTTCTTCCTTTTCATGTCGGAAGGAACCTGCAGCGCGGACGGACCATGCGTGATCCCCCATTGCGCCATGGCATCGAGCACGGGCTGCAAAGCCTGCGCCTTCTCCGTGGGGCGGTAGACGATCTGCCCTTTGTTGTCGGGGTCGTCCTCCCGGACGACGAGGCCATGCTCGGCCATGCGCTTGAGCCGGTCCGCCAGGATATTGGTCGCGATACCTTCGTCGGAGCTCAGGAACTCCTTGTAGTAGCGCTTCTGGCGGGTCAGCATGTCGCGCACGATCAGCAGCGTCCATTTGTCGCCGAGCAGATCGAGCCCGTAGCAGATGGGGCAATTGCTTTTCGTCCAACGGTCCATGATGGGTACGTCCGGTTGCGTGAGGTTCCGGTTAGTTTACTTGCAAAACGCAAGTTGAATACTACGCAGTTAACTTGCATTTTGCAAGTTAATGGACAAACCCGTTGCCTGGCGCCCATATCGAGCAGGATCAGGCCTGGCCGATATCGACCCGTTCGGCAAGAAAGCCCAGGAAGGCGCGCACCCGTTGCGGCAGGTAGCCGCCCTGGCCGACATAGACGGCGTGCACGGCTTCGACATCGCCCGGATTGCAGTCTTCGAGCACCGGCGACAGCCGGCCGGCAGCGATGTCCTCACGCACCTGGAAGGCAGCCAGACGCGCCAGCCCCAACCCGGCCAAGGCCAGGCGGTGCAGCGCTTCGCCATCGCTGGCCTGCGCGTTGCCGGTCACGGCAAGCACCATGTCCTCTCCGCCACGCCGCAAGGGCCAGCCGGGCTGCGCCCGCGCGTAGTTCGCGCCCAGGCGATTGTGTTCAAGCAGGTCCTCCGGCGTAGCCGGCGTGCCGTGACGCGCCAGATAAGCGGGCGCGCCAACGATCACCATGCGCGTCTGGCCCAGCTTGCGCGCCACCAGGCTCGAGCTTTTCAGCGGACCGGCACGCACGGCCACATCGGTGCGCTGCTCCAGAATGTCGATGACCTCATCGGTCAGCACGATATCCAAGGTCACATCCGGATGGCGTTCCAGGAACTCGGGAACCAGCGGCAGCAGGAAGTGGTGCCCGAAGGGCACATTGGCATTCACGCGCAGCCGGCCGCGAGGGGCCGTGTGTTCGCCCGCGCAACGCTCGGCTTCTTCCAGGTCGGCCAGGATGCGCACGCCGCGTTCGTAGAAGACGCAACCCTCGGGCGTAAGCTGGAGCTGCCGGGTGGAACGGTTCACCAGGCGCGTGCCCAGACGCTGTTCCAGGCGTGCGACCAGCTTGCTGACGGCCGAGGGCGTCATGCCGCAAGCGCGGGCGGCAGCGGAAAAGCCGCCCAGCTCGATGACGCGCACGAACACTTCCAATTCGCCGGACCGATTGACTTCCAGACGGGCCATGTTCGCCTCCATGGTGAGTTCAATTCATAAATGATGTTCTGACGGCCGGTCTATTCTAATTTTGTCTTTGAACTCATGATTCGTCTCCAGATCGACATTGAATTCACTCACATGAAAAGACGCGCCAAATCCCTTCCCGCTGCCTCGGCCTCGGCCTGCACGATGCCGCCCCTGACGCTCGCGGCAGGGGCGGCCATGACCGCCGATCCCGCCGTTGCCGCCGCACCTTCCTGGGTGGCGACCTGGAATGCCAGCCCACAGCCAGCCTGGGGACCGGATTTTCTGTTTCCCAGCAATGTCCCAGGCGTGCTGCATGACCAGACCGTGCGCCAGATTGCACGTGTCAGCCTGGGTGGACAGCGCTTGCGCATCGTTCTATCCAATGCCTACGGCAAGCAACCGCTCACAGTGGGCAAGGCCTCGGTCGCGCGACCGCGCAAGGACGGCGCCATGACCGCCAACAGCTCGCGCACCGTGACATTCGGCGGCCGGGAGACCGCGACCCTCCTCCCCGGCGCGGCGCTGGTCAGCGATCCCGTGGCCTTGGCGGTTCCTGCACTGGCTCAGGTAGCGGTGAGCCTCTACCTGCCGAATGCAACGCCGATCGACACCTTTCACTGGGACGGCCGCCAGACCGGCTGGATCGTCTCTGGCGACCAGGCCGCGGACCCGGCGCTCCGAACGGCGGACGGCGCCGCGCAGAGCACCACGGCCCGCCTGCTGCTGGCGGGCATCCAGGTCGAAACCAGGCAGGCGGCGCGCGCCGTCGCGGTGATCGGCGATTCCATCACCGACGGTGCGGCGGCCAGTCTGGACCAGGACAAGCGCTGGCCGGACTTCCTGGCAGCTCGCCTGGCGCCGCATGGGGTGGCCGTCGTCAATGCCGGCATCTCGGGCGCCCGGCTGCTGTCCGATGGCATGGGCGTCAACGCGCTGGCCCGGCTGGAGCGCGACGTGCTGGCGCAACCGGGCGTGCAGAGCGTCGTCGTGATGCTGGGCATCAACGATATTTCCTGGCCAGGCACCGCCTTCGCGCGCGAATCACGCCGCCCGGCACGGGAAGCACTGGCGGCGGGCTATCGACAGTTGGTCGAGCAGGCTCGCAGCCGTGGGGTCCGGGTGATCGGCGCAACGCTCGCCCCGTTCGAGGGTGCGTTGTCCGGCACGCCGCTGGACGACTACTACAACCTCGACAAGGACGCCCTGCGCCGGCAGGTAAACGACTGGATACGCCACGGTGGCGCGTTCGATGCCGTCATTGATTTCGATGCGGCCTTGCGCGACCCCGATCATCCGGCCCGCATCGCATTGCGCTTCGATTCCGGCGACCATCTCCACCCCGGAGACGAAGGCAACCGGGCAATGGCCCAAGCCGTCGATCTTGAAACCTTGCTGCCCGGCCTCGGAATGACGTCACGGTGAAGGCCACGTATCGAGGACGTGGGCCACCAGCCCTTCGAGCGTTTTCCTGGACGCGCCCGCTTTGGCCTGCACCGCCATCCCTTGCGAGACGGCCATCACGAAAGAAGCCAGGCTTGCGCTATCCGCCGATGGCGGCAGATCCCCTTCGCGTTGCGCCCGATCCAGGCGTCGACGCAGGGCAAGCTGCGTGGCGGCGCGGCGGCGAATGAGTTCACGGCGGATGGGCTCGGCATCATCCGAACAGGCAAGCGCGCCGTTTATTCCCAAGCAGCCGGGATGGGCCGAGTCCATGGTGTGCAAAGCCGCCGATCCCCGCAGAATGCGCGCCACGACGCCATGCGAGGTGGGCTCGTTCAATGCGTCCGCCATAAAACCCATGTATTGGGAATCATAGAGATCAAGGGCCTTGCGAAAGATCTCTTCTTTGTTTCCAAACGCGGCGTAGAGGCCCGGACGAGCCACACCGGTGGCCTTTGTCAGGTCCTCGAACGAGGCGCCTTCATACCCCTTCTGCCAAAAGACGGACAGCGCGGCTTCAAGCGCCTCGCCTTCATCAAATTGTCTGTGGCGCCCCATGGCGAATCCGCGGCAAGAATTTCAGTACTGATCAGTATAAAACACTTGACGCCTCGTTCATCAATAAAGTACCGTTCGTTATCATAACGATCAGTATTTTATTTTCAAAGAACATGTTGAAGGAGCGCCACCATGGCAAATGACGCCGTGCCATCGCAAACCTCCCTGTCCGGCAAGATCGCACTCGTGACCGGCGGGGCGCGCGGCCTCGGCCTGGAGACAAGCCGCCAGCTCGCGTCGCTCGGCGCCCATGTCATCGTGGGCGCGCGAGACGGGAAAAAGGCGGACGATGCTGCCGCTGCGCTGCGGGACCAGGGCTTTGAGGCATCCGCGCTACGGCTCGACATCACACGCGAGACGGATCGACAGGCGGCCCATGCATCGATCGACAAGGCGCACGGCAAGCTGGACATACTGGTCAACAACGCCGGCATCCTGCTGGACAGTCCCGATGGCGGGACGCCGGCGCCTTTGCAACCTAGCGCGGCCCTGCCGGGCGTGGTGCGCGACACCTTCGAGGCGAACTTCTTCGCGCCTGTCTTCCTAACGCAGATCCTGCTCCCGCTGATCCGGCGATCCGCCGCGGGCCGCGTCGTGAACGTGTCAAGCATCAGGGGATCGCTCGCGCACCTCTCCGATCCAACCTCGCCCGTCTATCCGATTCGGGCGCTCGGCTACGACACCTCCAAGGCCGCGCTCAACGCCTTCACCATCCTGATCGCCGAAGAACTGCGCGGCACACCGATCAAGATCAACGCGATCCACCCAGGCTGGCTACGGACCGCGATGGGCGGCGAGCAGGCAAACATGAGCGTCGAAGAGGGCGCGCGCATGGCCGTCAAGTACGCCAGCCTCGGCGCAGACGGCCCGACCGGCGGCTTCTTCTTCCTCGACGAACGCCTGCCCTGGTGAAGGGCGGCTTTGCCGCAAACCGTTCCTGTCAAACCAAGGATTTCACCATGACAAAGATACTTTCAGGCAAGGTCGCCCTCGTGACGGGCGGTTCGCGCGGCCTCGGCGCGGCGATCGCGGCAGCGCTGGCCGATCAGGGCGCGGATATCGCGATCAGCTATGTCGCTTCGGAAGAAAAGGCGGCGGCCGTCGTCGAAAGCCTCAAGGCGAAGGGCGTGCGCGCCATCGCGATCCAGGCCGACCAGGGCGATCCTTCCGCGTCGGAGCCGCTGGTCCGAACAGTTGCCGAGACCCTGGGCAAGCTGGACGTCCTGGTCAACAACGCCGCCGTCGCCTGGCAGGGCAAGACCATCGACGACCCCGGCATCGACAATGCGGCGATGGATCGCCAGTGGTCCATCAACACCATGGGCGTGATCGCCAATATCCGCGCGGCCGCCAAGGTGCTGCCGGAAGGCGGCCGGATCATCTCGGTCGGGTCGGGCCTTGGCACACGCATCGCCTTCCCGGGCACCGCTGACTATGCTGCGAGCAAGGCCGCGGTGGTCGGCTACAGCAAGGGCGCGGCGCGCGATCTCGGGGCGCGCAATATCACCGTCAACGTCGTGCAGGCCGGCATGATGGATACCGACATGGCCGCCGGTTCGAAAGACAAGCTGCCGCCCATCATCATGGAATCGCATGCCATTCACCGCTACGCGGCCGTCGAGGAAGTGGCCGCGGCCATCGTCTTCCTCGCGGGGCCCGACGCCGGCTTCATCACCGGGTCGGTCATCGACGTGAACGGCGGATTTACCGCTTGAGCTGCGACAGATCGCGCACCGCGCCGCGGTCGGCCGAGGTGGCCAAGGCGGCATAGGCCTGCAGCGCCAGCGACACCACGCGCTGGCGGTTTTCCGGCTGCCAGGCGCGATCGCCGCGCGCCTGCATGGCGGCGCGGCGCCTGGCCAAATCCGCCTCGGACACCGCCAGGTGGATGCGGCGGTTGGGGATGTCGATCTCGATGGTGTCGCCGTCCTCGACCAGGCCGATGGCGCCGCCTTCGGCCGCTTCCGGCGAGGCATGGCCGATCACCAGGCCCGACGAGCCGCCCGAGAAGCGGCCATCGGTGAACAGCGCGCAGGTCTTGCCCAGGCCCTTGGACTTCAGATAGGACGTGGGATAGAGCATCTCCTGCATGCCGGGGCCGCCCTTGGGGCCTTCGTAGCGGATGATGACCACATCGCCCGCCGACACCTGGTCGCCCAGGATGCCTTCGACGGCATCGTCCTGGCTTTCGAACACGCGCGCCCGGCCGGTGAAGGTCCATTGCGATTCGTCCACGCCGGCCGTCTTCACGATGCAGCCCTTCTCGGCCAGGTTGCCGTACAGCACGGCCAGGCCGCCGTCCTTGGAGTAGGCGTTTTCCTTGCTGCGGATGCAGCCCGACTTGCGGTCGAGGTCGAGCGTGAGGAAGGTCGCGTCCTGGCTGAAGGCCACGGTGGTGGGAATGCCGCCGGGCGCCGCGCGGTAGAACTTCTGCGCGGCTTCGCCGGCGCCGCCACCCACATCCCAGGCGGCGATGGCATTGCCCAGCGTGCCGCTGTGCACGTTGCCGCAGGAAAGATCCAGCAGGTCGGCGCGCGCCAGTTCGCCCAGGATGCCCAGGATGCCGCCGGCGCGGTGCACGTCCTCGATGTGGTACTTGTCGGTGGCGGGCGCGGCCTTGCACAGGCAGGGCACGCGGCGCGAGATCTTGTCGATGTCGGCCATGGCGAAGTCCACGCCGGCTTCCTGCGCCGCGGCCAGCAGGTGCAGCACGGTATTGGTCGAGCCGCCCATGGCGACGTCCAGCGTCATGGCATTGACGAAGGCGCTCTTGGTGGCGATGGAACGCGGCAGCACCGAGGCGTCGTCCTGCTCGTAGTAGCGGCGGCACAGGTCGACCACCAGGCGGCCCGCCTGCTCGAACAAGCCGCGGCGCCAGGCGTGCGTGGCCACGATGGTGCCGTTGCCCGGCAGCGCCAGGCCGATGGCCTCGGTCAGGCAGTTCATGGAGTTGGCCGTGAACATGCCCGAGCACGAGCCGCAGGTGGGGCAGGCGCTGCGCTCGACCATCTCGGCCTCGGCGTCGGTCACCTTGGGGTCGGCCGCCTTGATCAT